>CAZRAQ010000018.1:0-29808 GCA_964598015.1 uncultured Methanoregula sp. | reverse complement strand
TTATAATCGGTTTTCATTGGCTAAGGATCTTTCGGTCAACTGCGTAAGTCCTACAGTAGTGGGGACCATCCCTGGGTTCTGCAGGATGCAAAAAGTATGTTGCCACGAGCAAGATCACCCGGAACACCAGAGCAATCGGGCAGAGCCGCCACTTCAAAGGAGACCTCCTGAACATTCCTTTCAAAGGGGCTGTCTTCTCCACAGTACATCACCGAAAAGACCTGATAAGAAACACTTTCTTATCGATTTCGTGTTCTATTGTCTTTGAAAAAAGAGAAGAGATCTATGTTATGCTTTCTGTGCCGACCTGAGGAAGAAGGAGCCAACAATAGCCGCGAACCCGAAGATGACCCCAAGAATCCCGAATACGAAGGGGACCGCGAGTGTGGAGACATAGGGGTTTGCGAGTATGATGAGCCCAAATATGACAGAGAGGAGCCCCAGGATACCAACGCCCCATCCCTTGCCGGTGAGGCCCCCGTACAGGGCAATAAATCCATAAATCAGGGCGAATACTCCCACCATGATGGTGAAAATAAACGGCACGACGAAGGTGCTGTACAATGGATAGGCAAGGATCAGGAGACCGAGAATGATACCAAGTATACCGAGGAAGATTTTCATTCCTCGTTCTCGGCTGTCCGAAAAAGCACTGAACAGGGTCACAATACCGCTAAAGAACCAGTAAAACCCAAGGAACCAGATGATTACCGAAAGGGTCCTTATGGGATACACGAGCAGGAAACTACCCAGGATAAGTGCAAGAATACCCTGGATGAGCAGGAGCCACCATGGGAAGAACGTTCCCATAGGGTGAGAAGTTGTTTCAGTCATTTCAGCTGACATTGGAATAATCACCAATGCTACTCAAACGTCTGGTTTGCATAAAAATCTACCTGCTGATTCCTGCCATCACCTCCCTGTACATTGTGCGGAGAGGTGAGGGGGTAGACATATGTATATATTCTTACGGGATCTTGATGCACTGAGCTCAATCATTCCTGGCAGTATTATTCTCCGGGTCGGGGTGAGCGAGTCATGGAGGAACACAAATGGGAGTATTAGGCAAAGTTGCTGCAGCAAAAGCAGTGAAGGGACGCAGAGACGATAAGAAGGACAAGAAAGAAGCAGAGAAGACCGAAGAGAAGAAGTGAATTCGACCGGGATATATCCCGGTTCTGCTTTTTTCCCAGAAGTACCAGATTTCGGATCCCAAAAGAGGAGAGCGGACAGTAAAAGTCCCTGGAACATACACAGATTGATTTTTGGATAATTACTATCCCAGTCTTCAGGGAAACCTTTGCATACCAAACAACACGATTCCTTTCCCGATACGTTCATGCCGGTTCTTGTCTTTTTATCTATCAACCCGTGAGTCCGCTCGACCCGTGAGTCCAATCGCCAGATGATTGGGGGGAGGAAGAATGAGCAAAGCAGTAAAGATGGCAGTGATTGTCGCTGTTGGGGCGATATTGTTCGGGCTGATCATTTTCATTGCCTGGGGGATGACTCCTTCAGGACCGGATGAAGAGGCACTCACCGCGATGGTATCCGACGAAGTGGTTACCGTGCAGGAGAACGGGAATTGTATCGTTTTTACCCCGACCGCGGTCACGCCGATCACCGGATTTATTCTTTACCCTGGCGGGCATGTGGACTATCGTTCCTACGCCCCGATAGCGCGGGAGATTGCCAGCCGGGGCTACATGGTGTCAATCGTGGAAATGCCGCTTTCACTGGCTGTCTTTGGGGTCAGCAATGCTGATGACGTGATCGCTGCTTATCCGGACATGCGCTATTGGGTCATCGGGGGCCACTCCCTGGGGGGATCCATGGCGGCATCCTATGCAAAAAATAATCCTGGCAGGGTGGAGGGGTTGGTGTTCTGGGCATCCTATCCGGCAGACTCCGATGACTTCTCAAAGACCGACCTGAAAGGTCTTACCACGTACGGCTCGAATGATCTTGTCCTCGACAGGGACAATTTTCAAGCAACCCTGCCGCAGCTCTCGCCGGGAACAATCATGCAGGTGATCGAAGGGGGCAACCACGCCCAGTTCGGCAATTATGGCCCGCAGCCGGGAGATGGGATTGCGACTATCTCATCGGCCGATCAACAACGTAAGGCAGCAGACCTGACGGTGAGGCTTCTGCGGGCTGTGGAGGGGGAGTAACGAAAGGGCGAGTCTGCACCGCCCTGTGCATAGATGAAAGGGGGGTCAGAACCGTCATCTACGCGAAAATTACATACCCCATGACTATTCCAAGAATAAATCCAACAATGAATGTTATCGTGAGTCCTAAAAATCCGGATCGTTCTGGCTTTGTCTGCTCTTTTGGCATGCTCCCCATCTGATGTTTCATGTCCGCTATTTCTTTCTCAATTCGTTCTGTATTTGTCATACCAATCACTAGGTACAGCATACGTCTCAAAAAAGTTTGCTGGCTGGTGCTAAGTCGTGTGAGTCGGAAAATCTGTTCATGGGAGTGACAACGGACGGTCCCGGTGTCTTTCGTTAAGGGGACCGCCCGTATCCACACACACTAGATGCGATACACGCCACCATGCCCACCGGATAATATCACAGCGGTTTTCGTGGCATGTGACCAGGAGGTTTCATACGTGTTTCAAAGAAAAAAAATAGTATCTCTCTCCCTTCGTTCCGCTCAACAGCCCTATTGATCCCTCGCCGTCAGCTGCTCCAGCTTTTCAAGACGACTGGTGATCTCTGTCTCTAATTTCTCCCGATCGCTGATCAGCTGTTTCAGTTCTGCCCGATACCGGGCAGCCGGGTCTTCTCCCTTCGGGCTTTCTTCAGCAGGTTCATCCTCCTTTGCCGGGGGAGCTAACAGTTTGCTTGATATCAGCCCGGCAAATGTCGCAAAGACGGCAACCCCGGTGGTCATCACCATGATTCCTACCAGCCGGCCGGTGGGTGTGACAGGGAACCGGTCCCCGTAGCCAACCGTGGTGATCGTCACGTACGCCCACCATATCGCATCGCCGGCGGTGATGATATTTGCTGACAGTGCCGCACGTTCCGCCTGCAGGACCAGAAATCCCCCTGATTCGATGATGAGGATAACCATCAGCACCAGGATATACAAGGCCGATTGGGCCCGGTTCCTTGAAAGGTACGTGAGGATATATCCTGCGCCTGACTTGTGGACGAACCGGTATGCCTTGTAGATGCGGAACAGACGGAAGATGCGGAACGCAGGGATGGTCGCCAGCAGGTCTGCCCATCCGTAATCGCGGAAGAAGTAAAACGACCCCGAGGGTGCCGTGGCTAACCTGAGACCAAAGTCGTAAATGAAGAGGATGGTGAGTACGGCGTTGATGATGTAGACAACATTGATCGCATCCTGGTCGACGCCCGGGATATAGGAGAGGACCATGTTGAAGACCGACAGTATCGATACCGCGGCGATGAATAATTCATATCCGAAGTCCAGTTCTTCTCTGCGCTTGATGTGTAGCATGAACCTTTACTTCCCAAGAAATTCGTCCATGACCTATTAAAGCCGCGTCAGTATGGAGGCAACTTTCAGGCAACCCGTGGATGAGTAGAGGGGAAGAGGGAGCGTTGCCGGCTCTTACGATAAAAAATGAAATGATTCGCAGAACGCCATGGGGTTTTGCCAATGCATTCTCCGGCATCTCACTTTTTATCCCCACAAACAATATCCTCTGTCCATGACCTCTGATGATAATCAGCAAGAGACTGGGGATTCCTGCCAGTCTGACGATACCGGCCGGTTTGTCATGAATACCATCGCTTATTCGAGTCGATGGCTGTTTCTCCTTACTGTGATTGGTTCAGCACTGATCTCGATTACGTTGTTTGTGTACGGATTCATCCTCTCTCTCACAACCATCGTGAAATCCTTTTCAGCCATGGATTTCACCCTTGAATCGATGAAAACCGTGATGGCGGCATCCATCCAGATTATCGATCTCTTCCTGGTCGCGACCGTGTTTTATGTCGTTTCACTCGGTTTCTACGAATTGTTTATCGCAAAAGCACCGTTGCCGGGCTGGCTGAAGATCTGTAATCTGGATGATTTGAAAACAAAAGTGTTGGGCCTGGTGATCATCGCGCTCTCTGTCCTCCTCCTTGGGGCGGCGCTGACATGGGACGGGAACAACGAAATCCTTGCATTCGGTCTCGCGACATCATCGGGGATTATTGCTATTGCGGTCTACATCTGGGTAAAACATTAGACCCCCCTTTTTCCCCTGATTCCATGGGCAGGAGAGAGGAATCTGCCCTGCGGGAGATCGGCAGTTTGAAATAGTAACTGACGGCATTTGTCGTTATACCAACTGAAGGTGTTTCTTATGCGATCTACCAGCCTCCTCATGATTGTCCTGCTGCTTGCAGCAATCGTTGCAGTATCCTCTGCCATGATCTCGACTCAGCCTGTGGTGACCCAGGCGGTCCCCGCAACACTCCCTGCTCCACCAGGGGGAGAACAGGGATATTTTTTGATCCAGTCCAACCCATCCTATGCTGACTGCTACTTCGACGGCCAGTTCAAGGGTGAGACCCCGGTGACCGTTGCCGTCTCCACCACGGGAAACCCCAGCCATACCATCATGGTCAGTGCCCCGGGGTATGACACGAAGACCCAGACGTATCAAGGCAACCCCCAGTCCGGACAGACCATCACTATCTCCGTCACCCTATCCCCCAGTGCACAGACCGGGAATATCCAGGTCGCTTCGACACCCTCCGGTGCAATGATCACTTTAGACCGCAGCTTGTATGCGAATACACCCTACACCTACTACAACGTCCCTGAGGGTACCCATGAGGTTGCCGTGTACCTGTCCGGATACCAGGATTATTACACCAATGTGAATGTGATCAATCAGCAGACCGTCTACGTAAATGCAATGCTTCAGCCGACCGTCACCACCGGGACATTGAGCGTCAGCTCCTCCCCCAGTGGAGCGGTGGTGTATGTCGACGGCAGTTACCGGGGAGTCACTGCCACCACGATTGGAAACCTCGTGCCCGGGTCCCATTCGGTGCGGCTGACCAAGGCAGGCTACCTGGACTGGACCGGATCGGCCAGCATCTCGGCCGGGGCAACCACCTATCTCAACCCAACCCTGGCCATTGACCAGCAACCCCAATATGCGACGGTGAGCATCACCTCGAATCCACCGGGGGCGAACGTCTACGGCGATGGGGTCTACAAAGGCCAGACCGGTTCGGGAACCCCGCTCGTCTCTACGCAGGTGATTCCCGGGACGCACACCCTTCTCATCACAAAGACCGGGTACCAGGACTATTCCACCACCAGCACCGTGGTTGCCGGGCAGAACTACAATATCGATGTCACCCTGAACCCGGTGCAGAACCCGACATTCGGGGGCATCTCTCTCGTTTCAGCTCCCAGCCAGGCAAATGTCTACCTGAACAATGCTTTCAAAGGGCTGACTCCCATCACGCTCGATTCTCTCGCTCCCGGAACCTATACGGTCCTTGTGAAACTGAGCGGATACCAGGACTGGCAGACGACACAACAGGTGACGGCAGGCCAGACCGCCCAGATCTCGGCAACACTGCTTCCTGCGGGTCCAGCGACCCCGACACCTACCCAGACCGGGCTCCTGCCACTGACGATCATTGCCGCAATCGGGATACTCTTCCTGGCACTGCGACGAAAAGAATAACACTACTTCTTTTTAATAAAAAGGGGCAGGATCGGGCCCTTTCTTACCAATCACATCAAATGGCGCATCCTGAGCGTTCTGGCTTGGATTACCCTTGCATGCCGGTACGGTCTCACCCCTCCTTCCTGTCTGCCTTCCTGGTGTATGGGAGCGAGTACTTGTAGCTGACGATGAAGCCCATCACCAGCGCAACAGCCATAGCAGGGATGAGTGCCGGGTTGAAAACGAGTGCAATTATCAGGGCAAGGGCGATAGGGCTCCTGAGCAATGCGACACTCACCCCGGCAATGACGCAAACAAGGCATACCTCAACAGGGATGAAAGGAAACAGCCGGTACACGACAATTCCCAGAGTGCCCCCGATAAAAAAGCCCGGGAAGATGTAGCCCCCTGCAAATCCCGTGGAGAAGGAGAACGTGATGAGAAGCATCTTTGCCACGACAAGGACGAGCAGGAGGAGCAGGCTCACTTCAAGGTAGTTGTCGATGAGCACCTGGAGCTGATCGCCCCCCATGAACAAGGTGAGCGGAAGGAGCATCCCGGCAATCCCCAGGCCCAGGCCGCCAAGAAGGCCAAGAAGTACAGGTTTTCTCTCCCAGGGCTCGAATAGTTCCCGCATTTTCTTGTACAGGATGATGAAAAAAATCCCGCAAGCCCCGCCAAGCAGCCCGAGACCGATGGCATACAGAAGATCGATGTCACGGAACCTTACGTGCACCGGCAGGGAAAACATTCCGCTGATGAATGAGCCGGAAACCAGGAAGTACACAGCAAATCCTGATGTTGCCGCCACGATGGACGGAAGGATCGCTTTCCAGGTCATGATACCCTTTTCGAGGGTTATTTCAATGAAGATCAGGGCCCCTCCGAACGGTGAGGCAAGAAATGCACCGAAGAACCCGCTGATTGCCGAGAGGGACGACAGGGTGACCACCGGCGGCGGCATGCGGGCTTTCTCGGCAATCAGGGTCCCTGTTGCACCAGTGGCGACGGTCAATGGTGCCTCCGGACCCAGGGGAGCCCCGGAGACAAGGGAGACCAGTCCCCTGATGAAGAGTTCGATCCCTCGTTTCAGCCCAAATCTCCCTTTCTCGTTGAATTCGTTGAGGTCCTCGGCCATGATAGCGATCTCCCCGTTGAAATAATGCCGTATCAGGCCGACACAGAGCCCGCCAACGAGACAGATAACCAGGATCCGTAGATCAAACACCGGGGCAAAGGATTCAATCGGAATATCGCTCCAGATGATTCCCGTGAAATAATCTTCGAGAAAGAAGAAGGCAATCATCATGAGGGCACCAATGGCACCGACAAGGGAGACGAAGAGGAGGAGCAGGTAGAACTTCCGGGAGTTCAACGAATCGGTCGCTTCTTCGATCTTTCTGCTGCTTGCATCCTCAGGCATCATTGGTCTCCTTCACAGATTGAAAAACAAAAGAGTATTAAATCTCATCGCTTTTGTTCCTGGGGTCCCTGGCTGTAGGTAGCGACCGATTCGTTGCATGGGAAAAAACAGATGCATGGGCGGTGAAGCGAGATGTTCCGGTCATGCTCAAGGTTTTGTATCAGAGTGTGTGTTCTCATGATGGAGGGTCTGTTCCAGCCGTGAAAGTCGTGCACTGATCTCGAGATCGATTTTTTCCCTCTCTTCCAGATAGTGTTTCAGTTCTGCAAGGGTGACGGCTGCAGGAGGTGGTCCGGGCTCATGCCTCTCCCTTTTTTGCTTTCTTCTTTCCTGATGGTGCAAGGAGTTTGTTTGCGATGTACCCGGCAAAGGTGGCAAAGATCCCGACCCCGGTCGTCATCACTATCATCCCCACCAGTCGTCCGGCATCGGTGACAGGGTAGTGGTCACCGTATCCCACGGTAGTAATGGTGACATAGGTCCACCACATCGCATCGGTAGCGGTCTTTATGTTGGCATTGGGAGCACTCCCCTCGGCCACGAGAACAAAGAATGATCCCAGCTGAATGATGATGATGACCGAAAATATCAGGATAAACAATGCGGATTCTGCCCGGTTTACAGAGACATAGTACAGGAGTTTGGATATGCCATGTTTGCGGACCAGGCGGTACGCTTTGACGATACGGAACAATCGCAGGATACGGAAGGCAGGGGTGATTGCCAGGAGATCTGCCCATCCATAATCGTGGAAAAAGTAAAAGGAACGTGACGGGGCCACAAAAAGCCGGAGCCCGAAATCGAAGAGAAAGATCAGGGTCATAAAACCGTTTATTCAGGAAACGACCACCACGGCATCGGGATCAACACCGGGAATGACGGTCAGGGCCATGTTGATGACCGATAGGATCGAGATGAGGGCAATGAATATCTCATAACCGAGATCCAGCGTTGGCGCATCATGTTCTGCAGCCACGAGTATCACACAGGGAGTGGAGTGAGCCGAAAACAGAATAATGCTTTTGTATGCGTTTCATACAATATATATAAAATTAACCCTTATCCGGGCTCCTTTCGGGATGAAACCCAAAAATCTTTAAGATTTAAGGATGCATCAGGTACTGATGGCAAAAAAGAAGGAGAAGGCGGTCAAAGAGGAAGAACCCCTCAAACTGTTCTATATTTTTTACAACCAGGAACGCTGGGACAATTGGATCAATACGATCAGGGAATCCGATTTTACGGTCAAGGATGGTTCAGAAGAGATGCCCGAGGGCTTTTCCACCCTGTATAATTTTTCCATGGACATCACCATCGAGGTCCTGAAAATCATCAGGCTCTATCAGAATAACCGGTTCTCAAAAGAGGACGCCCTTTTGAAGCTGAACCAGGTCGAGGCCATCATCATGGCCGATATCAAGGATGAGACGATCGAGGAGTATGTCGAGTCGCTCCAGCTCTCGATGCTGGTGCTCTTTGCTGGGTGCAAGCGGTTCCTGGAAGGGACGTACACCCCCGATATCAAAACCCTGGTAAAAGACGGAAAAAAAGCGGGAGACGAGAATCTCGAGGCTGCCCTTGACATCGCTGCCGAGATCGCAGCGAACGTAATAAACGGGGCAGCCTGCTGCGGCAAGTACATCAAGGACGATATCGAGCAGCCTGGCCTCTTCGATGAATGGCTCATCGAGATAGAGAGCATGCATGAGGCCATGGTCTCCCTCAAGAATTTTGATGAGGAGGCCGGAGAGTCGTCGTGATCGCAGGCAGGGCCCGGTTCCGGCACGCCCGTAAGATCGAACGTGCAGTGGGTTACCGAATCCCTGATCTTGCATTCCACGGGGCGACACTGGATGCCCTCTCCTCCCGCATCAATCCTGAACGTCTTGACCACGTGCTGCGGGATCAGGTTCTCTCCTTTTTCAACTCGTTTCTCAAGTGTGACTGCCGTGACAGTCCCCATTGCGGATGTCCGGAGAAGAAATTTGCCCGCGAGATAATCGAGTGTCGTGAAAACGGGCTTGATCACCGGCAGATATCGTTGTATCTCCAGGAAGAGTACGGGATCGATGTCTATCCTGCTGACATACTGAGCTTTCTTGAGGAGTCGGTCCATGTGCTCGAAGCGATCCGGGACATTGCTGCCCTCAGGAATTCACCCAAACTCAGGAATGCGTCGATTGCACATATCGAGATGCTGGAACGATAAGTTCCTCCGATCGAATTTTTTTTATCGTCTCCTTTTCATAAGATTAGAGGGAACCCATGGAGAGGACGCTGACCGTACTCTGGAGACATACCGGTGACCAGGATGAGCCCTGCTTCTCCTGCACCGATACAAAGAGATCCTTTCTCGGGCTGTTAGAATATCTCCGGCCTGTATTTTGTGACGAGGGCATCACGCTGGCATTTACAGAGGAGACCGTCTCATCCGATAAAGGGGGAGAGCAGAATTACGTGGAACTCAACGGGATATCCCTCTCCACCCTCCTTTCCCGTGTTTCTGAGGGTGAGGAATACTGCCATGCATCGAAATGCATGCCGTCCCGTGAACTGTACCGGGTATCTCCCGGACCCGAAGGGATCGTATGCGGAGAAGCTCCGGAGCTCTTCTTCAGGAAAGCAATACTCCTCGCACTGGAAGGAGAATCCCTGGAAAACAACAAAAGTACGAACTGATTCCCGTTGTGACGCATCCCTGCACGCGGAGACGCACGGAGAACCACTTCGTCTCCTCCCCCCATATGAATATCGCGGATGCGACTTTCACACCAGAATACCCGGTGGAATTTTCACAGGAACTCCCATGAGCGTCCTGCAATTGGGAAAAAAGGATGAGAATGGTAGATCTTTTTTCATTGGAGAAGACCGGTAACTCTTATCATCAAAGCCGGTAAAACTGCGTAGAGGTGTGATCCCTGTCCTTCTTTCTGACACTACGTGAAATATTCCTGCTCATCGATCTCGTGCTGATCATAATTATCATCTTCGACAAGAGGAGAAATCCTACCTCGACCGTGAGCTGGGTGCTTGTCCTCATCCTCCTGCCCGGCCTGGGGTTCCTTCTCTACCTCTTCCTCGGCCAGGACTGGACGAAACGCCGTCTCTTCTCGCTGAAAGCAGAAGACGACCAACGCATTACCGATTTGGTGGTCTCCCAGAAGAAAGAACTCGATCGGATCAGTCGTGACTTACAGGGTCACCAGTATGAACGGTTCTTTGGCATCGCCAGGATGCTCCTCGAAAGCAACCAGGCAATCATCACCAATGATAATGCCCTCACCATTTTTACCGATGGCAAGGCCAAGTTTGCATCACTCTTTGACGCCATCCGGGCGGCGAAGCAGCACATTCACCTGGAGTATTACATCATCCGGGACGACCCGCTTTCCCAGGAGCTGATCCAGATCCTTACCCTGAAGGCACGCGAGGGGGTGGAGGTCCGCCTGCTCGCCGATTCATTGGGCATGAAGGTAAAAAAGAAGGGACTGAAAGAGTTTGAGCAGGCCGGAGGGAAGCATGCGGTCTTCTTTCCCCGGATATTCACCCTGAATTACCGGAACCACCGGAAGATAGCCGTGATCGATGGAACCAACGGGTTTATCGGAGGATACAATATCGGGGAAGAGTACCTGGGGAAAGGCCCGCTCGGCTACTGGCGGGATGCAGCGATAAAAATTGAGGGGCAGGGAGTGACGGGGCTGCAGCTCAGGTTCTTCATGGACTGGAATTATGCTGCCATGGACCATATCCCCTATGATACCCGGTATTTCCCGGAAACGAAGGGACCGGGGAACTGCCCGGTCCAGACTGTCTCGGGCGGCCCGGATGCACGATGGAGTCGGATCAAGGAGGGGTACCTGAAACTGATCCAGACTGCCACAGAATCGGTGTATATCCAGACACCGTATTTCATCCCCGACGAGAGTATCACTGATGCGCTCCGCATCGCAGCCCTCTCCGGAGTTGACGTCAGGATCATGATCCCGAATAAACCCGATCACCCCTTTGTATACTGGTCCACGCTCTCCTTTATCGGCGATCTCCTCGATTCAGGGGTGAAGGCCTATGCCTACGACAATGGGTTCATCCATGCAAAAACTGTCGTGGTGGACGGTTTTGCAGCATCCGTAGGGAGTGCCAACTTCGATGTCCGAAGCTTCCGGCTGAACTTCGAGGCCAACACCTTCTTCTACGACCAGGAGTACGGTGGCCTGATGAAGAAGGCATTTCTGGACGATCTCCCGAAGTGCACCGAGATAACCCTTGAGACATATAAGAACCGGTCCCGCTGGATCAAGGCAAAAGAATCGGTCTCCCGGCTCTTCTCTCCCCTGGGGTAACGGGAGCCGGCAGGCATTGGGGCTGATCTCCTCATCGAATCGTAATGGCAGGAAGGATCAGGGGGGAACCATATCCTGTTCCAAAGGAATCCTGCAACAATGCGTCAGTTTCGTGAAGTTCCTTACAGGCGCATCAGATGAACGAGAAAAGGAAAAAAAGCCTCCTCGCTGTCGTGGGGGGGAGGACTGAACCGGGGTTGTTTTGTCATGAAAACAGTCACGATGCAGCACGGCCACACGCATAAAGAATGTAAATGCCGGAGACATTTTGACATGAATATCGCATACGCGATTTTCATTTGGGGGGGATATGACGAAGGAGTCTCATGTGCGTTTCAGAGCTACCAATTTTTTGTCACGAAAACATCCTTCGACGCTTCCTTTTGGGACTGGGCGGCGTCGTCGTATCTGGGAGTGGGGGGGTGCAACAACACAAATGTATCCATCCCGCCACTATGACCGACTCCAGAGAGCGAAGGGCCAAAAAATGCATGAATCTCCTGGCTTACACAGGCAATAAAACAAGCCTACCAGCGGCTCTTATTCAAAAAAATTGGTGTCTTATGCCTTGCAGTACTCGTTTTTGACGCTCCGGAGGGCAAGGCCGGCGATGATGGAGAGGATACCATACAGGAAGAAGTACACACCGATCAGGTATCCAAACAGGATCACAGCGCCGGTGAGCGGCTCGATGATGAACAGGATGGCAAAGATGATCGAGAGCAGGCCCATGAGAAAGAGCAGCCACCGGTGGGGGTAGGTCTTTTCAGAGAGGGCGATGGTAATATTCATCAGGCCGATGACGAACAGGACAACTCCAATGATTATTGCCAGGAATGCACCAAAGACCTGCGGGGCGATGATAGCGATTGCCCCGACAATAAAACCGAGAATTGCCAGCAGCAGCAGCCACAGGGGACGACCGTGCTCCGAGGTACTCATCAGGGCAGAGATCAGGGTCAGGATTGCGAGTACCAGGATCAGGACGCCGAAGAGCACGACCAGCACCCCGGCAGTGAGTTCTGGAAACATAAAGATCAGGATACCAAAGATGAGTGCGAGCAGCCCGATGAGGACATAGGTGCCCCACTTGACATTGCAGATCGACTCTTCATACACGATAACATCAGTCATATATTTACCTCAGGTACATCCTGAAATTCTACCTATTTATATGTTCCCTGAAAAAATCCTGGTACGAGAGGATATTCGATGAATATCCGGATACCCTTACCCTCCGACAATATTATTCTGCATTCCTGAAAAAGAACAAAGAATCATCAGCAGGGATCCATTTCGGTCCGGCAGCGCCTGCGAAAACCTCAAGTAGGGAGGATACCCATCGTTGAAGTGGAGTGAATTGAAAAATGCCAAAAGCAAATGAACCCACTGTGGTGAAAGTCATAGAGCTTATCGGGAGCTCGCCGAAAGGCTGGGACGATGCAGCCGCAAATGCCGTGAAGGAAGCGGCAAGAACCGTGCGAAACATTAAAGGAATCGAGCTGAAACGCTGTTCTGCAAAAGTCGACAAGGGTAAGATTATAGAGTACCGTGCAGTCGTGAAGGTTGCGTTTGACGTAGAACGGTAAATCTGGATTTTTTTTCTTTCTTTTCTTTCTATCCCACCCTACATCAGCGGGTCCTGTCCGAACGCCCGGTTCGTGGCCATTCGATGGTTTTGAGTGGATCGGTACAACCCTCCACCCCGGCAGTAGCAATACACCGCCCGCACCAGAACAGCTGCATTCCTGACTCGTCCTTTACCACGCTGAGGAGCAGGACTCGCCCGCAGCGTTCGCATCGGCCGGTAGTGACGTTTCGTGCAATCGTGATCAAAATCTTCCCGTATCCTTTTCCTGACTCTCGATTGGGCTGGTACCATGATAACCTCTCTCCCCTCTCCAGGCCACGGCCCCGGTTCAGTGACGAACCAGTAAAAATTGTATTTTGTAACCTGAATCATGATTTGGTGCAGATACCAGGCCGGATATCGATATTCGGGGAAAACTTTATTTTAGAGTGTCGTGTATTATACCTACATTTAAGAGGTGAAAGGAAGTATGGATATCGTTACCGCACTTGTTGGATTGATCCAACTTATCATCGCCATCATTCTGGCTGTTGTAGCCCTCTACATAGGCTACGCCACGTTCTCGAAGATCACAAAGGGAATTGATGAAATTCAGGAACTCAAGAAGGGGAATGTCGCTGTCGGGATCATCATTGCAGCTATCTTCTTTGCGATCGCTATTGTGATCCAGTCCGGTGTTGCCGGGATCTCCATTGGTATTACCAATGCGCTTTCCGGCGATTGGTATTCGCTCCTTGCAGCATTTATCCAACTGATCCTCGGGATCCTCCTTGCCGTTGGAACCATCTACCTGGCACTGAATATCCTCGACCGGTTGACCAAAGGGATCAATGAATTTGAGGAACTGAAAAAAGGAAATGTCGCGGTCGCCCTGATGATGGCGGGTGTGATCGTTGCAACCGCAGTCATCATCCAGTCCGGTGTGACCGGGATAACCGCGGCCCTTGTCTGAACTCTATTTTTTATTTATTTTTCTTGATATTTATCTCGAAGGAGAATGGAGCCATAGCAGGGATTTGCCTCATGGCCATCGCCAGGATTGAGTCCCGGTCTTCCCCTTCATTTTTTCCGCTGGAGAGCCCCGTCATTATTTCCGCGGGAGAGAAATCCCCTGCAACTGTCCTCGTGAGAAAAGCCTTCCCACTGTTTTGTTGGGAGAGATGAGAAGCAGGGTTGTTCTCTGATATGGCCATTTCATTCACTGACCCGCCGCCTGAGCGTAACTTCGGGGGCGGGGGCGTGGTATCTTTGGTTGTGATGGTAGGCAATCAGCCCCTAGCAAATGTATCCGGTGCATCAATCTTCCGTCCACCAAATCATCCCTACACCAGAGAGCGAAAAGCCGGAAAAAAACGCTCACAACAATGCTGAAGTACCAGGAAAGAGGAGAATTCATGCATGAAAAGTCTGTCTCTCATGCTCCTGATCTGCATCGCTCTGGCAGCGATATGGTGTGCCGGCTGCACATCACCCCAGGGGAGCGAAGTCACGCCCGTCCCGACCACGATTCCCTCAACCACGGCTCTCCCCACAGGCACCCCAATGCAAAGCCCCGCCACGATCGTGACAACAGCAACCATCCCCACCCAGGGTACGTCGGGTTCTCCTCCCTCTGTGGAGCGCGGGACCCCAACGACCGCACCGGGCGGTCCTTCTGCATCTCCTCCTACAGAGGAGCGGCTGAAAGTGACTGCAAACAACTTCGCGTTCGATCGGTCGACCATCACGGCCACTGCCGGATCCCGGGTCATTATCGAATTCGTGAATGAAGACAGGGTTGGACATAATATGGCATTTTATACCTCACCCGCACTCTCAACGACACTCTATCAAGGTGAGAGTATCAGCGGTCCCCGCTCGATCACGTACTCCTTCAACGCACCCGCAACACCCGGGATCTACTACTTCCGCTGCGACCCGCACCCGGATATGAACGGGCAGTTCATAGTGACCTGAAACCCACATCCTTTTTTGCCCCAATCTGCGGTGAAACCCGGGAAAAGACTCCTCCAGGAAGAGAGATTGCGAACAGGACCAGGATCAACTCGAAAGAGTTTGCTCTCTTCCCTGCCAGAGCTTTTACTTCAGAAAATACCCATTTATTGTCCGGGTCACCATCGGATTTGCTGCCTCCGGGGGCAACCCGATCTCCTTGACCACGAGAGAGGTGAGCTGCTGCGGGTCGATTCCCGGATGGGCAGCTATCAGGTCCCTAACCGCCCCGGATACCTGCTCCACCCAGGCATACCCGTCGTCCATCGCCCAGTAGACCTCCTCGCCCTCTTTCGGTTCGTCCCATGATGAGAAGAGGTACTGAATCCCATCGATATTCATCAGTCTCTCGATAGATGCTGCAGATGCAGCCGGATGGTCGTACACCGGGAGATCCCCGGGAACCGGGATAGCATCTCCGGAGAAAAGAGCCATTTCCGGATGGAGGAGGAGCGAGATGGAGCCGGGTGAATGTCCCGGTGTATGGATCACCTCAATGGATCTCTCTTTTCCAAAAGGGATGGTATCCCCGTCAGCCAGCACCCGGTCCACCTTTACCGGCCCTCCGACAAGATGGGAGAACCCAGGGACCGGTCGTTCCTTCTCCTGGAACCCGGTATCTTCTATCCATGCTCTCTCGAGCTGATGGGCAGCGATGCTGCAGCCGGTGGCTGTTTGGACCGCTTGTGCAGCCCCGATATGGTCAGGATGGGAATGCGTCAGTATAAGCGTCCTGATTGCTCCCGGCTCCCGGCCGGCACCCCTGAGATCCCCGAAAATAGCTTGCTCCGATCCCCTGATGCCGGTATCGATGAGGGTGACCGTCTCCCCGTTGCAGATGAGAAACGAGTAGACAAACCGGGGAAGGATACCCCCCGGGGTCTGGACGCTGAATGGTATCCGGACCGGGTGGATCACAAGTCTGCCAGGGGTCATTGCACATCTTCCTCTTATCTGTTCTTCCTTGTGCAGCCTGATAATAAATAACGATGCATGGCACGTTCGATCAATACGATCCTCAGTGTCCTGCAGTCGATACAGAACAACGATTCAGCCACATCTGAACGAGGTGCAGGATTCGCTTCGTTGTATTGTCCCGGCCGGGTCGGAATCCCGCGGACAGATCCTCGTTTAGAATGAATCCCCCTGGCGAAAAGAATCCCCGGCCTCTGCCTTATTCCGGTGATACTCCACCATCGCTGCCGCCTCGGTCACAGACTTTTCCTTGTCGCCATCACCAGTGAAAAGGATCCGGGTCCCTTCGATATTGTCCTTCAGGTATGCGGCATGTTCATAGAGGAGGAGGGTGACGGAACCCTCCGGGCCGAGCTGATGCTCTTCGACCTCTCCTCTCATATACCGATCCCGCTGCTCCCTGGAGGGAGCTGCATACTTGTTCTCGAACCGGAAGATACCCATGTTTGTTCATTTCCTCTTGATTCGAAAGGAGATAGAGGCACCGTTTTTCCTGTAATCATGCGGGCAGAATGAGCATGTCTTTCTTTTTTGAAAGGGCATAACCGGATCTGCATACCGGGAGGAAACATTTTAACCGATCTCTGCCCTCACTAGAGCATGAAATCGATAGTTCCTGCCCTAGCAATGCTGTGCATCGCCCTTGTCGTGGTTGCCGGATGTACAACCCCTCTTTCACCATCATCTCCCCAGGGGACAGCGCCACCCACGGGAAGCCCATCATTGGACAAGGGTCTCGTCCCTGGACCTACCGATGCCGTTCCCCGCGCTCAGCTGGTGGCAGTCCAGGTCACCAAGAACACGATCTCGACGAATCCATGGATCTCGGTGACCTTTGCCGGCGGAGGTGGCCAGTCGTACGTGGTCAGCATGACCGCAACAGTCATCCGTTCTGATGGCGGGATCGAGACAAAGACTGCACTATCACCACAGATCAATACCAACCTGGAGTTTTCCGGGACGACAGGAATCGATCGGACGATCGTGGACATCACCTACACCGATGGAAAGAGTTACCGGGTGAAGGACGAACTCGTCCCCTTCCAGAACATCAACCCCTGATCTTTTTTTAAGGGAATAGTCACGGGATCCGGTGGCGACAGGGTTCTCCCCTAATTTAGCCTCTGTCCTTCATTTTCACTCTGATCCAAGCACTGGACCGAATAAGCCGTTCTCCGCGGGTCACTCAGCCCGGAGCGCCTCGATCGGGTCGAGGTTCGACGCACTCATAGTTTAATGGCCTCATGAATTTTGCAAAGAGTTCATTTGAAGAGAGAAGGTGTCTTTTTTGATGAGAGCACGAGAACTTCAGCCCAGGAAAAGGGGGGGGTCTCCCCTTTCACCGTGTCCTGGTGCAAAAATCCCCATGAAGTCACGGGAGTGTTTTTTCCCTGTCCCGGGGTGAAGGTAACTCGTCTTTGTGCTCCTCCATGAACTGCTGCATCAGCGTACGGGCGCTTTCCCCGTCACCGTTCTCAACAGCCGCACGGATCGCACTTACGTCATACCCCTGCTCTTCAAGGTGGTCAAGGCGGGCTACTATCCGGTCCTCCTTCTGCTCCGGTGGAGGTAATTCGTCTTTGTGCTCCTCCATGAACTGCTGCATCAGCGTGCGGGCGGTTTCCCTGTCACCGTTCTCAACAGCCGCACGGATCGCACTTACGTCATACCCCTGCTCTTCAAGGTGGTCAAGGCGGGCTACTATCCGGTCCTCCTTCTGTTCCTGTGGAGGGAACTCGTCTTTGTGCTCCTCCATGAACTGCTGCATCAGCGTGCGGGCGGTTTCCCCGTCACCGTTCTCACCGGCTGCACGGATCGCACTTACGTCATAGCCCTGCTCTTCAAGGTGGTCAAGGCGGGCAGTCATGTCGCCGCCCCCCATCTTCCCGCCCCCAATTCCGGCTTCTTTCCCGGGCATTGCAGAGGCGGGGATGATCAGGCAGGCTACCAGGATCATCGCGATTGAGACGATGAGAATTTGCTTGATTTTTTTCACGATATTCACCAGCTGATTGCTGTATGCCGGTTGGTCCCGGCACGTACAATATGTTTTACATATTGTTATATATAATTTACCAATAGTCGGCAATAATGAACTATAGGTGAAGAGAATTAGATGAACAAACAGGGATCGGTGAAACGCACATGATCCCGGTCGTCACATTCCCCCAAGTGAAAATCGAACATGCGATTTTATATGAAAACGCCTCCGGCATTTTCATTTTGGGTACTTGTGGCCGTGCTGCATCATGTCCGTTTTCATGCCAACCGCCAATGACCCTCGAGGTCGTGGAGAAAGCATGAAAATGGCGGAGCCATTTTGATTGTTCAAAAAGATCCGGATTATGAGAGCGAAAACCAGGTCTATGGAGTTTCACCGTATATGAAAACCTCATTGATACTTACGCCGAAGTACCGTGCGATTTTAAAGGCAAGCTCGAGGGAGGGGTCGTACTTCCCTTTCTCGATGGCGAGGATGGTCTGCCTGGTGACTCCGAGCTCGTTTGCAAGGGCTTCCTGGGTGAGGTCATGCATTGCCCGGAAGACCTTAATTTTGTTCTTCATCGGTTTCCCACTCCCCGTACTTCCTTGCATAGTAGAGCCTGAACCCAACGTACAGGAAGAACATCAGAAACAGGAGTGCCAGCTGCAGATAACCGAAATGACCAAGTCTCACCAATCCATCATCCGGCACCAGAAAAGCTGCGTCCGGCATTCCTGGCCCGTCTCCCGGCAGTGCCCTGCTCTCGTTTGGCAGGACCGGCCCGTTTCCTAGGGGTCTTATCGTGTTGTTCGTGACACCCGGCCCTTGAACGCGAGGGCGGGGAAAGTGAGGGAGAGGGGGCGCACCAAGACCAATCACGGCACTGCCCAGGCTGGTGGCAAAAAAGATCACCCAGAATACCATGAACGTCGCCATTCCCGCTTTCTGGTTGATGAGCGCGGCACGTTCATCCACCTGACGGTCGGTAATCATCCTCCATGCACCATAGAGGAGCACAATCCCTGCGATGAAAACGACAGAAATCAGGAGGGGCGTCAGGTACTGCACCGAAAGCCAGAATGCCCCGACTTCTATCAGGCCGACAATCCCGGCAAGTATATAGAAGGTATTTTGTTTCATAGCATCGTAATGTGAGTTAATTCTGACATTTAGTAATAAATACTTAACTTCAGCAAGGCTGGGGAGAGGGGCAAGCCCGCATGATCATACGTTTCCCCAGGTAGTTATCAAGAAAAAAGGAAAATCCCTTCAGGGATTGATGGAGCTGAACGGGACAATCTGGTCATATACTTTTATTCGTCCCACCTGAGGGGCTGTCGTCCAGATCTCAACCCGGTTTTGCCAGGTGCTGCAGGGGAAAGAGACGTTCTGGCCCGAGTAATGCGGCTGCTTCATTATCTGCGACTGTGATGTTCCATCCGGGGTTATCAGGATCGCTTCGACATCGGTGACGAAGTTAATCCCACTTCCCCCATTGATTGCCACATAGGTGAGGGGGTCGGTGGTCCTGCCATTCGTGGTGACCTGGAAGGTGAGCGAATACTGGGGCGGGAGCGTCTGGGTGGGACCCGGCAATCCCATGCCCCCGGGCTGCGTGGCAGTTGCCGTTGCAAGGGTCGTTGGCGGGGCTGACGTCGGAGTAGCTGTCGGAGGAGGAGTTTCCGGTGCCTGGGTGCATCCTGCAACAACCAGGAGCAGGGTGACAACAGACAGGATAAGGATAAGAGAAGATTTTTTCATATCCTGTAGTGTGACCAGCCCGGATATAATCATTACCGAACGGAATCCGGATGGTGTATCTCTTTTTCTGAAGGATAGCTCTGCACGTGGCTCACCAGCCTGCGAGCCTTCTCAATCGAAAAAAAATAATGCCTGGCACAGGGCAGAATACTACTATCTGACGAAATGAGGAGACTCCACCTATGGTATCTGAATGGATAGCAAATAACCGGTTTGATCCAAAATACCTTCCAAAAATGCAGGAAAGGCTGTTCTTTGAGGGAGAGGGAAAGAAACGTTCGGTGACCAACTACGTGGTCCTGTTGACGCTTGCCACCATCATCGCCACGTACGGGGTAATTTCAGGGTCAACGGCAACGGTAATCGGGGCGATGATTATTGCACCGCTGATGATGCCTATCATGGCGGCAACGCTCGCGATGGTGCTTGGCAGCGGGAACCGTATAAAAAAGTCGATCATCGTCGTCAGCATGAGTGTCATCTTCGTGATCGGGGTTGCTTTCCTGCTCTCCCTGTTTATCTCGCCGATTGCCATCGGGTTTCAATCAAATCCTGAAATTACCTCACGGGTATCCCCAAACCTGCTTGCACTCTACGTAGCCCTTGCTTCAGGAGCAGCCGGTGCTTTTGCCAGCTCGCGGGAGGATGTCGGTGACACTCTTCCCGGAGTTGCCATCGCCATCTCGCTCGTACCCCCGCTCTCTGTAGTCGGGATCTCACTTGCCAAGCTGCAGTGGGGGAATGCCGGTGGTGCATTCATTCTCTTCCTGACCAACTTCCTTGCCATCATCCTTGCAGGAGGAGCTGTTCTCTGGATCTCCGGTGTGAGCATGCACCGTGCTGGCACGGAACGGGACCTCCACCGCAAACATGCATTCGAGATAGCAATCCTCGCAACTATCATCGTTGCTCTCTTCCTTGGTTTCAACGGGTACCGGACACTCGAACAGGAGAAGGACACCGCACTCGCGCAGGATGCGGTTAACACGTGGCTGGAGGGGACGCCATACACGATAAACAGGATGACCCTGGTATATCGCCCTGATGATCTCATGGTCAACGGCCCTGCCCATGCGCTGATTGTTGTGGGAGGAACAGGTGAACTGCCGGACATTGATCACCTGGCGAAGTCCATCGAAGAAACCCTTGGGTATCCGGTCACGATCGAACTGAGAATCCTTCCCCAGGACATTGAATACTACCCCCGTGTGCTGAGGCTGCCTGCAACCGGACTGTAACGGCGACCGGGCTTCACCTACAACTCCCCCTTCCCGGTCTCCCTTTTTTGAGAATATCGTCGATTGAATAAGATAAGGAGGAGGATCAATGCGAGGACGAGGGCAATGGCAACGGCAACCCCGAGTGCCAGGTGTGCCAGGATGAGCCGGAAGATCAGTTCTGATCCCAGGGCAAACACAAGGCTCTCGATCGCTGCCCCGATCCCGACGGCGAGTAATATCTCCCCGGGCGTGAGGCCGGCCATCAGTCCTACGACGGTCGCCCCCACACCACCGGTGCCCTGGAGTGGCAGCATGACAAAGAGCGCAACACCCGGGATTCGCCACCGGGCCATCCACGGATGCTCTGCCATAAAATCCCTCCCATTGCCGGTTGTCTTCTCAATCCAGGGACCAAGCCGGGGCACCTTGAGCATGAGGACGAAGTTCATGATCATGAAGAGCGAGGTGATGACATCGAGCAGGGTAACGGTCAGGGCCATGAGCCACCAGGGAATTCCGAGTCCGATCCCGATCGGGATGATCGACTCCTTGCCAGCGGGAGGAATATAATACGCGATCATCAGCCCGCCGAGGATCAGGATCCTGTCCCGTGGAAGGACAAGAGAGCACATGAGGAAAAAGATGACTGCCAGGAGCAGGGGAATGAGTATGCGGAGGTAGGTGGAACGCCTTGACGTGTCTTGTTTCCCCCTTGTCAGCCACGACAAATCCTGCATGCTCATGTTCTCTTCCGGAGTATTTACCCCCAGGCCCTCATCTCTCTTTCCCCGTTGGGAGAACTGATAAGGCAAGGGATGATTGAAGGGAAAGGGGGTTAACCACACCCCTGAATTGTGGGTACAGAGAGGGAAGGGGCTATTATTTATTCATCGTTAACTGGAATCGGTTCCCCAGAGCAGCCAGTCCCATGCAACCGGGTATCCGTTAATGGCGAAGGGGATGCTGGCATTGCCCTACCTGTTCCCTTATCGCGAAAAAGAAGCAGAGTGTCACCAGTGGTGGGCTGGTTCAACAGGATCTTTCCCAGGAAATGCCCGGAAGGAGAGCAGCCTGTGCTTTTTTTAAAAAAATCACGATAATGTATAAGTATTTAAAAAAACTGTAACCCTAGATATGAGCAACTATCAAATCATCCTTAAAGAGGGAGAAGAAACACACACGTTTGATCTCCCTGACTTCCTGAAAGATAAGCACAGTATTCCCGCGTATTGCACCTTATTCTCCTAATGGAAGAACCAACCGCAAGATCTATATAATATAATGTGCTTATATTGTAAGCAGATGAAGCCCATCGTTCGCATCAAAAAGATCAATGGGAAAGAGTACTGGTATGAGGATGCTCCCTATTATGATCCGGAGAAGAAACAGATCCGCCACAAATCACGCTACCTGGGAAAAAATATCAATGGAACACCAGTGAAAGTGAGAACTGAAGGAGCTATTGGCCCAAGTATTGCAGCCGTTCCGAAACAGGCATACACCCACGGGAATCTGCTCCCCCTTCAGAAGATCATCCAGGAGTTCCACATCGATAAGTATCTCGGGCAATTATCGAGTGAGCGAGAGAAAGAGGTCATTCTTGCGCTGGCGCTGAACCGGGTTCTTCGGCCAGTGGCGATGCACCTTGTCGTACCATGGTATGAAGAAAGTGCTCTCGCACTCGTGAATCCCGAATTATCGTTGAGCAGCCAAGCGATCAGTACCCTCCTCTCAGACCTCGGCACAAGTGGTGTCCCTGAAAAGTTCATGCAGATGCTCGTGCAGGAGATCGGTACGAAATCGACGCTGGTGTATGATATCACCAGTTTATCCAGCTATTCCAAGTTCATCTCTCTCCTGGAGTATGGATACAATCGTGATGGACTGGACCTGCCCCAGGTCAACTTCTCGGTTATCCTCGATGCCACTCATTCGATTCCCGTGATGTATGACATCTATCCCGGCAGCATCGTCGATGTCGTGACCTTGAAGAATACCATCACTAAGATCCGGGCGTGCGGGGTCAAGAAGTATACCGTGGTTCTCGACAGGGGTTTTTTCAGTCAGGGTAACCTGGAAGAACTGGTCCAGGACAAAGTGTCATTCGTCATTCCCGTATCGTTTACACTCAAAGCGGTCAAAGAAGTTCTCTCCGAGGCTCAGCGCGACCTGGAGAATCCACATTACCTCCAAAAATACCAGAAAGAGCCGATTTTTGTTAAGCCTGTCACACTCCAGATCAATGGGAAGGATATTCAGGGTTTCTGCTATTATGACCTGAAACGGGAGCAGGATGAGCGGCATCTCTTCTACATTCGACTTCACGACGTGAAACAGAAACTCGAACATATCACGATACCCTCCTGGAGAAAGCCCGAAGAGGTCTTCAAGGAACGGGCTGGAGACTTCGCACCGTATTTTTCCTGGCAGATGCAGGGGAACCAATTCTTGATTGAGATCCGGACAAATGCGGTCTCCCAGAGAATTAACCGAATGGGTAAGCAGATTATCCTGTCGCATGGTGACTTGGATTGGAAGGATTGTCTGATGGTGTACCGGGAACGCGATTGTATTGAGAAAATGTTCAGAATGCTGAAGCAGGATCTGCAGGTGTTGCCAATGAATGTGAGGAAAGAGTCGACGATGAGGGGATTCATTTTTGTCACGTTCATCAGCCTGATTCTGAGGATGAAACTGCTGAAACAGATGAAGGATACGGATCTTCTTGAAGAATATACGCTCGATGGCCTTCTTCTTGAACTGGTGAAAATTAAGAAGATTCGGTTAGCCAATGGAGAGGTTATTACCACGGAGGTCTCCAAAAAACAACGAACGATTCTTGAGGCTCTTGGCTTATGTGCTTAATCACCCGGAAGTCAGGGATCTCACCTCTGAAGAGATCAAATTATTAAAAGATTTTTTTAAAAGACATGTGTCAAGACCAACCCAAAGAAAATCCAAATTAACGCATTTACAAAATTATATATAACTATGTGTATATAAAAAAGTATCACTCGATGATTACGCTTGCCTTCTCATCGAATGGATTGGTCCTGACGGCAAGTGAGAAGAGATACGGATAGTGTTTCTTCTGGTAGTCCATATGCTCAAGCCACTGGAGGATCAGGAGATGGTATGCCCGACAGATGTCCCCGGTGAGGTGCCGCTGGTCGTTTGCCGGGAGACTGGCAAGATCTTTCCGGTGATTCAGCTCTGCAGTCAGATGAAAGACCGCCTGGAGCAGGTCGGTGAATGATTCATGCTCGATCAGGAGGGGATTTTCCAGCAGGCGCACCAGGAAATCTTCATGTTCCTTGAGGAATTTTTTCAGGCCGGGCAGGTCAATCTCTCCGAGGGTTACCGTGCAGGTGTATCCTTCAAGGAGGGCCCCCACCCGTTTGAAATCCTCCTCCTTCCAGCTCTCGGAAATCCGGAGTTCCTTTCGAAGATCCTGCATCTGGGGGTCATGGTCCGAGAAGTACGCCAGGAGATCGGTTCCTGCCGTAGAAAAGAAGGTCCCGATCACCATGTTCAGCTTCTCGAGTTTCATCTGGCGGTCCCGGTTCTCGAGCAACTGGTGCAGAATGAGGGTCACCAGGAGCACTTCAATCGGCAGGAAAGCAAGCTCCCCAAAGAAAAAAATACCAATGTGGTGGGGGTCATGGAAAAGAAGAAAATGAATGGCATAGAGACCGATGGAAAGCGCAATAAGCACTGCCGCAAGGACAAAGGTCCATTTTTTGTCTGACATAAGTGATCACCAGGTACAGCGAAACGATTGTCCTGATCCACATTGCCAAAGATACTTTAAAAATTCTGCTGATTCAGCAAGAGGGGAACGCATGACCCCGTCCTTTTATGCCCATTTTCACTGGAGAGCATGATTGTTACAGAGCAGATTCAGTCCGGTGACGAGCATGTTCCTCATCACAGATTCATCCTGGTGACTATCTTTTCGACAGATACCACTTTCCAATGAAAATGGCTCCGCCATTTTCATGCTTTATACACGACCGAGATGGTCATTGGCGGTTGGCATGAAAACAGTCACGATGCAGCACGGCCACAAGCATACAAAATGAAAATGCCGGAGGCATTTTCAAATATAACCGCAACCGCGGTTTTCACCAGGGGGGACGAGACGGAAGAGTCTGATGTGTTTTTCGGTGAGTTCTCAAACCCCTGTCTGAATCATTACCATTGGAGTGTGGGGCAATAATGCACGATCAGCCCGTTCCGTTCAACGGCCCGGAAAAATGCTCGACAGAACTGATCGGTTCCCCGATTTACCGGACAGTCGAAACATTAACATCGTTTCTCACAGAAGTTACTGGCACTATGTGGAAGGCAGTGGAGGTCGATGCCTGGATTGCAGGCCGGAAATCAAGCCTCGAGGAGGCGCGGGTCACGGTGACCGAGATAATCGACCGTGTCCGGAACGACGGGGATACTGCGCTCCGGCAGCTCTCCCGGCATGTCAGGCTGACGGAGATTGCTGTCTCTGACGAGGAGCGGGAAGCGGCGTATGATGCGGTCGATGAGAAGATTATCACGAGTCTTGCCGATGCGAAGGACCGGATCGGTCACTTCCATGAGCTCCAGCGATCGCGGGATCTCTGGCTGGAAGAGGTCGAACCCGGGATCGTGCTCGGGATAAAGACGACGCCACTCCACCGGGTGGGGCTCTACATACCCGGAGGCCGTGCTGCGTATCCCTCTTCCGCCCTCATGTGCGCTATTCCTGCACGGGTCGCCGGCGTCGCTGAGATCTGTGCCTGCTCCCCGCCTCCCATCAGCCCGATGACCCTCGTTGCGCTCGACCTTGCGGGAGTGACGGAGATTTACCAATCAGGAGGTGCCCAGGCTATTGCCGCAATGGCAATTGGCACAGAGAGTATTCCACGCGTCCAGAAGATCGTCGGCCCGGGGAACATCTATGTCACCCTTGCGAAGATGATGCTCCGTGAGCAGGTCGAGATCGACTTCCCTGCCGGGCCGAGCGAGATCGGCATCATCGCCGACCACACTGCCGATCCACAGGTTGTCGCTGCCGATGTGCTTGCCCAGGCAGAGCACGACCCGAATGCTGCCTGTATCCTGATCACCACCGATGCGACCCTTCCGGAGAAGGTTGGCCGCGAGGTGAAGACAATGACCGGCGCTGCACCGCGAAAAGAGATCATCGAGCAGGCACTCAGGAATTCCGGGTATGTCGTTGTCAGGGATCTTGAGGAAGCAATAGCTGCCTCCGACAGGGTTGCCCCCGAGCACCTCTCCATCCAGGTCGCCGATCCTCTCCCTGTTGTCATGCGGGTCCAGAACGCCGGGGCGATCTTTGTGGGTCGCTACTCTGCGGTTGCCTGCGGGGATTACGCGGTCGGGACCAATCATGTGCTTCCCACAGCGGGGTACGCAAAAACCTATTCAGGGCTCGATGTCCAGCACTTCTGCAAGACGGCTTCTGTCGAGATGATCTCCCGTGAAGGTCTGGAAGTGATCGGGGATACGGTAGAGACCATCGCTGACGCCGAAGGCCTCCACGCCCATGCTGAATCGGTCCGGGTCAGGCGACGGCTGAAATAAACCTTTTTTCATTTATGAGAATCTAGATGTATTCAGGTCTGAAGTGTTCTGGACCTTTTCGTATCACGTAAGACTAAACCCGAATGTTGCCGGTCTTGTCACGGGCCACTTCGCTGCAAATTATCCCCGATGGATAGTGGAACAGAACCAGTCTCATTAAATAGCCCGGGCCGCTGAAATATTCTCAATGGATATCATAGGATTTCTCTGGCCGTTTTTTCTTCCTGTTGTTGCCTTACTCGTTGCACTGGTTCACATCCGCTGGAAGCAGCTCACCGGTTGGAAAGCGATTGGCAGCGTGCTGATGTGGCAGCTAGCAATCGGTCTTGGGCTTGGTCTTATCTGGGCAGGTCTTGGCCACCTCCTGATGCCAGATGTGGTCGCCGAATCGATCGGATGGCCGACCGGGAGCCCGTTTCAGCGCGAAGTCGGGATGTGGGACGTTGCCCTTGGCATTGTCGGGGTGCTCTGCCTGGTGTTTCGTGATGAAGGATTCTTTACAGCCACCATCATCGGGACCGGGATATTCTACGTCAGTGCCGGGCTTGGCCACGTCTACGAGCTCATCGTTCACGGGGATACGGCGGCATTCAATGCAGGTGCAGTGATGTATATCGATCTCTTCTACCCAGTCGTTCTTGCCGCACTGCTGATCCTGTACCATTCCAAGAAGAGCGAAGCTGAAAGGAGGCTTGGATAATGATATCTGGAGTCAGGGAGGGATCTTCGGCGAGGCCATACGTATTTATCCTGATTGCAGGATTGTTTCTGCTCGGGTCTGCTACCGCAGAAGAGTCTGCTGATTGCGGGTGTAACTCTACCTGCACTGACATCCTCTATGATAGCACGAGTATCGCTTACGAAAACCACACCATTTATTTCCGTAACAACTGTTCCCAGTCAGTCTGGATCGCTGCGAATATGGGACCCAATGGTCCCCCCTTCGTGTTGAACAATGTCACACAGGGGCGGGGATGCACCGGATGCAGTTGTTCGGGGCCATCGCAAGCCGGTTGGAAGGATAACATGACCTGCTGCCCGTCAATCAACTGTACCCACCAGTCCTGCCCAAACTCGAGCTGCAGCAATGGGGTGGGTCTGCCAAATGACGGGGGGTTTGAAGTTTCTCCCGGCCTGCCGGTTCATTACACGGTCCAGGCAGATCCTTTGTTTGGAGGAAATGCCGCACTGTTCCCGAGGTATGGATGTACCCTTTCTCCCGATGGGGTGTACCTGGACTGTGATACCGGTACCTGTTATGTCCAGGGTAAGCCGGGAACGCCCCCGGCAGGGATAGTGAAATGTGGGGGGGTGCCTCCAAACGGCCCCCCTGACCAGAGTCCCCAGCTCCCGACAACAAAAATGGAGATCTTTTTTGCACCCACCAACTGGAGCCAGACCGACAGTGACTTCTATGATGTCAGCCTGGCTGATGGATACAATATCCCGGTGCAGATCGAACCGATGCCCGGTACCTTCTGGACCGGTGGGACCGCACATAACTGGTGCATCCGGGCCGGGGGAACCGTTGACCTGTTTGAAAAGATCCAGCAGCAGGAATACCAGAACCTGAGTACAAAGATGCTGGTGCTACGAAACAACCGGCCGGTTGCCATCTGGAGTTCCTGCAGTTACGAGAGCCAGGTTAACAAGACGGGTCCCGGTCAGCCAAATGCTACAACGGTTTCCGGGCAGGGAGAGACGATCTGGAACCTTTCCTGCTGCAAGGGGAACTGCGGCACCGAGTCCACCTGTCCAATCGGGAATCTCCCTGCGGATCACCAGACCAGTCAGTTCTTCGGAACCTTCTATGAACATACCTATACCTACCAGTATGGTGATGACCAGGCCAATATCCCCTGCAAGGGAGAGAAGGCTACCGGACAGCTTACCAGCTACCTCATCACCTTCTGCGGGGGAAGGGTCCTTGCAACCGCACATACCCACTTCGTAAATGTCACTGCTGGGATTCCAGCATTGGTAAGCGAACCTGCCGATGGAGTCAACCTGACCATCAATTCCTCTGCCAACCGGATGAATCAGCGGGTAACCTTCCTGACATTCGATCCCTCTCACCCCCCGCAGAACTTCAGCCGGCCAATCCGCTCGGTCGGAGGTTATTACGAAATCTCTTCGAATATCCCTGATTCGAGTGTCATTCTGATTAACCTCACCGCCCGGTACCAGGTCACAGATTCTTCAATAAACGAGAGCACTCTCAGGTTGTTCACCTATAATGGGACTTGGGTACCACTCACACCGGGTGGTACCGACCCCGTGAACCAGACGGTGTGGGGGCATACGAATCATTTCGGTGTATTTACCATGAGCGAGTATGAGCCGCCTGCGATTGGCAATCTTGATTATACCATTCCGGACCCGGCAGAACCGCTGATCGTGAAGTTCACAGCCGACGTGGAGAGCAAAACCCCCCTAGTCTTCTCATGGGACGTTAACAGTGACGGTATAGGTGACTACCCCCTGGCTGAACCAATTCACACCTATGCTCAGCCGGGTGAATACCAGGTCACGCTGACGGTGACCGATGAATCCGGTCTCTCTGTACAGCGATTGGAGACAATAGTGGTCTCAGAATTTGCTATCCCACTCTCTCCGGGCTGGAACTTCATCTCGGTGCCTAAGAGGCTTGATCCCACTCATGCCTCAATGGTGTTTGCCCCTGTTGAATCAACCACACGAGTCATCCTTACCTACGATCCTTCATCCGATCTCTGGGATGTTATGGGTCCTGATACACCAGTCATTGCCCAGCAGGGGTTCTGGCTCAATTCGGTTAATGCCACTCTTCTGCCCCTTATGTTTGATGAGAACCCTGCACAGATACCTCCGGTGCTCCACCTCTATCCCGGCTGGAATGCGATCGGTCTTGGCGACACGGAACCGCTCTCTGCCAGCCTTGCACTCCAGGCTGTCGGGGAGAACTGGACCGTTCTGATTCCCTTCAATGCCAAGGAGCAGCGGTATGAAACCTCCTTCCTCAGGGGGGCGAGCGGGACCCATGGTGATGAGCGCGAGATGGAGCCGGGACTGGGGTACTGGCTGTTCATGTCCGGTGAAGATGATTTGCCGGCTACCGGTGCGTAACCTTTTTTAAAAAATAAGTTTGGCTTGTATTAACATGAAGATGTAGAGAATAGAACCATCAGTGAGGAGTGCTGCTATGGAATCGTATTTTTCTCCTTTTTTTATAGAAGAACAGTGTTGCTTAAAAAAATGCCGTTGATGTTCGAGAATGATCATTTCCGAG
>CAZRAQ010000017.1:22327-30749 GCA_964598015.1 uncultured Methanoregula sp. | reverse complement strand
TCGACATCCGGCCGGGCCTGGAGTGCAGCGACAGAAGACCGGACCACTGCTTCCATTTCAGGGTCGCCCGCCCGCTGCCCATACGTCTGCCACTCCGGGGCGATAACGACGAATCCGTCCCCTGCCATCCGGTCGATCATGTCTTTATACCCCTTCTCAAGGCCGTTGAAGGAGTGAAGGAGGACGATCCCGGGGTGTTTTACCGCGGTGGAAGGGGCTGCAAGGTATACCGGGTATCCCTTATTGTCGGCAGAGATGGAGGTCATGGTCCCGGTAACGGAAGGAAGTACCGGGGTCTGGTTTTCCTGCGGTATGGTCGTGCACCCTGCAACGAGGAAGGCAAGGATAAGACCGCCGCAGAGAATGGATGCGGGAATGGACTGTTTCATGCATGTTCACAGAGAACGGTTCAATGCTTTTCCAGCAAAAAAGATTTTCGTACTTGACAAAATAGAGAATGCCCTTGAGACCAGTTCAACCTGCAACAGGTGTTTATTCCCGGTAGTTTTCCGAGATACAATACCCCTGGCCGCACTTCTCATAGTACTGCTGGTGGCACTCCTCGGCCTGCCAGAACTCCTCTGAAGGGAGTATCTCTGCAGGAACTGTCTTTCGTGTCACCTTCCGGAGACGGTCGCGGGAGGCTTCCGCTGCTTCTCTTTGCTCTGCCGAGTGGTAAAAAATGACCGGTCGTGTTTCGTCATCCGATGCACCTGATGGGTCGACCATGCTCCAGAAGAGATCCAGGAGCCGGCTGTAAGAGACAATCGCCGGGTCAAAGACCACCTGGACCGCTTCGACATGCCCGGTAGCTCCGGAAGAGACCTGCTCGTAGGTCGGATCAGGGACGGATCCACCGGTGTATCCCACTCTTGTTGCAAAAACCCCGTCCTCTCTCCTGAACAAAGCCTCGACATCCCAGAAGCACCCGAACGCAAACGTCGCTATTTGATTGTGCGGTCCGTCTTCCATGAACTACTATTTCATCCTGGGAATGATGGAAGTTGCGGTGGGGAAACCCCCCAAGTGAGTGTCCGCAATCCCTGGCAGCTCCCTACCATAAAGCCCAAACCCGGGAACTCCACCGCTGTTTATTATATGAGACCAGATGAATGTTCCATGAAACGATGCCTCCCTGCAGCCTGGTCCTGAATGATCGCTCGGCCGGTCACGACCTGAAAGGTCATCCCGAGTCAGAGGGGCGGATAGATCAGATCCGACCGTTCCTCGCCGGCAACCTCCCCCACATCCCTGTTTTTCCTGCATCCATTGACGATATCCTTCGCGTCCATCAGCAGGAGTACCTCTCCCGCTTGCAGGGAATCAGCAATGACTGCCGCCCCGGTGCAGTTGCATTTCTTGACCCTGATACCTATGTGACACCTCGTTCGTGGGAGGCTGCACTGGGTGCTGCCGGTGCAGCAATCACCGCCGCAAAAGAAGCCCTCTCCGGCCGGCCTGCCTTTGCCATCGTGCGGCCACCCGGTCACCACGCCGGACCCATGTACGGGATGGGTTTTTGTCTCCTGAACAATGCGGCAATTGCCGCAGCATGGGCCCTCCAGCGGGTCGCCCGGGTGGCAATCATCGACTGGGATGTCCATCACGGCAATGGGACCCAGCACCTCTTTTACGATTCAGACCGGGTGCTCTACTGTTCGGTGCACTGCTCCCCCTTTTTTCCCGGGACCGGGAGCAGCGAGGAGACCGGGGCCAGGGCAGGGGAAGGATGCACGGTAAACGTCCCCCTCCTCCCCGGGTCAGGACGCGATGTGTACAGGGAAGCATTTGACGCGGTGATCCTTCCTGCGACCGAATCGTTTGACCCTGACCTGATCCTCATTTCAGCCGGGCAGGACCCGCTCGCCGATGACCCGCTCGGGGTGATGCGGCTGCAACCGCCAGACTTTGGTATGTTCACGGAACGGGTCTGTTCCATCGCAAAAAAGCCACCTGCGCTGGTGCTCGAGGGCGGATATGGGCCATCGCATGGTGAGGCGATTGCCGGGATACTCAGTGTGCTGGATGAGTGGGATTCCGGATAACAGAAATTCAGGATTCTCCCGCTTTACCCCAGCAAAAAATTCTGCAGATAATTCAGGCGTGACGGGTCCTTGCTCCAGGCTCAATAACAGGTAAAAAAGAAGGTGGTCCCCTTGTCCACCCCTGATTCCACCCAGATATGGCCGCCATGAATCTCTATGATACGCTTTACGATGGCCAGGCCGATTCCGGTCCCTTCGTACTCTTCAGTATTCTGCAGTCTTTCAAACACCCCGAAAATTTTCTCCGCGTACCGCATATCAAACCCGATTCCATTATCGCGGACAAAGAAGATGAGACGTCCGTCTTCTGTAAGCGATCCGATCTCAACAACCGGATGCTCCCTCTTTTTCGAAAATTTTATTGCGTTCGTGATGAGGTTCCCATACACCTGCTTCAACAAGCCGCGGTCAGCCTGGCAGGGGGGAAGGTCCCCCACTCTGAATTTCACGTTCACCGAAGAAGAATCCGTTCGGATCTCCGTGAGGATCTCTTTTACCAGCAGAGCGGGACTAACGGTCTCTTTCTCGATCGATCCCATCCTCAGTCGTGACAAATTCAGGAGATCGTCGATCAACTTTCCCATGTCATGGGCATTCTGGCGGAGCAATTCGAGATACTTCCTGTCCTTTTCCGGGATATCCTTCAGATCCTGCAGGAGGATGGACGAATAGCCCGATATTGCACGGAGCGGAGCCCTGAGGTCGTGGGAGACTGTATAGGTGAAGGATTCCAGGTTCTTGTTGACTTCTGTCAGCTGCCATGTCCGATCGACCACCCGCTTCTCAAGTTCGTTGTTCAGCTGCTGGATCTCCCTCTCCACCTCTTTTAAGCGGGTGATATCGTTTCCTATCGAGAGGATCTCGAAGAGGGAGCCCTGATCATCGTAGAGGGGCCGGTTGGTCCACGAGATCCAGACCCTGCTGCCGTCTTTCCGCGTATTTTCGTTCTCGGTCAGCTCGTATCGTTCCGGATGCACAGCAAGATCGAGGATCTTGAATCCAAGATCTTCTCCGTTGCTCCCATATTCCGGCACGATGGTCCCTATCACATTTCGTCCGATAATATCGTCTTTTTCGAATCCAAAGAATTTCAGGGCATACTCATTGAAAAACGTGATAATTCCCGTAGTGTCGAACCGGATAATGATACTGTTGGCACTCTGCACGAGGGTGCGGTACTGCTCCTCCTCTGCCTTGAGGTTGGCCATCATGGTCTTCAATCGGGTGACCATTGCGGTGATGCTCTCCTCGAGCACGATCAGTTCTGAACTGATTGGCGGCGTGATCGGGTGATCGAGGTCTCCTTCCGCTATCCTGTTCACGTCCTTTACCATGGTTCTGATCGGGCGGGTAAGCGTCCGGATAACGAACATTGCAAGCAGGCAGCAGAGAACGAGAGCAACCAATCCCAATGAGAGCAGGGAGAGGGCACTCTCTTCGAGGGCTGTATGGATCGGCTCATTGGTATACGTCAGCTCAACAATCCTGCTCACGTCAGAGCCGTAGCGTTCGTCCTTGAGATCGATGAAGAGATACCTGATAGTATTCTCATCTGATTGGCTGGAGAGAGCTAGGGATGTCCGGTTGGCAAGGATACCCCTGAGTAGTGCAGTAAGCGCGGGATCTCCAATTTCCACGGGAGTATCATTGATCCTCTGCTTCACAGTGGAATCGAAGATCCGGACATTCACCAGGTAGGGATTGGACTGCTTCACCTTCCGGATGAGGTTTTCATCAATGTAGCGGTATCCTGTCGGGGTTGTCAGGTTTGAAAACCCAAGCTCGAGGATATACTGGTGGTCCGGGGTTGGCATATAGGCAAATTTCATGAATTCCCCGCCACTCTTGTCACCGATCATGCGTTCCGGGAAGAACCCGGAAGAGGAACGTATGCCGGCCAGATAATCGGCGAAATAAGGAGCATATTCGGAAAAATTCAGGCCCAGTTCCTGAGGATAGGTGGTGGCTACGATGGTAGCAGAATCATCGATCACGTAGAGCTCCATCTCCCCACCGATCTCCTGTTTGACTGCGTCAAGATCCATCTTCGCGGGATCTCCGCCTGCCCTGGCGTATTCTTCGAGGAAAGCAGGGAAAGCCTCTTCCATCTGCTGGTTCAGGCTCTCATCGTAATAACGGAGTGCTTCTTCCTTGGATCTGAAATGCGAGATGATGTTGTTCTCTGACTGGAGTTTGACTAGCTCAGCATTCTCTTCGAGAGTCCGCTGGGTGGAAAGATAGCTGATGCCTATCAACCCTGCTACCGCTATCATGAGGATGAGGAAGATAGCCCCAATCAGGTAATACGAAAATGGATAGCCCCGAAGGACCTCTCTTCCCATCCACTCTTCTCCAGATCAATCTCTTCTGGTGCCGGGATATGATACTATCGGCCTGCTAGTTTCCCAGGATACCGGTTTTCCTTGCAGGGGATTGTTCTGATGTTTCAGGGTGGCCCTCCGATCGTGAAATAGATGGTGGCACCCTCACCCGGTTTGCCCTCTGCCCAGATCCTCCCCCCATGACGCCTAATAATCCGCTCCACGGTTGCAAGGCCGATCCCGGACCCATCGTAATCTTTCGTTGAATGAAGACGCTGAAACGGTTTGAAAATACGGTCGGCATACTCCATGTCAAACCCGATACCATTGTCCCGGACATGGTAGACGGTTCCGGTGCTGCTTGTGACTGCCCCTATCTCGATCGAGGGATCACTGGTATGCCGGGTGAATTTTATGGCGTTCCCGATCAGGTTTGCGTATACCTGCCGGAGCATCGATGGGTCAGCGAAGCAGGGTGGTATTTCCCCTATGCTGACAGCGATCCGACGTTCCGGAACCTGCTCCAGCAACTCGCTCACCACCTCATTGACCAGCGAGCCCGGATCTGTCCATTCGCGGGTGAGTTCCTGCCGCCCCATGCGGGAGAGCGTCAAAAGCCCGTCGATCAGGTTCTCCATTATCCCGACATTGTGCCGGACCACGTCGAGATAGTGCTGCTCATTTTCATCCAGTCGAGCCCCGGCCGACTGTTTCAGGATGAAGGAGTACCCGTCAAGAGACCGCAGGGGAGCCCTGAGATCATGGGAGACCGAGTAGGTGAATGCTTCCAGCTCGTCATTGATCTGCTTGAGCTCTGCAGTCCGTTGTGAAACCCTGTGTTCGAGTTCGGCGTTTAACCTGCGGATCTCCATTTCAATATCTTTCAAACGCGTAATGTCAATGATAGATCCCCTTGAGCCCAGCACAGTCCCTCCATCGACTATCCGTGCGGTATTGTATACCATTATCGGAAAGGTACTGCCGTCTTTCCTGACACCGGTGTATTCAGATCCTTCGGTTCTCTCTCCCTGCATCACGGCCATGTAGGTCTCTTTCGCCCGCACTGCGTCCCCAGGGGAGAGTACGTCAAGGATATTCAATCCCTTCTCCATGTCTTCCTGCACATAGCCAAAGAGAGAAACAGCGGCCTGGTTTGCATAGGTGATATTCCCTGCGATATCGGCCTCGAAAATCCCCTGGGGGAGGAGCTGCACAAGGTCGGTGAAGCGCTTCTCGTTTATCCGGCACTCCTGGATTTGCTCTTTGAGCCGGTCGACCATGACCTGGATGCTCCCTGCCAGGCTCGAGAATTCATATCCCGAAACCGGTCGGATCGAGTGGTCGAGGTCTCCGCTGGCGATGGTGTCAACATCCCTGACAAGCTGCTCGATCGGCCCTGATATCTTCTTCGAGACCAGGAGAGCGATGAGTGCTCCTGTAAGAATCACAAGCACGGCAGCGAAAGCGTGCATGAGGGCGAGCCGATCAAGCTCATTGTTGAGCAGATCGTTGTTGTAGATGAGTTTTCCAAAGATACTCATGTCTGCGGCATAATCCGGGTCCCGCAGATCGATAACTTTCCAGACAATGGTCCTGTCTGGTTCGTCCTGCCTGACCACCTGGGTCGTCCGGTTCTCCCAAAGGAGGTAGTCGAGCATTTCAGAATCCTCCGTTGTGGGAACATAGCTTGTGTTGTACAACAGCTTCTTCTGTTTCTGGAACAGGAGCACTTCATCCAGGTAGGGATTGAACTTGCTGACCTCATCGACCACATCGCTGTACTGGAGTTCCATCCGCTCCTGCGCAAACCGGTCGGAGCGCAACCCTATCTCGATGATGTACCGTTGATCGGGAGTCGGCATATAGCTGTATTTGGTCAGGGTCCCGGTGAACCATTCCATGACCACCCGGTCCGGGTAGAACCCCGAGGTGTTTTGTATCCCGTGGAGATACAGGCAGAAGTCGGGGTAGATCACGGAAAAGTCGAGCCCGATATCCCCCGGCACCGTTGCGTATTCGATCACACAGCGATCATTGATCACGTACACATCCATGCCGCCAATCCGCGTCTTCAGGGCGTCAAGGTCCATCGATGCAGGATCACCCGCGGTGCGGTTGTATTCCGCCATCACCAGGACAAACGCGTCCTCGACCTGTTCGTTGTAGGTATTGTCGTAGAGTTTCAGGCCGGTATCGATCATCCGGAAAGAATTATCGAGGTGCGATTCGGTCATGACCCGGAGCCGTTCTGCATTCTCCTCGATAGTATGCTTCGAATTCTGGTAGTTGATCCATATCCCGGCGAGAACGATGATGACGATGGTGACAAAAAGGATCGCCATCATGAGATACGAAAACGGGAGCTTCTGGCCGGGGGACCTCATCACTCACATCCGGTCTGTTATGCGATAATTGGGATCCTGATATGAAAAAGGGTTGCATGGCGGGGACTTCCATAAGCGAGTGCATGATACTGCAGGACGAGTGTCTGGGCAGGAAAGAAACTGCGAAATTGCTCAAGGCTGCCGTATTTTTAGAAAGATCCTTTTTGGAACAAGAGAACATCACAGCACTGTTCTGCGAGACCGGCCAAGTGTGACCATCACAATACCTATGAGATCAGCAGGCTAACCGGGTAAAATGATCGATATGGCATCTCTCACAGAAAAAATCCCGACTCCATCGAGTTTCGAAAGGACGTCTAATATCCTGCTTGCGCTGGCAGGGGCGTTTCTCATTGGAATTATCGTATGGTTTGCCACAGAGAACCAGATATATACCCTGATTGCTGCCCTGGTAGTGGGCTATCTCCTGCTCGGGGTCCGAATCGTCCGGCCCACCCACAGGGTGCTCGTTGAGATCCTTGGAAAATTCCAGAAGTATGGCGGTCCCGGGTTCTACTGGGTCCTCCCAGGATTCCAGAAGCTCTATGCGGTGAATATCACCGAAAAGATGGTGAATGCAACCAGGCAGGAGATCATCACCGCCGATAACCTGAACGCGACTGTGGACGCACAGGTATACTTCAAGGTGAAGGATGACGAGGAGAACGTGAAGCGGTCCCAGTACTATGTCTTCAACTACGAAGATCAGATCGTCAACCTTGCCCGGACTACGCTGAGAAACATTATCGGTACGCTCTCCCTGAAGTCGGCCAACAGCGAGCGGTCGCGGATCAATGACGAGCTCGGGAAGGTGCTGAAGACCGAGACGCAGTCCTGGGGGATCGAGATCGTCCGGACGGAGTTGAAGGAGATCATGCCGCCGGCCGATGTACAGGACACGATGAACAAGGTGGTCAAAGCCGAGAACGAGAAGATTGCAGCGATCGACTTTGCCACGGCACGTGAGACCGAGGCTGATGGTCTCCGGAGGGCCGCGATCAAGCAGGCGGAAGGGGTCAAGCAGGCCAAGATCCTCGAAGCAGAGGGGCAGGCTGAAGCGATCCGGCTGGTCAACGAGTCGGCAGACAGGTTCTTTATCGGCAACGCCCAGAAACTGAAATCACTCGAAGTGACCGAGAGCGCCCTGAAGACCAATACAAAGATTGTCCTGCCGGAAGGCCAGCAGATCGTGAACGTGATCGGGGACCTGGCAGGGAGCAGGACGGTGCAGGAGTAAGGGAAATTGCCACCATCTTTTTTTACACAGCGTCGTTCTGGAAATACCTCGCAGGCCAGTAGCAATAGGAGTCCCTGATTGTCAGGTATTCAGAGAATCCCTGACAGTTCACCATGCCCGCTCTCTCCCGTTAAAATCTTTTATCCAGTCCTTCGGAGATGGAGCTCCGCTGTTCCCGGTTCAGACCCGCGATATAATCCTCGAACTTGTGTATCCTGGTGCTTACCGGGAACGGGATGCCAATGGTGCTGATGATCGCCTCGCCCCTGTCCAGGGTCTGGATCTCTATCTCCATTTTTGAAAGGTCCTGCTTTGCACTCCCCATGATGATCTCACGGTCACCCTTGTCGCCGAGGGCCATGACCACGAAGGTATTGATTTGGGCGAGCACCTTCTGGTCGACATTCTTCGGCTGCTGGGTGATCACGCAGAGCC
>CAZRAQ010000017.1:0-22317 GCA_964598015.1 uncultured Methanoregula sp. | reverse complement strand
CCCGACGCCAAATTTCCTCCCTTCCATCGCACATTCCCGGAAGACCTGAGTGGATGACCCGCCGCTCGCAAGCACCCTCTGCGCCTCTTCAATGGTGATCAGCACCTGGTGGGATGCCTCCTTCCGTTCGTCAATCCCAAATCCTCGGGCCTCGGATCGGTGTCGTTCCATGATTCGGCGGGTGATGATCGAGAGGACGAAGAGTTCGCTTCGCTCGCTCATATCCGGTATGTCGACAAGCACGACACGGTTCTCGTGGAGGTTTTTGATAATTTCTGGAATAGACGAGCCCTGCGATTTAAAAAATGCCTTATTGCCATTGACAATATTTTCGATATGGCCCTTTATCACCCTGACCGGTCCGCCCATGGAGTTCCTGATCTTCCATGCCAGGCTCCCCTCGTTGATTCCTGCTGCTGCAGGGTCCTTGATAGGGAAGATCTCGGGGTCGATCGATCTAAAAAACCCGATCACGTCCTCTCCCTTGACGCTGGAGAAAGCCTCGACAATCTCCTGCTGGGCCGCGGAGAGGTCATAGAGGATGGAGAGGTCACCGATCCTGAAATCATCATATTCGATTGAGAGACGGTTCATCCCGTATTTTTTCCTGTCGGCCTCCGGCCGGATGGTGAAGATGGCAAGACCCTCCCTCCCGGCAGTATAATGGACAAGGCCGCTTGTCGGCTCCCCGATCGAAGATCTCCCTCCGCTGACGTATTCCCCATGCGGGTCGACGATGAGGAGCCCGAACTTCTTCTCCTTCATGCAGGAAGCACAGAACGTCTTCATGAAATTGCTCTTGCCCATACCGGTCGTTGCAAACACACCCATATGCTGGGGAAGGACCTTTGCGGGGATCCGCACGGCCACGTCACGGATAACATCCTGTCCGCTCCGCATCAGGCCGACCTCGATCTCTCCCATCTGTTCGGTCAGGAACTGGAAGTCCTCTGCATCAGGGTCTTCAACAATGGAGAATTTGGAGGGGATGGTCCGGGGCTTGTGGAATGTGCCATCGGCATTGTCCACGAATCCCAGCGGCACGGCATCAACGGTGTAAAACACGTCTTCTCCAAGGCCATAGAACTGCTCGGCATATACCCGGGTGTCCCACCGCGTATCGGCAAAGTTGCTGTCATGGGATATATCGGTGATCTTTGCAAAGAACGTGACTCCCTTGGTAGTATCGGTGATCTTCTTGATATCCCCGATATAGAGGGTTGTATCATAGGGTGCAATGAACCGGTACGAGAGGACACTGCGGCCGATCAGCCGGTATTTGGAATGGTCGTTCCTGTCAATATCGCGCAAATTCATCATGGTAATCTCCAAAGAGGATCTCAAAGGTCTGCCGGTTGATACCGGAAGCTGCGATGCGCTGCATCAGGTCCGATCTCACCTGTTCCACACTATCTTCACCGAGCACAACCGTCCGGTGGGCGTCAAACAGCGGAAACGGGTACCCGGGGATTCGCCCGTCCCCTGAGCACGAGGCGAGACGGTTCATGATCGTTTCGACCTTCGGCTCCTGGACATCGTGTATCAGTTCGATCTTCAGCGGGGATTTCGCCCGGGAGTGGAATCGGGCTACATAGGGCTGGCCGTGCTGCCATTGGCGGAACTGTGCATGGTCGAGGATCGCAGGATCTATCGGGATCCACCAGGGGGCCTGTATCCCGAGCTGTTCTGCCAGCGCCTGGACAGAAGGGAGGAGTGGGTGGCCGTCACCCCAGGTTGCCGATGTCTGCTTGCTTATCCCTGCAAGATCGATACCGCGTGTCTTGCATGTGTGTTCAATCCCTGTGAGAACCGTGTCATGGCTCGCATGGGAGACCCGGAGCGGGCCGTCACGGAGCAGCAGGCCTCCTGGTTCCAGGGATTGAGCCATCTGTGTCATGACCCAGTATTCGAGGGTATCCCGCAGGATCCCGGCAGTCCGTGCCCGATCATCGTTCTCCAGCGGCGTTCCGGGGGGCAGCCCGAAGCATTCCTCGTAAAGGAGCGGGAAGTCTTCGTTCTCCTGTCCATGACCGATGATAGCAAACTGTAGTGGTGTGAGCGATCTCCGTGCTCGCTCCAGGTTCAGGAAACTACTCTGGGCTGCACGGAACAACACGATCGCGAGGCCCCCTGATTCCAGGAGGAGGGTGTTGCTGCCGTCTACCGCACCAATCTCTCCGCAGGATACCAGATTGCAGGTTCGGAAATCCCTGGAGGAGATACCGCAAGAGTTCCCGAATTGTTCTGCAAGGTTTTCTGGAATGGTTTCCCGGATACGTCCGGCGGTGACCGCTGCAGCTCTCTCATACTCGGGATCGTGCACCATTACGTCACCTCCTGGACTCTGCTTGAGAGATCTGTCCCCATCTCGACCATGAGGGTACTTGAAAACTCCCCCTGGATGTCAGGAATGTGGGAGATAAGGATGATTTGGGGAAACCTCGACTCCTGGGTCCGGAGTGCAGCAAGGAGGTTAGTCCGCCGTTCTTCGTCCTGGCTTCCGAAGATCTCGTCAAAGATCAGGAGCGTGCTCTCGTGGACCTGGTGAAGCTCGGCAAGATACCGGGAGAGGGCGATCCGCAATGCCACCGCGATATCGTCCTGCTCCCCTCCGCTAAACCGGTCGATGGGGTAATCGTTGTCGATGTCACGGATAAGGAGGTTGAAATCCTCGTCAAGGAGTACCTGTTCATACCGGCCCCCGGTGATCTCGCTGATGATCCGGCTGACTTCACCCTCGATCCTGCTCCGGACGACCTGCATGAGATACAGGACATACTCCCCGATAAGCGAACGGGTCAGTTTGAGGAGATCAATCTCATCACCAAGAACAGCGATGCTCGTTTTCAGCCCGGTAATCGCTTCCTCCTCCTTCTTCAGCAGCGCGATCTTCTCTTCGGTATGACGGATTCGTTCGGAGCTCCGTGCAATGTCGGCTTCTTGTGTCCGGAGTGCGGTTTCTATTCCTGCCAGGGCCTGCTCAAGCCGGGTGCCAACCTCCGGGTTGAAACCAGACTGTTCGATAAGGGCTTTGAGCTGGGTTATCTCCTCCTGTTTCTTCAGGATCTGGTTGGCAAGATCTGAAACATGTGTCTTCAACGCCGCACTGTGAGCGATTTTTTTCCCAAGCTCGAAAAAGCGTGCCTGGCTCTTTTCCAGTTCGGCCACCTCTCTCTCTCTCTCTCTATATTGAGTCTCGTCAAAGCCGAGTTTTTGTAGCTGGAGAGTAAGGGCTTTTATTCCCTCTTCTTTTGCTTGCAGCCGGGAAAGCAGGTCCCGGAGTTCGGTCGCGAGAGGTTCACGGGTCTTCAATCGTTCAGAGATCCCCCGGATCTCATGAAGCGATGGTTTCAATCTGGCGATCCGCTCCCTTTCAGCATTCATCTGCTCCTGCTCCTCACATACCTGCAAAGCTTCTTTCTCGATCATTTCGATGCGGGAGGAGAACTCCTCCTCAATCTGTCCATAATGGGTGCCAAGTTTCTGACCACAGAGAGGGCAGACCCCGTCCGCACCCGCTGTCCGGATGGTATTCCAGTCAGAGATCAGTGTATTCCTTTCAGTTACGAACTGATCGAGCCTGGCCGAAAGGGTCCCGATAGCATGCAGAACATCGGCTTCCCGTGACAGCGCTGTCTGCTCAAGGTTGGTATCCAGGATTTCTGGTCCGGTATGCAGTGCGTCCCTTATCGCTTCTGCCAGCGATGCAGATCGTGCTGTATCCTTGTCGAGAGCCTCGATCTTCGCACTTGTTTGTCCTGCACGCTTTTTGAGATCATCGCACTCCTTCCCGGTGAATCCGAGTTCGGACGTGAGGCGTTCGTTCTCTGCTTTCTGTTGTCGCAGTGCCTCGAGTTCACGCCTCTTTCCTTCGTGGGTAGAAACGATCTGTTCGAGCCTGTGATACTCTTCTTCTAATCCTGGAAGATTGGAGAGTTGGGTCGCGATGAGATCCTTCTGCCTGATGAGACCCTGGGTCTCGGTAGAGAGTGTAGAGTCTCGTTCAACCAGGCGGGTATATTCATTTTTCAGAGCGGAGAACTGTTGCAGTTCCTGGGCAACCTGTTTTTTCTTTCCGGTGCTGCTTTCAATCTGCCGATTGAGGTCTGCGAGGGTGGACCTGAACGAGGTCACCGATGCCAGCAGGGCTTTTTGTTCTTCAGGGTCATACCTCCCCATAAGCCCCTTCAGTTCTCCTTCCAGGAGCTGCAACTCCCTCTCTTTTGCATCGGTCCGTTCCTTCAGGAGCCGGTCGCTCTCGGTCTTCAGGTAATCGATGCCGAGCGCTCGCAGAAACCATTCCTTCCTCTTCCCTGGCGTATTCTCAAGCAGCGTGAGGAGGTCTTTCTGGGCGGCATAGACCGTGTTCCGGAAATCGACCGGGCCCATACCGAGGGTTCTGCGGACCTCTGCCTCCACCTGGCTCACCCCTGTTGCCCGGAGCTTCCCTCCCTGGTGGAACGTGGCATCATGCTGGACGGTCTTCCCCTTTTTGAAGGTGCGGAGGACCGTGTATTCGTCTCCGCTTATCCGGAAATCAAGGCGCACCTCGCATTTTTCCCTTGGTGATGCAAACGAGGAGACAATGTAGTCAGCGGCAATACCAGTCGATTGAACGCCATACAGGGCAAAGATGATTGCTTCAACGATGCTGCTCTTCCCGGTTCCGTTGTTCCCGAGGATGCCTGTTATCCCGTCTTTGAACCGGATCTCCTGCTGGCGGAATCGCTTGAAGTTCTTCAGGATAATCCGGTCAAGAATCATTCAACAGCCTCACGGTGCATGTCCATGACTGTTCTCAAGACCTCAATGCCCATTCGACCAGCAGACTCCTTCTGTTTCGGGCTGAGTTGCTGTGCATTCATGAACGACGAGAATTCCTGCAGGTAGTCGATCGCCCGCACGTCCTGCTGGAGCGGGACAGTCTGACCCTGCTCTCCGGAGAGGACCCGGATCTTTAGGTCGAGCAACCCTTCCCTCACACAGGCAAGTTCCCTCATGTCCAGCCCCCTGCCATGTTCGCGGGAGAGACCGTCAAGGGTCACTTGTGCCATCGCATGGAGCGGCACGCTTCGTTCCGTTACCCGGGATATGATTTCACCGGTGATATGTGAGGGGTGTACCCCTTCGCAGGAGATTGTTCCGAGGTCGATCATAGGGGTGCATGGGAGCGTGACTGGATGGACGGCGGAACTGGACTCGCCGGATGACCTATCCAGGTCAACATTCAGCCCCCCCTTGGAGTCAGAGATTTCTGCATAGCTGAGATATTCGATTGAACCTGAGTACCAGGCATTTTCCATGATCCGTGACTGGCGATGATAATGTCCGAGTGCAATATAGTCAAACTGGTCGGAGAGGATCGTGGTATCCAGTTCGTGCTCTGCCACTGTTGCAAGCCGTTTATCCTTTATTGCCGTTGCAAGCCCGTGAGTTACCAGAACGTTGTGATGGTCCCGTGATAATTCCACTTGGTCGTAGGCAGTGCGATATTCTTCCGGTCTGAGCATATTCGGTATAAGGTGGAACATGGTGTCCCCTATCTCCACCTTTTCGTACCGGAATGAGTATGCAGCGAAGATGTCCCCTGGGTGGTACGTCAGCACTTCGAAGGGGGATGTCGTATACCTGGTCTTTACCATGCTGTGATTACCGGCAATAATTACTACTGGGATCCCTGCGGCATGGAGCCGTTCGAGCGCTTCGAGAACCGTGGTGTAAGCACGGGTCTTGGGCTTTACCGTGTCGAACAGGTCGCCTGCATGGACAAGGACATCGGGTTTCTCTGCAATGATTCGATCCACTCCCGATAAAAAATTGTCATATATCTGCTTCTCGCGGAGGTTCATCCCTGATTCAGGGTCGAGGCGGTTGAACTGCGAGAGGCCGAGATGGGTATCGGCGATATGGAAGAGGTGCATCTCATAATACGGTTGTTCAGGTCGGTGATATATGTGGGGGGTGAGTGGGGTGAATGTGAGTACTTCGTCATACTTCTTGCCGATATCCTCTTGATCGATTCCTGCACAACAATAGAGAAGGAGTACAAAAGCGTGGATCTCGGGACGTTCTTCCAGGATGAGGGAATCGATGTATTTGCAGAGGTCGGCATTGTTGATCTCACCGAAGCGGACCGGGAAGCAGTTCTCCTGTTCTTTCCGCCTGCCCGGTCAGTGATCATATTCGGAAGGGAGGTTCCGGTCCCGGTATACAGGATGCAACCGGGAGAGAAGACAAGGGAGATGCTCCGGATTGCAGAGGGGCTGGATGATGCAGCGGTCCGGCTTGCCGGGCTGCTTCATGCTGAGCTGATTCCCGCACGATCCGTTCCGCTGTACCTGCCCGTCAGGATAAGTGACGGCAGGGTGCAGGGCGTCGTCCCTCTGAAGCGGGTTGCAGAGGCAGGGGGGCTTGGATTAGCGGGGACCAATACTGTCCTTTTCACTCCCCGGTTTGGCCCAAGGTTGTTGCTGAGCGGGGTTGTTGCCGGCCGTCAGGTCATGGACTCCCCACCGCATGAAAAAGTTGCCGAAGAAGGAGCCCCCTGGGCCTGCACCCGGTGCGGTCGCTGTATCAGGGCATGCCCGACAGGAGCGCTCGGGCCTGAGGGGGTTGATGCATTCCGTTGCAGGACCGTGAGTGCATGGGTGCCGCCCCTGCTTGTCCCGGCAGTAATCCGGCTGCTTGGGTGGCAAGGGCTGCAAAAAACCATCGCGCCGCTGGCACCCTGGATTGCCAAAAAGGCAACGATCCGGTGCAGCCTCTGTGTCACAGAATGTCCGAAATTTGCAGAGAGTGAGATGGAAGGCTGAATCAGGGCTTGCAAAAGGGGGGCATTCTACCTTAAAAGGAAAAGAACTGACATGAAAAAGCGAAAGCTTTGCATGGACCAGGAGTATAGATTAAAATGCTATGTCCCGTCTCACCGTTGAAAAAATTATCGAGATTCACGATGAGATTATTCTTAAGTTTGATGGTGCTCATGGTATCCTGTCCGAATCAACGCTCCATTTCATGGTCTTTCGCGTCAACAAGATCAAAAACTCATAAAAAGAGCAGCAACAATTCTTCATGCCATTGGTTCACAACATCCGTTTATCGACGGGAACAAACGGACCGCGCTTATTGTGGCGGAAAATGTCCTCGGGCAGCAGGGATGCTATATTGCAGCTGATGAGGATACCATCGTTGAATTCATGCTGGCAGTAGCATCATACAAAATGGAACCTGCTGATATCGAACAGTGGCTTAAGGAACACGTAAAAACGATGGAGAATTAAAGCTTGCTCAGGAGTTTCAGTGCTTTGTCATGGCGTTCGGTAGATTTTTGGAGGATGCTCCGCTCGGTTTGGGTGAGCCCCTCTCCCCGTCCCGCCAGATCTTTTTTTTCGTCACAAGATTTTTTTCCCTGCTTCATAGAACATCCTATCTTGTAGTAAACAGGTATTAGCCTGCAATGATTATTATGCTTCTGCTGCCGGTATTTTCAACGGTGGAGATGCTCCTTAATCCAATGATCCCGGGAAGCACTTTTCCAATCTCCTGCTCCATTATCTTCTCATCGGATGTATCGGTTTCAAAGAGGACATTCCCGCTGGCAAGTAACATTCTGAAATTCTCAAAACCGAGATCTTCGAAGATCTTTCGTAAAACCTCCATCCGGACCGTATGATTTCCGCTGCTGTTGATGCCTCGCAGGAAAACGATATATTTTGTCATATTCCCTCAACGATCACCGCTGGCATTCCAAAAAACTTACCGTACCGGGCAACCTCTCTCTCCATTGCTTCCTGCTCGTCATTATCCAGCTCCCGGAAAGGACTCAGCGTAATCTCCACTGAATCTCTCTTCATTGCTCTCTTCCATGTCCCTGCAACCCTCCCGTTCAGGAGAATGACGGCAGTCAGGGCATTTCCCCTAACGATCATCCGCTCGATATCCCGTGCATCGCTTATATCGCTCCTGTCTTTAAAGGCGATCGTGTATTCGTCGTAGATTGACAGCAAAAGTGCACTGGGTGCATCGGGAACTGCGGTCTCAGATTGAGGGGGGGACCAATAGGTCTTTTTATCCCGTTCCCCCTGAGTCAGCCCGGATTTGATCCTATCAAGGGCAGATCCCGCATCTTTCGCAGCGAGTCCCGACCACCAGGAGAAGTCCTTCAGCTGGGCCGGGCCGTGGCTGGTAAAATAGCTGAGTGCCAGTTTTGCAAGAGACTGTTCCCGGCCTGGCATGATCGATTCCCCCACGCGTTCATCCAGGAGGGAATAGGTGAATTGTTTCCCACGCCTTGGTCCGCTGCAGATCAATCCATCCAGCTCAGCCCTGGTGAGGATATGACCCAGTCGCTGGACATCTGTTTCGATACCTGTGTCTGCCAGTATGGCCTTGAGTTCCTGCCGCGTGAGATAATTGTGCCCTTCCAATGCCTTCATAATCGCGGCATTGCTTCTGGCAAACAATACTTCATCGAGACCGAGTTTCAGGTTGGCATTTTTAAGAAGTGATTTCACTCGCGGTGCCGTCAATTCGATCATCCAGCGGATATCCTCCGGAAGGACAAAATGCCATGTGGGACGCATGACATGCATGCGCAGGATTTTCCCATCGTTAAACGCACGCTCGATCTCTTCATTTGTCGAAGTCCTGATACGGAGCCCGAGCGACCATGTGGCGGCAGAGAAATCCTGTGCCTGGACCGCCCCAAGATGGGAGACTGCGTCAACAGCATTCTGAAACGGTGCATGGCTCAAGCCGGTATTGAAAAGACGGAGTTTGATAATTTCAGATGTATTCATCGTTCTAATCAATCCTTCTGCCTTGATCAGGGGTTCCCGTTCTCACGACAAAGACGGGGAATCTCACCCGTTGTAATGATGCCTGTCAAACGTCTCCCGGAGAAACTCCTGCTTCCGGTGCTTGCTCCCCTTGACCGGCGGTTTGAGGTACCCGACCTCCGGGGTCTGGTGGGCCGGGCAGAAGGGGCAGAGGGCAGCATCGACATCATTTGCCTTCTCACGGACCGGGCAGTAATAGATCCCATCGATCATCTCGACCTTGTCTCCGCCGGGAAACGGCATGCCGACCGGGTGGCCGGGGAGATCCTGCACGAACATGCAGAACCCTGAGATGAGGAATTTCAGGAACCTCAGCCGGACCTGTTCAGCATCGCCGGCAGAGCACTGCACCGCCACCATCTTCCAGTACTCTTTCGCATTCGCTGCAAGAGGTTCGCTCATACGGCTGAAACTCCCCTGCTGGTCCATGAGCCTGAGGGCTTGGTAGGTGCCATGAAGGTGGCCGGTGATCGTCTCTTCCAGTTTTTTCCGCAGTTCCGGGTTGATGTCCTGGATTGCACCCGAGAAATTCCACCGCATCTGCTGGAGGTCACGGGTCGAGTACGAGAGCACGAGGGATGCGATAGCCTTCCCGAGCTCGCCCTGTGTCTTCATTGAGCCGAGTGCTGAGCATCTGTCTGCAATTGTATCGTGATTCATGGGCGGATATCCCCAGAGCACAATGAAAGTCGCTCTTATGAGAGTATGTATGCGTGAACTGGATTTTATATTGAGGCCCCTTCTCAGGAGAAATCGGCCTGGTCTCCTCTGGTGTCATTCACGGCAGTGTTAGCAGCTTCTGGAAAATACAGCCAGAATTTGCTCTCATGAATTACAATCGACACGATCCTCTGGAGAACCCTGCCACTGCCAGATCCTTCAGTTTCATTATCCCCGGTGATGAGAGCTGGGGTATTGAAGTCTGGAAGGTTTTCGCAAAATAGTAGCCCTTATCATCCCGAATCGATATGGTCTCCAGGTCAGAGACAAGGATTCGCGGTGCAGTGATATTGTAAAAATTATTTCCCTAAATGTTAAGTTTATATTACATGCGTGTCAGATTACATCCAGGAGAAGAATGAAACTGCCCCCTTGGTTGCGACGCGGGCTTGCCGCCGTCATCGGAGCTGCAGGCCTTGCCTACCCCGCCTGTGCCGCCATCTGCCCGAAGGGGAGGGGATACTGTCCCTATCCGGGCCATTGTTTCCTGTATACTGACGTCGATGCCAATTCCCTCTGTGATTATACTGCACGGTCTGCAACTTCGGCACCTACGGCCGCAACACCGATACCCCAGGCAACGACCCCGATCACTCCTGTTCCCGCAGCAACCGCCGTCCCCTCCACGATCTCCTCAGTCGAAGGCATTGGCTCATCGGCGCTGCCTGTTTCGACAGATACGGTAGTTTCCCCGGTTGCAACCGCTGCCCCCTCCAACGCATCCCTCCCTTTCCTCCCGGACACTGGATTTCTGCCGCCCGATCCCTTGCTTATTGGGATCCTTGCCGGGGGGCTTCTTGCTCTCCTGTTATTCTTTGCCTTCAGGTCAGGGATTCTTGGCGTCAGGATCCCCAGGGCAGGCCCCGCCCTTGCCGCAGCTGCATTGTTTGCCCTTGGAATCGGTGAGATGACCACGTTCCTCCTGCTGGGGGAAGAGACAATGGCTTCAGCCTTTGCTGTTGTGTACCTGCTTGCCGGGACCGTGCTGGCTGCCTTGGTGTGGAAGAGCGGGTACATGTCACGGAAGATCGCGGTTGCAACCGTCGCAATCAGTGCCCTGTTCGGCTTTGTGATCCTTGCCCCGCTCATGCCGCTGGAATTTGTCGGGCTGGTCAGCATCGTGACTTCCGGCCAGACCCTGGCTCCCGGGATTATCGGGATCCTTGCAGGGATCGGGCTCGTGCTCTTCGTTGGCAGGACCTTCTGCGGCCATCTCTGCCCGGTCGGGTCGGTGCAGGAGCTCGCCTGGAACGTGCCGGGGAGAAAGATCGATATCAAAAAGACACAGTACCTTGAAGGCCTCCGGCTGGGTATCTTTGTCGCAATCGTTGCAGGTGCCCTTTACTCCATCAACCTGATTGACTATACCGGGATCTACGAATTCTTCTCCCTGACCCTGTCGGTTGGCTTTGTCGTGTTTCTCCTGTTTCTTGTTCTCGCGGTGTTCATGTACCGGCCGGTCTGCCGCGGAATCTGCCCGTTTGGTCTCCTCTTCTCCATTCCTGCCCATTTCAGCCTGTACCGTCTGCGACGGACGAGCAATTGCATCAATTGCAGAAAATGTGAAAAAGCCTGCCCTGCCCATGTTGCGGAGAGGGACGCATCGAAACGGGAGTGTTACCTCTGTGCCCGGTGCACCGCTGTGTGCCCGGTAAACGGTGCCCTGGCGTATAAGAGAGGGGCGTGAAGCCTGTATCGTTTGCCGGCCGCTCTGCCGAATAGAGAAGCCCTTCTGGGACATCGTCCCATTTTGCCGGGAGATCTCCTGGATTGCAGAAGGGGATAGATGCCTGTTCTCCAGGAATGCGGGAACTCCAATACGGTTCCCCTCGATTTTTCGGGAAGGTGGGTTGTCAGCTTCTTCCCCCTTGCAAAAAAACCCAAAATTGGCGGTCATATTCCCTAAATATCCATGAGAACCCCTGAATTGTCCCAAAAGTTTTTATTTGATGAAATTATTAAAATACAACGATTTAAATGACGGGAAAATATCAGATACTTATACTCTTGTTGCTCCTCCTGGGACTCTTTCTTGTCCCTGTATCCGCCGTGGACAACGAGGTTGTCCAGGACAGCGGTCCAGGTGCCGTGACCATCACCCCGGCCGGCGACCAGCCATATCTGATCGGGCAGGAGATCCACTTCTCCGGTGTCAACCTGGAGAGTGAGACCGTTTACCTTTTCATCACCGGACCGGGTGTCGTACCCGAAGGTGCCCCGCTGCACAACCCACCGGGATCGGTAGTTGGTGGCGGGTGGACCACAGCAGCTGTTCTGGATGACAATACATGGGGATACGTGTGGAAGACCGCCCCTCTCACTCTTGATGCCGGGACCTACACGATCTATGCGGTCGCTGAGCCACGGGCTACAACAAATCTTGCCGGGTCATCGTATGGAACCGTATCGGTGGAACTGCTCACTCCTTTTGTGACGGTCTCGGTCTCGCCTTCCCCCATCATACCCGGACAAACAATCTCTGTCTTTGGGGCTGTCGAAAGCAAACCGTCATCGGCTGTTTCGGTCTGGATCCTAGGCGAAGACTACACGAGCTGTGTCACTGCAAGTGTCGATAACGATGGGACCTACAATTACACCCTCTCCGAAGCCGTTACCTCAGGGATGACCCCCGGCCAGTACTTCGTCATCGTCCAGCACCCCATGCAGAATGACCTCTTCGATGTTATCCGGCAGGGTGACTCTGTCGTGGGAGCCTCTCCGGTCCGTTGGACAACCCTTTTTACGATCAGTGGAGAAGGAAGCCTGCAGGGATCAGATGCGGCAGATGCACTGGTCGCTGCGCTGGACGACCCGGCGATCGATGATACCTGCAGCAGGGCCCAGTTCCAGGTCAGCCCGAAGCCTCCTCAACTCCCGCAGGCATTCTACGGGACGATAACGATTGACGGGAAACCGGCTCCTGCCAAGACGACTGTGTCAACGACCGTCGCCGGAGGGAATGACGAAAAAAACTATCTCGTTACCACGGTTGAAGGGGTATATGGGGGAACAGACGATGCTTCACCCGAGCTGATGGTCCAGGGGACTATCCAAAAAGGCGCTCCCATCACCTTCTTTGTCGAGGGGAAACAGGCAGAGGTCTATGATGTTGCCGCCGGAGGCCCGTGGCAGCAGACCTCTCCGTTCAAGCCCGGGGGAGTGACTAATCTTGACCTTCGCGTAAATGCCGCTCTGCCGGATCTTTATTCCATCACCACCTCTTCTGGTGCGGGAGGGACTATTGAACCGGGCGGTCCCGTTGAGGTCGTATCCGGCAGTTCTGTTACCTTCACTATCACCGCGAGTCCGGGATTCCACATACAGGATGTCCTGGTCGACGGAGTTGCAAAGGGAGTGATCAAGACCTACACATTCACGATTGTGACTGGCAATCACACCATTTCAGCTTCTTTCGCTGCCGATAGTGACAGTGTTGTCAACACCTTCCCGCTCACTGTGACATCGGTTCCGGCAGGAGCTGCGATCTTTATTGACGGTGTTGCCAGCGGCCAGACAAACGCAACCGTTCAGAACGTTACTGCAGGGACGCACAACGTGACCCTCACCAAAGCAGGATACCTGACAGAGACGAAACAGGTCGTTGTGCAGAGCGGAGATACGAATTCGGTCTCTTTCACGCTCCAGCCCACAAGCAGTGTCAACACCTTCTCTCTCACTGTGACATCGGTTCCGGCAGGAGCTGCGATCTTTATTGACGGTGTTGCCAGCGGCCAGACAAACGCAACCGTTCAGAACGTTACTGCAGGGACGCACAACGTGACCCTCACCAAAGCAGGATACCTGACAGAGACGAAACAGGTCGTTGTGCAGAGCGGAGATACGAATTCGGTCTCTTTCACGCTCCAAACCACGAGGAGTGCCGGCATAAGGATCCGTTCCGTTTTCCCCACGTCAATCCGGGATATCAGAAGGAGATGAAGGAGGAGGTACCCCATTCGGTCTCCTTCACGCTCCAACCCTATTGGGGTGCCGGGAAAAGCACCCACCCCTTTTTCATCACTACGAGACCGGGATGCTATTGGATCTGATCGATGGTCTCATTAACTTCGGCAATCCTTTTCAGCACTTCCCTGTTCATGTCACACCATGCAAGGTGGTTCCTGATGAGACCGCCCGGTTGGTGGTGGTTTGGATACTCCACCATCAGGGAACAGGGTTCTGCGGCCTGATTCCATACCCTTTTTTTGATCGGCAGCGAATAACAGGCTGGAATGGGTGCCACGTACCCGGTAATCCTCGTGCATGGGTGGAACAGCCACCCCGGGGTCTGGAAGAAGCTGGTGGTCCGTCTCGATGAAGAAGGAATCCCTTACCGGAGGTTTGACCATACGGGGATGAGAGACCGGGGATTGCCGGAGATCTCCAGGGCTTTTGATGACTACCTGATGAAGGTGCGGCATGACTGTGGCTGGTCGGGACCTGTCGATATCGTCGCCCATTCAATGGGGACCTGTATTGTGCGGTACCTGCTTGAAGTAATTGACGGGGAGGCACGTACCCATGCCGTCAGGCAGCTGATCGGCCTTGGCCCGCCGAACAACGGCTCGGCCCTCGCAGAACTTTTCAATGACCCGGAGCGCGGCGAAGCGATCATCAACCGGCTCACCGGGGTCTTTGTGCCGGAAGGGTTTGATCCGTCCTCTGACCTGATGGTCCAGGATGTCCGGCCCAAAAGCCCGGTGATGCGGACGCTCCGGACAGCAGGCCTCCGCCCTGATGTCACCTACCGGGTGATCGTGACCACGAATCCGGAAGATGCTCCCGGCTTTTTCCCCTGGTTTGAGGGAAAGACCTGGGAGATTGCCGGGGATGGACAGTACAGGAGAACGTTTTCAGGCGATGGGGTGGTGGCTCACCGGGAGTCTCTCCTCCCGGGGATATCCCTTGATGTCATTGCCGCATCCCGCGAGATTGAGGAGCATCTGCCGTCCCCGGACCAGTACTGTCATATCCACCTCGCCAAAAATCCCCTGGTTTTAGACCGGATCATGCAGTACCTGACGGACCAGGCAGTTTTTTGATGGAGGAGGGGAATCCCGGCATTCAGGGTGTCCATTCCTGATCCATCAACTGTTTCCCGAAGAGAGGAAGAATACTCAAATACCTTCGCAGCACGAATTTACCCTCCTGTGAGAGAGAATGACTACGATTTCTGATGAATACATGAGAACGATGATAGCTGCCATGAAGACCTATTGCATCGTGATACTCAAGGCGGGCCCCAATCGGGAACTGCCTGGGGTGGAAAAGAGTATCTGGGAGCATGCACGAAGAAATTTCTCGTTCCGTGCAGAGGGCAAGCTCTCCATCGTCTGTCCTATCAATGACGGCAGTGATGTATGCGGTATCGGGATTTTCAATACAACCCTCGATGAAGCACGAACGATCATGGAAAAGGATCCTGCGGTACTGCAAAAAGTCTTCACCTGCGAATTTCACGTATGCCGGAGTTTCCCGGGGGACTGTCTGCCAGGATAATTCCAGGGGTTGTGGGACAGGTTGGTTGCCTGAAAAGCCCGAATTGGATGTCGTATCTCGATACCATCGGGTAAATTTTCCCCCACGCAATGCATCGCTCATTTTTGAACCGAAATATGAAATCGTTTCCCCAAGTGTCGAGGTATGGACGGTAAGATGTGAGAAGACGCTCTCTCTTTCCCTGCTCCATTCTGTCCTCACCTGTTGCGTCCCTGTTGTCGAGGTTCCGATCCCATCAGATCAGGAGACAGGGATCCCCCCTTAAAGAGCACTCCGTGAGAGACGCGTTGCACCTGGGGTAATTTGTTTGCGCTAAAAAAATTGGGATATGGTGTTGGACACGGTATGAGGTTTGGAAGGGATATATGGAGCAACTATCCCGTCCCATGGTAGTGCAACGACTGCCGGGGCATTGGAAACCCGGCAAAGAAGATCCACCACGATCCTGGTCCTGAAGATGCCGATCTTGCTATTGTGCCACCTTTTTTCTGCCTATGCCACCAGATTCACGATGAATTTCCAAATCATTGCCGAACAGGGAATTTTTTTAGGGATATAAATAATTTTTGAACCGCGGGGTTAGCTGAATGGGGAAGGTGGGGGATAGTGGTGTGACGAAATCGGAGGCTGGAGGCGTACGATGTGTCGATGAACCTGATTTCTTTCGACACGTTGTGGAGAGGTGGGGAGGGTAAAACGAGCTGCAATTTTCCCTCAAAAAAAAAAACTCATCCTCTGATTTGAAGAGTTCTGGCAGCAGGGTGATAGTTTTCCCCTTGCTCATTTTTTGTTTCTGATCGGAAACAGTTTGTTTCTGAAATAGAATAGATTTGTTTCTGATCGAGAAACTATTGTCCCAATTTCAGGCCTTCACCGACCGGTTATCGAGAATTTTGATGCTGTCGTGCCTGGGCTTTGTCAGAAGTCCATGGCGGTGAAGCGTATTGAGAGCCTCATCAAAGTCCCATTCGCTCCTGAATGCGGGTAACTGCTTCCGCACTTCCTCCAGTGGAATAGGTATCTCGAGTCCATAGGCATCCACGAGATCAAGGTACAACTTCCGTGCATTATCATCGAGGCGGTAGAGTTGCGCTACATGATATTGGGAACTCACCACTTTTTTTGCACGGTAGTACATATCGGACCAGAGATCCACCGCTTGGGTGACATCCTTTTTTGATAATTTCAGATGAGCATTATACCGGGCAAAGGAGAGGCTCAACCGGGGCACCAGTGAACTGAAGTCCTGTTTATAGGGAGCCCATCCGGAACCTTTGAATTCCTGGATAACGGAATAGAGGGTATCTGTCACATATGATTCGAGGGATACAGGAATTTCCGGCCGGATAATGAGCGCATCGAGCATGAATGCGGTCACCATCGGGCTGAGACTCTGTATATCGAGAGCATAATTTTTAGAGGGTTGCACTTCGACCTTATCGAGCACGACAGGGATGTGCATGGGAATTCGTTCCGGATTGTGATAGGCAAGGTTGATCTCCTCGGCTTTCGTATTCTCAACCTTCTTCTCCTGCTCTGCTATTGCATAAAAATACGGCGAGGTGACCTGCCTGAATTCCCGGGGGATGATCGCAAGGCTGGATTTAAATCCGAGCCAGGGTTTCTTTTTCCCAAGAACTGCAGCGTTTATCCCCCCTTTCTCCTCAAGAAGGGGGGGAGATGAGACTGCATACAATGCAGAGCAGAGGGCAACACTGTCGATTATCTCTTCTTCCCCAAGATAGGGTATCGTAAAAAAGTGGCGGACCTCCTCTGAGCTTACCAATCCCCGCTTTGAAACGAGAGTGTTTGGGTCAACAGGGGACCATGCATCAACGTATTTCACCACGAGGGTGTAATACCCGTCCCGATCTTTCATGATATCCTGTCTGACTTCGGACACTCTTGCTCTGATGAGGGCATTCTTTTTGGGAGGGGGGCAGTGTGCGATGTACACTTCCCGTTTTGGTGTCTGCAGGAATGGTGAGGGATCAAGGGAGAAGAGTGCTCCTGAAGAGTGGATAGGGCGGACAAACCCTGTATCTTCCCTGGAAAATATCAGTTCCTTCTCAATTGCAGAAAGACTGTGCCCATATATTCTGTTCTTCAGTGTCATGATGCTCCCCGCTACGGTAAGTCACTGCGCACGAATACACTAGTACGACCTTTCATAATAGTGCATCGGTTGGTGGGTGAAAGTAAACAATTGAGAACAATGATCGGGTCAGGGTTGCACTCGTCTTCTCGCTGGGTATCCAAGGTGTTCCAGTTCATCGATTGCTCTCTCGATCTCTTCCGGTTTCAGGCCGTCGGCCGCTACCAGCACCTCCCGAGAAGGGCTTGCATCGGGATCTTCAATGAAATGATCCAAAAGTTTTTTGGTTTCATGCTGGAGGCTGTCATAGAAGGTATCGATGCACTCGTCGTCGAATACATTGTAGTCCCTTCCGGATTCAGAGAGTTCTCCTGCTGTCCGGTCTTCCGCGATGAAAAGATCTTTTTCGGCGAGGGAGGCAAAGACCTCCTTCACCTGGTGATGTTCAAGCCCGGTCCTGTTTGCAACATCGATTGAGGTTGCGGCCTCCTCTTCTTCCTGCAGGTATTTGAGTACGATCCGTTCTTCAAAATTTAGCCGGAATCTCATATCATTTTCTCCTCACATCCGTTTTCATGAACAGTCTTTGACCTTTCGCATGCAGAGTGAAAGTAGGGAGGCTGTCTTCTCTACACCCCGCCCTGTCATTCCTTCGTGAAGGACGATCTCATCAATACTAGTTATCTGCAGGACCTCCGCAATCATGGCCGAGGAGCCAGAGAGTGCCGCTGCAATGAACGTGATGATCGCGATGATCAGGGTGGCGGCGATGGCTGCAAAGACCGCTATTTTTAAACCGCTCTGTGTTGTTATGGGGTACCTTCTCTGCCAGTGGGGGCTCCCCAGGCAGTCTCCAGGATAAATGTCTCGGTGATAGTGGCAATGTACGAACAAGCACCCGTAACCAGTGCTCCGCACAGGGGTTTATTGCGTTATTGGGATGAACCCGATGTGAGATTTTGACAGGGACCAACGGTTCGACCCAAAGGACTGGAACTAAAACAACCCCTCGGCAGAGACACTAGGCCGTGGGGGGAGGGGGCAGCCGTGTCGAAAGATGGCGAGCACCCTTCCAATGACCGTGTAGCCCACAACCTCCGTAAAGGCCAAAAAGACTACGCACGCCCCGCTCAGCCACGTTTTTTGGGCTTTTTGTAGTACAGGTTTTTCCAGATAGTATTATTGACCAGATATGGCACAGAATAATTCATGAGATTGCCGCTAAAGCCCACCAGACTTTTCATCGCAGTCCTTGGCATCATCCTTCTCTGCTCGATAGCGCCGGTGGCTGCCAGTGTTCCGAGCGTTATCATCACGGATTATGTGGTTTCTCCTGCGGTCCTGCTCCCCGGAGAGCAGGGGGTCATAAGTGTAACGGTCAGGAATACTGCTGACCGGGCCACACTCACCCAGTCCTATCTCTCTGATACTACAGAGACCACCACGAACATTGATATCAATGCCCCGATTGACAGCGTCACGATGGTGGGAAACGGGATCCTGGTGATCAGCGAGGCATATTACCGGGTTGGCGATATCGGTCCGGGGCAGTCAATCCCCCTCTCATTTCTCATCAGGGCACCGGCAGAGACCGGGATTTACTTCCCCGAGATTTGGATCCGGGTCTCAGATGCCCGGAGCCTGAAATATCCGATCCCGGTCAATGTGAACAGCGAGGTGGCGATCCAGAAGAGACCTCAGGTCAGCATAGAAAAGCAGCTGCCTGCAAGTGTCACTCCAGGAGATGATTTCAACGCTACCATTCTCCTTGAGAATTCCGGGCAGCTCTCGGCAAGCAATATCAGAATCTCGGTGAACTCCTCTACTCCCTCACTCACCCCAAAGACCGCCAGCACCTACCATATCGAGCGGCTGGGACCGGGGGAGAGCCAGGCGATAGCCATGGAGTTTTCGACCGACAGGAAAGCACCACTCGGACTCCGGCCAGTCACCCTTGTGATCGAATACCAGGAACCCGGCGGATCATTCCAGCAGCAGGTCGAGACGCTCGGGGTGAATATCAGGGGCAAAGCAGAGCTGGGCATCTCCCAGATCACGACGGATCCTGCCAGGATCCAGAATGGAGACCCGTTCACGCTTATCATCAGGATTGAGAATACCGGCACCGATGAGGCCAAGTCGGTGGAAGCCACAATCGATATCCCTCTTCCGGGCACAAAGGAAGCATTTGTCGGAAAAATTGAACCGGCCAATGATGCACCGGCACCCTTCAACCTCCAGGCCGACCGGTCAGGTGAGATCCCCTACACATTAACCATCAGGTACGAGGATGACTACGGTCCAGGCGAGCAGGTGCAGAACCTTCACCTGAATGTCGATAGCAGCAACAATACCCCCCTGATCCTCGGAGTTGTTCTCCTTATCATCCTGGCAGGGATTGTCGGGTACTGGTACTTCTTCATCCGTCGTAAACCGGGAACAGGCAATGTTTGAGAAAACAAAGGTCGCCTTCTTCCTCGCGAAGCGGTCGATTGTAAGGGGAAACAAAGGGACGCTCTCCCTCACGATCCTCATCATCGGGATGGTGTTTGTGAACCTTATCTTCCTTCCCTCCATCATCTCCGGGGTGGCGGTGCTGTTCAACCAGCAGACGATCGACTACAGTTATGGAAACCTGGTGATAGAACCGAAAAAAAACCAGGTGTATATCAATAATGCCGATGAGCTCCAGAAAAAGATTGAACGGATTCCTGGCGTGACCGGGGTCTCTCCCCGGTATATTACCGGGGCAACTATCGTTTACAAGGGAAACGAGGTGACCCCGATCCTGTACGCGATCAATCCAGACGATGAGCGGCGTGTCCTCAAGATCGCGTCAAAGGTCGCCAGCGGCGAGTACCTGGGGGATGGCGACACCGACCAGATCGTGATAGGGTTCCGGCTTGCCGGTAACTACGATGAGAAACTTGACGTGATCCCCTCCCTTGGCGGCGTGGACGTGGGGAAGGTGGTGGATGTCACCTTCAACAACGGGGTGACCCGGCAGTACCGGATCAAGGGGATCATCAACTCCGATTCCTATGATGTCGACTCAAACGCGTTCATCACGAAGCACGAGTATGAGTCGGTGTATGGCCTGGAAGACAAGGCGAACCAGATGCTCGTGCGGACCCTTGAGACCGGGAACGAGAATGAGATGAGGATTAGCCTGATGTCCTATGGAGTACAGGAGAAGATCTGGACCTGGCAGGAGAAGTCTGCGAATTTCCTGAACCAGATCATCGGCAGTTTCAATATCATCAACTTCATCGGCACGGTGGTGAGCCTCGTGATCGCCATCGTGGTCATCTTCATCGTGATCTTCATCAATACGGTCTACCGGCGGAAGCAGATCGGGATCCTGAAAGCAATCGGGATCGACCGGTCGGTCATCATCAGATCGTACCTCTTCCAGGCTGTGTTCATCTTCGCCATCGGGACAATCATCGGGTGCGGTTTTCTGGTGCTGATCCTGCAGCTGCTTGCTGCAAACCCGATCGTGTTTCCCGGGGGGCCTGTTGCCCCGGTGGTGGATGCGATGCTGATTCTCCGGTCGACATTGAGTCTCCTTGTTGTTTCACTCATCGCCGGGTACATCCCTGCATGGATCACGACAAGAGAGGATATCCTTTCCGCGATCAGGGGTTGACATGATTATCGGAAGCGATCTCAGAAGATACTACGGTCTTGGTGCGGTGCAGGTCCGGGCTCTCGACGGGGTGTCACTGAAAATACAGAAAGGTGAGTTTGTCGGGGTGATGGGACCGAGCGGCAGCGGGAAGTCGACCCTGCTCCACCTGCTCGGACTTCTTGATCGTCCTACCAGCGGATCCCTCCACATTGACGGGGTCGATGTCGGGGCCCTCGATGAACGGGCGAGGACCGTGTTCCGCCTGCGAAGACTCGGGTACGTGTTCCAGGACTATGCCCTTGTCCCCGAGCTGACTGCCCAGGAGAACGTGTATCTCCCCTCAATGGCGAGGGGGATGACCTCCCAGGAGTGCACACTCGTCTGCAATGATATCCTTGGGGTCGTGGGACTTGGGGACCGGATCCACCACCTCCCTTCCCAGATGTCCGGTGGCGAGCAGCAGCGGGTGGCGATCGCCCGGGCGCTCGTGAACCGGCCGGCCCTCCTGCTCGCCGATGAACCCTGTGCCAACCTGGATACCCGGAACTCGAAAGTGATCCTCGATCTCTTCAAAAAACTGAACCGTGATCTCCACCAGACGATCGTGATGGTCTCGCACGAGGAATGGCATACAAGGTATTTTGACCGGATCATTTCCATGAAAGACGGGGTTATTGAGACGGAGATACAAGTGAAACAGGATGCGGATCCAGGAGTCGATCCGTCCGGATAATCCCGGCAGTGCATACAAGCACACCTGTGGAGAGTTAGTGCCAGTGGCAGTAGTGGCTGTCTTAAGACAAATCGATGCTCTCATCGTTGAATACAGTGTATACCCCTCCCAATTCAGAGAGAAGTAGTAAGGCTTTCCTCCATGAACCCGTCCTGTCATCCCTTCATGAAGGACGACCTTATCCATCGACATATTGATATCAATAGATACCTATAGGTGATACTATGCAAGCCGCATCCACCATTTACATCAGGGAAGATCTGAAAGAAAAACTCCAGGCATTGAAACAACACCCCAGGGAATCGTACAATGACGTCATCGAGCGGCTGATGACCCTTGCGGTAGATCAGGATCCTCTGAATGATGAAGCGATCAAAGGGCTTGAGGAAGCCCTCGAGGATATCAGGCACCGCCGGCTCCACTCTGAAGCAGAGATCATGGATGAGTTCGGTATAAAATGAGCTACCGGATCGAATACACTTCCCGGGCACGAAAAGACTTGCAGAAGCTCGACCGGACGATTGCTCAACGAATCATCCGAGCCCTGCATGAACTTTCGGACAATCCCTACTCCCAGATCAAGAAATTGAAAGGAACGAACCCGGGCCATCCGGTATATACATTCCGCATTGGTACCCAGTACCGGGCTATTCTGTCAATCCATGACACGGTTCTAATCATCCAGGTGCTTGAAGTCGAAGACAGGAAACAGGTATATCGCGATTTCTGAGGAGGTAACTCTCCTAAAAAGTGGTAGAGAGTGAGGTCCAGGAGGCCGGTCTGTTTTTCAATGCCTGTCGTC
>CAZRAQ010000016.1:6797-30917 GCA_964598015.1 uncultured Methanoregula sp. | reverse complement strand
CCCATGATGAGAACAGCAAGTACAATAGTGAATGATTTCGCCTTCATTATGCCACTGTAGTATCCCGAAATAACTTTACAACCAGCACAGACGAATATGTGCAGAAATTAACAAATCGGGATATTAAGCGAATCGTCAAACAGTGGGAGAGAAAGAAGCCAATACCTAAAATAGCCAACTATTTTGGAGTAAGCCGGCAGTGGACACACCATATCATCAATCGCTATAAACAATCAGGAACGATTCCTGTTCTTCATCGACCCGGTCGAAAATCGAAAGATATCCCCGAAGAAACCCGGTTTCTTATCTTGGAGAGCTTTCACGATTACAGGATTGGACCTGGGCATCTGGAGAAGAAAATAGAAGAGGTCCATGGGATACATATCCCTCATAATACCATTTATCGAGTCTTGCTCAGTCACGGGTGTATCGAAGTGAATATGAGAAAGAGAAAGCAGAGGAAGTGGGTCCGATTCGAGCGGGAGCATTCCATGTCCCTCTGGCAGGGTGACTGGAAAGAGGTGACAATCGGAGGCCAGAAGAAGTGGCTGATTGCATTCATGGACGACTCATCCCGGCTGGTCACCTGTCACGGCCTGTTCGATTCTCCTACCACCCAGAATACTCTCCTTGTCCTAGAAATGGGATTTGCACGGTATGGGATCCCCAGGGAGATTCTCACCGACCACGGTACACAATTCGTTTCTGCACGCGAACGTGAGATAGCCCGGCACTCTTTCAAGGAATTTCTTGAAAATCATGGAATCAAGCATATTGTCGCCAGATTCAAACATCCTCAAACAAATGGTAAGATTGAACGATTCTACGGAGAAGTGGAGCGGAGAATCCAGAAATTTCGATCTGTCGATGAAATTGTAGTCTGGCACAATGAGATCAAACCCCATTCGAGTCTCAATTATGATGAGCCTTACAATGCATTCTGGTATCGTCTCCCCCCAGAGCGCATCCTCGGCTATGTCCAGGTGTGGTTCTATGTGTAAACATAATTCGGGATATCACACCTTCATTATGCCACCTTGATTTTACATATGGACTTTACCGATTTATACTATAAAATCTTATCTGCATCATCCTGCCGTCCACGAATAATTAATAAATCAGGTCCTCCTCTTTGATATGCAACTGGTTTTTCGGTCGCTGTAGTTCACAAGGGATTTTGGGAGCAATGCAGAATGGAACTATTGGAACAATATAGTTATGTTCCACCATTTTTTCTCCCTTCAGATTAGATTTCCACCTGGTGATGATGATGAACTAGGGAAGGTCGCATCTCCTGTGAATACTGAAGGGATTGGCATCACTCATTTGTTCGTGTAAAAGAAGTTGATACACTACCAATTAGAGGAATGTTCCTTCTGTTGGAGAGCTGGATAATCAATAAAAAATAGGGAAAAATGGTTATCTGAATGCGCTTGAATCATACCGGGCATTGTACACAAAGTTGTTTATGATTCCCTGTACCGATACAGTATTACTGAACTCAAGATGGGTAGTCTGGGTCTCGCACAGTCCTTCGCTGAAAGCACTTACCGACCCGATCGATCCGTTCGAATTTGCCCCGCTCATGATTGCGGCCGCGCCTTCGGGTAAAGACCTGGTTGCCTGGATCCTGCCCGGGGATGATTGGATTGTTCTCGTCAGGTCCTTGTCTAAGGAGATCGGCGTATCGTACACCCTGATGGAGTATGCGGATACCGGTCCCGTTATAACCAGGGCGGTTATTATTGCGATTGCCAAAATGAAATATTGTATGCTCATAGGTCCCTCCTTTGTACCTTAGCGTTTTCCCTGAAAAATTAAATACTTTCCCGATTTTTCGAATGAAAATGGCTCCGCCATTTTCATTTTTTATGCACGACCGCAGGGCGATCATTGGCCGTTGGCATGAAAATCGCATTCGCGATTTTCATTTGGGGGGGATGTGACAAAGGAGTCTCATGTGCGTTTCAGAAGGATAGTGCTTCCTGGACCATCCAGTTTTATCTCCATTGGTGCTGGTATCCCCTCAACGGTACCATCTCGCCATCCACCAGTACTGTATGTTCACAGATGACAGTCCCGATCACGAGGCAGTCAAGACCCAAAACAGGGAAGAGCTCCGGCGGGCAGGTGAAGAGAAGGTGAAAATCGCCGCCACCAAAAAGGGCGTACTCCCTGCTCTTCTCCGCAGGCACTCCTTCGAGAAGCGGCAGCCTGGCAGAATCAATAGCGTACCCACACTCGTTCGCATCGAGGAGATCATACAGCGAGAGCACAAGCCCGTCGCTGATATCCATCATGGAGGTGATCCCTGCGGAGGCAAGGCGCTCCCCTTCTCTCACACGCGGGACTGGTTCCAGGAGATAGCGTTCGTAGTGGTGATATCCGTCCAGTGCAGCCTGCGCCCTGCCAAGAGGCCCCGTAATGCAGATGAGGTCCCCGGGGACCGCACCTTTTCGGCGAATAACTACCCCTCCTTCTGCAAATCCTATGCCCGAGGAGACAATCGTGAGCTCCTGGTGTGCGTCAAGGTCGCCTCCGGCAAGCGCTGCTCCACAGAAGTCACAGCAGGCTTTCGCCCCGACAAGAATCTCCCGGATCCGCTCCCCCTTGTCAAGCCCGACAGCAAGCAATAAAAAGGCCGGTCGGGCACCCATGGCAGCGATATCGCTCAGGGTTACTGCCGCGCTCATCCACCCGATCTGCCAGTCCGTCATACCATGGGGAAAATCGGTCGTTTCATGCAGCATGTCAGTCGTGGCAACCAAAAATCCGCCACCGCAAGGGAAAACGGCACAGTCATCAAGAGTCTGCGCTGTCCCGATAATCTCCCGGACCACTTCCTTCAACGCCCTTTCATCCAACTTTCTTCATCTCCTTTCCCCGCTCGGTACGGTATTCCCTATAGATCTCATCGAGGAGCTCTGCCTTCTTCTCGCGCTCAAACGCTCTCTGTTCCTCTTCCCATCTCCTGATGGCAGTATCCAGCCGGCCCCGTTCTGCCGTAACCGTTCCGCCTCTCATCACTGCACCTGCCGACTCTGCGGAGAGGAGCGGGACGGATGCCTCCCTGAATATCGCCTCGAGCTGGGGATCGAACCGGGCTCCCGGCGGCAATTTCGCCACCAGCCCGCCGATTCCGGACCCTGCCAGCTCCCGTGCAGCATTCTTCCCCCAGACATCGACCCGGGACACGTAGATGAGGTCCCCCTCCCTGATCCCGAGTTCTTCCGATAATGCCCGTATCCCCTCACGCGTCATGGAGGGCAACAGTTTGAGCATGCTGTCCTGCTCGCCGGAACCAGTCTCTTCGTGTGCCCTGATCTTTTTCATTCGTTTCAGGATTTTTTCGCTGTTCCGTTCTTCCCGCCGGAGCCTCTTTTTGAGACTTGCGATGACCGCATCACGCTTCACCAGTTCTGCATCTCTCCGAAACGCCTGGTCCTGCTGAGAGCGGATTCTCTTCACCCTTCCCTGGAGCCGTATAATCTCGTGATCCTTCTTCTGCAGCTCCTCCTGCAGGTCCCTGACAAGGACTTTGAGACGCTTGACCGTGCCATCCAGTATCCTGATCCGTTCATCCCTCCTGGCATCGATCTCCACCTTCGGCGCTTCTGTTACGGGCCGGACCGGTTTCCCTTTCATCTCCGAGAGTACCTGTTCGAGGGACTGCCCCCGCACGATCCCGGCCCTCACCTCATCAAGGTCATTTCCCGCGGGCACCCTGCGGAGGAGATTCTGGAACTTGTTCTTGTAACTCCGGAACGCTTCTATCGCCGCAGCAAGAGCATCCCGTTCATGATCGTTCTGGTACTGGAACGGGGCAGTCAGCTCCTGCTTTGTCTCCACGCCCATATCCTGCCGGGGGGAAAAGGCGATCCCATTGAATGCCCTCCTGATCTTCTCGACTGAAAACGGCATCTCATGGACATCCGATGCAATCACAAGGGGTTTTCCCACCCGGTAGATCGATTCGATCACATCTGACATCGTCATCTGGCGTGAACTGGCGAGCGAGAGGATATTTCCGTCAAGGTCAAGTGCCGCAACGGCCGTTGTGGTCCCGGGATCGATGCCGACGATAAGATAGCGGGGTTTTCCTGACAGCGGCCTGAACGTCATCCGCTCAAGCCGCTTTCCGCTGATCCGGACCTGCACATCGGCGCCCCGGTACGTGGTTGCAGGCACCTGGCCCCGGGAGGCATACACTTCGAATGCAACCCTGCTGTTCCCGCCAAATGCCCGTGTCTCTTTTTTCTGGTAGCGGAGACCCGCCGCCACGAGAGCCATCTCGATCTCCCTGGCTTTGTGCTGGACCGCCCCGTGGATCTTCCGGACGTAGCGGTTCTGGCTCCAGCCCCCCTTGCCCGGCGAGCGGTGCCTGCTCACGACAATCTCGCTGGTATTCTCAAACGCGATGACCTCGGCTCCGGCACCGAGACCGGCAACCCTTGCAATGGTCCGGGCTTCCTCAAAGGGATCGAACCGGTTGAAACTGATATTGAACCGGCTTGCAACTTTGCCGAGACTCTCCTTCCTCTCACCCCCTGTCACCTGGACAAGGCGGACGGACGGGGGGAGGGCCTGGAGAAATGCGTACAGGTCATGCTGGTCGGCTGCGATCTCCTGCAGGCTGTCCACGGCAAGGATGTCAGGTCGCTCTTCGTTGAGGATCCGGAAGAGCCGGAACCCGGAGACCTCGCCCTCTGCGATGATCTCCCCCTCCTCCATCCTCACGAGCGCATAGATCGGCCGACGTGACTTCGAACGTACCGAACCTTTGATGATATCGATGCCAAAGACCCTCATCCCGTCACCATCAGGTAGGCCTCATCGGGGGGGAGGTCAACCCGGTGCCTGCGGCTGAAAAACCGGGTGATGTTGCCGAGGTCCCGCATCAGGAGTTCCGCTGCATTGGCATGATCGGTGCTGATCCACTGCGGCCAGTCGATAATGTAACACCGGTAGCCGTCATGCATCACATTGTATTCGGAGAGGTCAGAGTGAATGACTCCCGCAGCATATGCCAGTCTGACGTTTTCCATTATCTCGAGCAGGATATCCCGGGGGCTTTCAATCGCACACCGGTTGAGGGTCGCACCCGGAATGAACTCCATCACGAGAGTATGCCGGTTGATATCGACAGGGAGCGGTACGCTGACACCCGGGTGGAGTTTCCGGAGCGCTTCGTACTCCCGCTCGGCAGAGAGGCGCGAGGCAAGAAGCCAGGGACAATTGCTCTCGTCCGGGATGTAGTCCCTGGTGACCCTGGCAGACTGGAACGAGCGCTGGCCGACATGGTGGAACTTGAGTGCAACCGGCGACAGCCCGAGCCCTTCATAGACCACCGATTCTTTTCCTTCACCGATCATAGACCCGAGGGCCTGGAGGGTGCCCTTCTTTGAGAGCGAGATCAGTGCAAGGGCATCATACCCCTGGAAGATCAGGGAGTACCCCTCGTAGGGGACGGTATCGAACCGGACGAGCCCCCGGTCCATCAGCCTGCCAAGACGGTAACTCACCTCTGATTCAGAAAGCCCGATCGTTTTTTTGATGATATCGAGCGGGACCCACCGGTAGCGGCGCATCAGCCGTTCCAGTATGAGAAGGATGCGGACTTCATATTTGTGGAGTCCCCGGATCTGGTCGGCTGAAATTCCCATGTAATCTACACAATTTTATCTATACTGGTGATAAAGGTTGATCTGATACCCCCCATGCTCTGCAGCAAGTGCCGCCGGCAAGCGGTCCTCTATCAGCGGTATTCCGGTCTCCATCTCTGTAAAGCCCATTTTATTGCCGATTTTGAGGCAAAAGCAAAGCGTGCGATACGAACACACCGCTGGATTGTCCCACAGGACAGGATCGCTGTGGCATTGTCCGGGGGGAAGAACAGCAGTGCCCTCCTGTACTTCATGCAAAAGCTGGTAGGAAAAAGGAGGGATATAACGCTCCGTGCGATTACTATCGACGAGGGGATCGGGGGATGCCATGACAGCCGTGTTGCAGCCGGGATCGCCGAATCGGTCGGGACCGAGCTGATCGTCGCCTCATTCCAGGAATTGTGTGGGGTGACCATGGAGGAGGTGGCCGGGGCACAGGGGGATTGCCCCTCCTGCTCTCTTTGTGATGTGCTGCGACGCCGGTGCCTGAACCGGGTTGCAAAGGAACACGGGATTTCGAGTCTGGCGCTTGGTTTCAACCTCGATGACGAAGCCCAGACGGTACTGATGAAGGTACTCCGTGGGGATGGAGATCGCCTTTTTATGCCGGACGACCCTGCCGATGGGCTTGTGCCATGGATCCGCCCGTTTCTCACTATCCCGGAACGGGAGGTTGCCCTCTACGCATATCTCCATGGGGAAGGATTTGAGATCGGGCGATGCCCGTATTCAAAGATTACATTGAGATCTGATGTGCATGCTGTCCTGGATGACTACGACTGGCGCCATCCGTCAACCAAGTACGCCCTTGTCAATCTCGGGGAGCGTCTGGCATCATGCAGGGGGCTTTCGGACCTCGCAGCTTCTCGCTGCCCGATCTGCGGGGGCCCTTGTCTAGGGGAATGCAGGTCGTGCGGGATGGGAAAGGAGGTGCCCGATGCCTGAAAGCAGGAGGGGAAGACTCTGGAAACTCTTTCATGCTTCCGGGCGGGCGAAGATAGCGCTCTTCTTCGTCCTTTTTGCCATCCAGATCATCGCGCTCACCTCGATTTTCCACTATGCCTACCCTGTCCTCGAAGGGAGGCCCATCAGCTGGCCGAATGCTCTCCTCTTCATCCTTGAGACGGTTACCACAGTCGGGTACGGTCCTCTTCTCCCATTTTCCAATGATCTGACCATCCTCTTTGCCATCATCGTCATGATCACCGGGATACTCCTGATCTTCATGATAATCCCGCTCCTCCTTGTACCCTACCTGAGCAGCATTTTTGTGAGAGCCCCCCCGAAAAAACTCCCGCATGAGCTGCACAATCACATCGTGATAGTAGGATATGGTGAACTGACAAAGGCGCTTCTCGAAAGTATCCGGATCTCCGACCTCCCGGTCGTCATTATCGTGGACACCCAGGGCGCAGCCCAGACCGCCGCACGGGAATCCGGTGCAAAATCCTACGTCATCTGGGGGGATTACGGGGAATCCGGAGTATGGTCGAATGCCTGGATCAAAAACGCCCATTCCGTCATCCTTTGCGAGGACGAGCAGACCAATGCCGCAATCATCCTTGGAATCAGGGAGATGGTATCGGGAACCATCATCGCGGTGATCGACAAACTCGCTCTCGGACGCTACCTGAAATATGCAGGTGCGGACTACGTGGTTTCCGCAAAACATGTCACCGGCCAGATCATTGCCCGGCATGCAGCACTCACCACGCATGTCGACACCATCATTGAAGAGACGATCAATGAACAGATACCGGATGGACTCCTCCCTGACGAACGGAACCGCCTGCGCATCATCAACCTTCCCATCATCCCCGGTTCCAAGGCAGAAGGAAAAACACTCCATGAACTTGCCCTTTTCGAAAGGTACGGATTCTTCACCCTTCTCATCTCCCGGGGAGGCAGTTTCCGTCTCTATCCGGAAAAAAATGAGACGGTCGATGCCACCACGATGCTCTTTCTCATCGGCAACCTGGACAGGGTAGAGGAGATGGTTCAGCATGAATTCATGCCAAAGGCAGCTGTGCGGGAAATAGCCCTGATAGGGGGATTTGGGGATGTCGGGCTTTCTGCCTACCATGAACTCGCCAGCCTTGGGATCGAGTGTATCGCAATCGACCGGAAAAAACACGGAGTCAGCCAGGTCGTGGGAAATGCAGAGGACGAAGCGACGCTGAGGGAAGCACATATCGAGGATGCAAAAATTTTTATCATTGCCCTCAATGACGATGACCTTAACATCTTCACCACCCTGATCGCAAGGGATCTGAACCCCGGAATAAGGATCCTGGCCCGAGCCAACGAGCCTGAATCGGTGCACAAGCTCTACCGGGCAGGGGCTGATTTTGTTGCACTCCTCCCCACCATCGGAGGCCAGATCATCGGCGGTATCGTGCTTTCCGATATCGTCCATGTCATCCTGAATCTCCCGAACGGCCAGACCGTCGTGAGAAAACAGGTCATGAAAAGTTCCGGAAAAACCACCGGCTGGATAGAGAGAAAATCGGGGGTGCGCATCATCGGCATCGAGGGGAGATCACGGTCGGTTGTAAAGCCGGATCCAGGAGAAATGCTGCGTGAAGGCGACGCCGTTATCGCCATAGGAAATCCCCCCGATCTCACGATACTGATCAGAATCCTGCAGGAGTGAATCAACATGGAGACGGAACACAGCTGTGCGTTGGGACAGATAGAACAGATGATCCGTTATGCGGTATGGAGCAGCGGGGCAAAGGGGGTGGTGATCGGGGTCTCGGGAGGGATAGACTCGGCAGTGTCAGCGGTTATGTGCTGCCGTGCAATCGGAGGAGACAAGGTGCACGGCTACACCCTCACCACTTCCGTGACACAGGGTGAGGATATAGAAGATGCATCCGACCTCTGCAGGGCACTTGGCATGCACCACCAGGTCATGAGCATCGAACCGGTGCTTTCAGCCTACCGCCAGATGCCCGGGTATTCGGAGAATCCGTATCTTCTTGGGAACCTCATGGCAAGAACCCGCATGGTGATACTGTACTATCACGCAAACCGCGATGACCTCCTTGTATGTGGTACATCGAACCGCACCGAATACCTCATCGGCTACTGCACAAAGTTCGGGGATAATGCCGCTGATCTCCAGCCCATTCTCCATCTCTATAAGACCGAGGTCTTCGTGTTTGCAAGGGAACTCGGCATCCCTGAACGCATCATCACAAAGACCCCCTCGGCAGGGCTCTCTGCAGGTCAGACCGATGAAACCGACATAGGGCTCACCTACCCTGAAATTGATACTGCATTGAAGGTCCTTGAAAAGAACGGCTGGAACAGTGCCAATCCAATCGAAGAGAAGGTGCTTTCACTCGTAAAAAAGAACGCCCATAAACGGACGGATCCACCCAGCCTCCCCTGGATTCCCTGAATTGAGATCTGTATCATATTCCGGGGAAAGGCTGCAAGCGTTCCAGAATTGACAGGTGAGGCGAACACCTGCCGCATTTTTAGCTCCCCGCTGTTTTGCGGTGGAGACGAAAATATTGGTTGTTCTCCGCAGACCGATCCAGTTACTATAACCGCCGCGGGGATGTCAATCAGGGGTGATGGGGTGCATCGTGTGCGGATGTCAGCCTCCCCAAAATGTACCCTTTTCATCAATCCTGCCCCTGCCAGAGAGCCGAGCGCCATTCTTCTGGTCCGGGCAGGGGCACGGCCAGCCTCCCTTCACTTCTTCTTTCGTACCACGAAGAAATAATACCCTGCGGCTATGATCGCGCCGATAAGCACTGCAGCGAGCAGGATTGTCATAACCGGGGAGGGTTCTTCAACGGCAACCCTGACCTTCATGGTGTCTGAGATCTGGCTGTTTCCAAGCGAGTCCCGGTACCGTATCTCCGAGTCGAGGCCGTACTCCTTTGCTGTCGCTGATTCGTCCACGCTCACTTCGTAGCGGGCACCTGCTGTTTCACCCGGGCCAAGGTCTCCGAGGAATGCCGTGTCATCATTGCTGGTGAAAGGATCCACTGCACTGATGCGGGCCTGGGCACTATATGCAGTTCCTGAACCCGTGTTCCTGTACGTAACCTCAATCACCTGCTTATCCCCTGCGGTTATCGGCTCGGGATCCGTGGTGACGACAAAGCTGATCTTCCCCTTGACCGGGACACCGATGGTCGTGACCTTGGATGTCATCAGCGCTCCCGATTCATCCTCATACACAAGGAAGAGATCGAGCGGGTAGCTCTGGTCACCTGCCTCGCGCGATATCGAGACCTTGAACCGGGTCTCAACCATCCCGTCTATCGGAAAATCGCCGACATAGATGCTGCTGTCAGTCGGGATGACGGGACTGTTGCCATTCCGTGCTATCTTGACAACCGCTGATGTCGCATTCACATGCCCCGTGTTTTTCACCTGCATCACGAGGTATCCCTCGTTTCCCGCATTCAGGTGCTCGGTTTCGAACGACTCCACCGACACATAGGCCTCTGGTTTTATTCTGACGGGAAGATCGATTGTCTCGTTCACGTCCTTGTAGGTGTAGGTGATGCTGTCCTGCCCGTGCTGCTCTGCATTCAACAGGTATGTGTACTGCAGCACAAGGGGGAGGAGATACTCCCCTGCCGGTGCATTCTCAGCGACCGTCGCAATGAAAGGGACCTGGATACTCTCTCCCCCTTCAATGTCCCCCACGAGCTGGGGATCTGATTTCACCAGGACGGGGGCATTCCCGGGAAGAAGGGTTGCCCGGACCAGTTTGGCAGTAGTGGGCAGGTCATCCCTCTCGACAATCCCTGACTGGACGAACTTGATATCAATCAGTCCCCGGTTTTCGATATTCACTTTGAATACCACGTCCTGGCCGGGAGAGAACTCGTTTGATCCTGCAATCGCTGCGGAAATGTCAGGTCCGCCAGACAGATATTTTGTCCCCGCCAGTGCCGGGGAGCTCATAAGTCCAATAAAAATGACCAGAATTGCCAAACGAGTGATTTTCATAGTATTTCACTTGTTGTTATTGTAGTAACAACATTTAAGAACGGACCCTATATATAAGTATTTGATGACAGCGCCGGCAGCAGAGGGGGGGGCAATCGCTGAATACCTCAAATCACTGGGACTGACCAAGTACGAAGCGCTTGTCTATATCGCCCTGCTCCAGGCATCCGGAGCGACCGCAACAGAGATCCATGAACTGTCGGGAGTTCCTCGCGCATCGGTCTACCCAGTACTCGAACGCCTGTCCCAGAAACAACTGGTATGGGTGTCGAATACCTCGCCAAAACGGTTCAATCCGGTGAGCCCGGACAAAGCAATCGAGACGCTGCTGCGGTCGGTTGAGAGCGATGCCGCAAAAGCAAAAGAAGGCCTGAACAGGCTCTATTCCCAGTCGTCACTGATCGAACGGGGTGACCAGGAGTTGATCTGGAGCATACACCGCGATGATCAGATCCGGGTACGGTTGCTGGAAATTTTGCAGGGGGCAGAAGAGAGCATCCGCATCATCTTTTACTGGGACCATCTCAAGGCAGAGCTGATGGAGAAGTTGATCACTCTCAAAAAAGAGGTGGAGGTGGAGATCATTACCGATGGCTGGACGGGTCCTCTCCCGGGTCATATCAGGGTCGTTGTCAAGGCGCCTCCAAAAGAGACCCAGAAAGAGACGGGGGGAACATGGCTGGCAGGAGTCGTCTTTCTCATCGACCGGAAAAAAGCCATGGTCGTGATGGGGTCCAGGGACAACGGTTTTACTGCCCTTTATTCTGAATCGGTTGGATTTATCCGGTTTTTCACCATGTACTGGAACTTCTTTTCAAGCTGGGGGTAGCGGGGATCAGTAATCAAGGATCTCAGACATCGTATCGATGTCAAGCAGCCCCTTTATGGCATGGATAGACACCTCTATCCCTGACTCCCTGATGGCCGCCATCGGATTTGTCCCCCCCAGTGCCACGATGCCCATGTATTGGGGGCTCACCTGGACGCCGAGCGCCGGGCTGTTGGGGGGTCCGATGTCAAGGATCCCGGTGAACGGGGAACCCGTCAGGTCATCCAGGACCTGCCCGACAAGGTGTTCGGCTTCCATGTGGCACTCACGTATGTTTGCCAGGATCGTGCCGCTCCCCTTCCGCATCACGTTGGTAATTGAAGTGATCTCCTGGGAGATCAATACCTGGAGGGGATCGATCGTGGTATGCTGGTAGAGGATCAGATGGGTAAACCGCCTTGGTATCCGCTGCTCGATCTCGACCACGCCTCCCCCGATGGGATTTAACGGTACCCCCCGGTGTATCAGGATGCCATCGAGTGTCGTGCTGCATACAGTGACAATCCCGGTCTTCCCTTCCGGGACGGGGAAATCCCCCACCCCTTCACCCCCGGAAATAAACCTGACAAGCCCGCTCACGCATACCCCTGCCTTGAAGGCATCCTTGTAGACGGCGATCGCCTTCTCGAGGTCTTTGGTATCGATCAGTGAGAGATTGTAGACGAACTGCCCGGTTCCGTTCCTGGGATCGTAGGTCACCTGCATCGCAAATTCTTCAATTTTATGGCTGACAAACTTCAGGGGAAGATTCATCACTAATGCATCGATCACCGCAATAGAAAAATTGTTCTATAAGATGAAGGAAATGTATGGTTGATGGAAGGAAAATTGCGGGAAAACGCAGGAAATGCGGTAAAGGCGATCCTTGAAACAGCAGGTTTTGAGGTCCAGGAGGTGGAGGCTCCTGTAGATTTCTCAGCGATGCGGGAGGGAGAAGTACTCCTCGTCATCTGTTCGAATGACCGTGCTCAGATCGAGGAGTTTGACCGGACCCGCTTCCGCCTGAAGGTTGATGATAAGGAGCTGGAGTGCCGGAAACTTGTTTTTTCACTCGAAGATACGATCGAGACGGAGAACTGCATCGTCTGGGGTGTAAAGGAGTTTGTCAGGTATGCCGGTGAGGCCACCCTGGCACGGATCCTTGAACGGACCCTTTCACTCTCCTTTGCTTCTGCACAAAAAGAGGCTCCGCAGGGAGAGGAGCGGCAGCCAGAGGTGGCCTCATCGGGGATCACCCTGCCGCATCTTCCGATCAAGGTAGGAAAGCAGGCGGCCGAAAAGATAGCAGGAGTGGCTGGAACCACAACGCTCCGTTTTATCCCCCACTGGGTCTTCCACTACGTCAGTTCCGGTGAGCAGGTGTACAAGGATCACCAGGTGCTGTTCGATGGCGACGGATCGGGAGCGATCAATGCCATCAATGGACTCCGTACAGAGCTTGACGGGAGTGCTGTCGCAGAAAAGGAGATTCCTGCTGATGCCGAAGTTCTGAAGGCCAAGATCACGAAGGAGAATGCAGCCGAGCAGGTATACAAGGACCTGATCGAACAGCTGACAAAACAGGTCCGGATCAAGCAGGTGAAGGGTGATGCCATCTTTTACGAAGAGAAGGTGATCAGGCCGGAAAAAAAGAATATCCAGCTCGATATAACCCAGGCATTTGTCCCGGTCTGGCAGGTACGAGGGAAAAAGATCGTCGAAGTGAATGCCACCAACGGGGATATACTTGCAGTCCCCATGGATGAAGGCGTAGAATTCCTTTAGGTCGGACCATGATTGTTGTGCTTGGAGGAGGACCGGCCGGGAGAACGGCGGCAATTACCCTGGCTCTTGGCGGACGTGAAGTCACCCTCGTGGAAAAGAACGAGATCGGCGGCCAGTGCCTCCACTACGGGTGCATGATGGTCTGCGCACTCAACGAGGCCGCACGAGTGCTCACCCACGCACGCAACCTCCATGCGCTCGGAATCACCGATTCCGTCCCCTGTATACGCTTCCCGACGCTTCTCTCTGAAATGAAGGTCATACAGGATAAGATTGCCGGGATTCTCGATGCGGAGACCCGGGGCGCCGGTGTCACCATCCTGTACGGAAAGGAAGGGAGCGTTGAGGGTGGATCGGTATTCCTGGATGGGGAGAAGACGTCAGCGGATGCAGTGATTGTCGCAACAGGATCCCGCCCTGCCATGCCGGATGTCCCGGGTATCGGGATTGCGGGGGTCTATACCCCACACACCCTCAGCCAGATGCAGGATCTGCCAGAGGAGATGGTGATCATTGGCGGCGGGATCATGGCCACCGAATTCGCCTACATCTTCCAGGAATTCGGCACCCGCATCCACCTGGTGAGCAGGAGCGGCCTGTTGAAAAAACTCGATCCAAAGCTCCTGCAACTGGTAAGAAAGGAACTGGAAGGCACCTGTATCCATGAACATACCACTCTGGTCTCTATCGAGAGGGGGGGGGGCACCCTGCAGGTGCATCTGAAAGGGCATGACGGCCCAAGCGAGATCCCGTGCGATGCAGTGTTCGTTGCAGCCGGCCTTGCTCCCCGGTCGGAGATGCTTACCGGGATGGAGAAACGGGGCAATGGCGAGGTCGTGGTGGATACACGGATGCGGACCAGCGTGAGAGGTGTGTACGCCTGCGGTGATGTGACCGGCTCTCCCCGCCTTACTCCTGTTGCGCGGCGCGAGGGGTTTGTGGCGGCAGCAAACATCCTTGGCAGGGACGAGGTCATGGACTATGCGGCAATTCCCCAGTGCATGAGCCTCTTCAATGAATATGCCTTCGTGAAGACCGATACCTCCTGCGCGGCGGCGGCATCACTTCCCGGTCCTGCCGGGCCGGGCACCTTCTGGTCGGTGCCGTCCGGAGGGACAGGTTTTGCCAGGGTGAGCGTTGATCCTGACACCGGGCTGCTGTGTGGAGTCGAGTCTGTGGGTCCTTCGGCAGGGATCATTGCCGCATACCATGCCTTTCTCATGAAGAAAGGGATCGGGGTGGACGAATTTGAAACATTTATGGAAGTACACCCGATGACAGATGGGGTATACCCCCTGATGAAATTCATGGCAGGGAAGCTGAAAGAGAGAAGACCATCTGCATGAGAGGCTACATCTGCTGTTCTCTCTCCCAGGTCCGCACGATATTGATGAGATCTTCGGGACGCTCTTCAGACCACTCCACAGCACCGATATACACGTCACCCGAATTCCCGTCGATGCTGATCACGGATCCCTCCCTCAGGGTATGACCACTAAGCGTGCACCGCTTTTTGGTGGCATCGATAGCAAGACCCTCACACTGGACGACACAGATCTTACCCATCTGTCGTGCCACGACCGCCGCGTGGGAAGTCCGGGCACCCCGGACAGTAAGAAGCCCGCGTGCAGCCGAGATGCCGGGAAGATCATCTGGGGAAGCGGTCTCCCTGACCAGGATGACGGGGTTGCCCTCACAGGCCTCCTGTTCGGCACGTTCCCCGGAAAAAGCAATCATGCCGGCAGCCACACCACCCGAAGCGGGGATGCCTGCCGCAACCGGGTAATCGCCCGATTTTACCACCTGAACCCTGATGGCATCAAGATCAACTTCGCGGAGCATCCAGGATACGTCCGCAGGGGTGATGATCCCCTCCTGGCACAAAGAGACTGCGATCTTCAGTGCTGCATAGGGGGATCGCTTCCCTGAACGGGTCTGCAGGATGAAGAGTTTTCCTTCCTCAACCGTGAATTCGAGGTCCTGCATGTCCCGGTAATGAAGTTCCAGTTTCTTTCCAACCTCTGCAAGCGTCTCATAGATTGCTGGCATCGTCCGTGCAAATTCCGCCTGCGTCGCTGCCGACTGTTCCCCCGATACCACGTCCTCCCCCTGGGCCCCGAACTTGAAATCAACGAGAATATCTCCGGTGCCGAGCCATGGATTCCTTGTAAAAGCCACCCCTGCTCCTGAACGAGCCCCCATGTTCCCAAACACCATCATCTGGATGGTCACGGCCGTACCCCTCGCCTCCCTGACCAGGTTCATCCTCCGGAATGCTTCGGCACGCGGACTGGTCCATGATCGGATGACCCCCTCTGCAGCGCATCCCAGCTGTTCGTTGACATCGTAGGGAAACCGCCTGCCGGTTCCCGAAGGGAAGATGCGCTCGTACTGGAAGGCGAGGTCCCGGAGATCGCGGGAGTTGAGTTCCATCGGGTCGTGTACCCCTTCGGCATCGAGCATTGTCCGGAGGGCAAGGTGATAGGGCTGGAGGTCCTGCCGGTAGATGACCCGGGCAAACTCAAGAAGGAATCGCCGGTAGGTATCATAGGCGAAACGAGGATTCCCCGTCAGCGAGATCAACCCTCGCAGCGTCTCCCTGTTCAGGCCTACATTCAGGATGGTATCCATCACCCCGGGCATCGAGACCGGTGCACCAGACCGTACCGAGACCAGCAGTGGGCGGCGCGTTCCGCCGAAGACGGAACCACTCGCCTTTTCAAGAAACGCGATCCCACCAGCCAGGAGAGAGGAGAAATCCTCAGGCAGTGTGGCAGCGGCCCGGTAATACTCCTCGCAGACCGAGACCGAAAGGGAAAATCCTGGGGGGACCGGGATGCCCATGAGGGCCATGGTGGCAAGGCCGGACGCCTTGTTCCCAAACTCGGAAGAAGGCACCTCTTCCCGCATCATGGGGCCGAACCTGACCATTCGCTGACCTGATTTCATCATGTTAGCCCAGTGCTCCTCTTCCTAACGGTTCATTCCCTCGATGATCCGGTCCCTGAGGATATACACCGATTTCATCAGAGAGTTCGTAGATTCCTCAATAATACGGGCGATTTCAAAAAATATCATCATCTCCCGATAATCAGTAGATTCTGTAAGGATTCGCCGCTCGGACATACGGAGTGCCTCATCGCACTCTCTCTCATATCCGATGACCCGGTCAACAGCCTGTAAAAAATCCTGCATCTCGTCCCTCGTATACCCCCGGTGGATAGTCTGTGAGGCCATCAATGCTTTCAAAAATTCCTGGCTGCTCTTCACCGCTATCTCTGCAAGCCCGGCCATCTCCCCGGTCAGCTTCCGCGATGAAGTAACCTTCGGGATAAGGGTTGCAAGAAACATTGCTTCCTCGAGGAAGTCAAGGGTATCGTCCGCGACATTGATGAGATCAGCATAGAATCTCGCTGCCTCGATACGCCGGGAGAGACTCCGGACCTTGATCACGAGCGTGTCTGCTTCGCTCTCCCATTGTTTCGCCCGCATCGCACCCCGGCCCACATACTCCCCATCCCCTCCCCGCTCAATTTCAAGCAGTGAATCCCGCAGGAGTGTGGCAACATCGATGGTGAGGGTGGCATGCTCCTCGCAGATGTCCATGAGGTTCTCATGTGCCGTCCGGAAATAACGGAGCAGCTCTGTCTTGATCTCGTCCTGGAGCAGGAGGCGGGAATGCCCGGCAAGCAACCCCGACGAGGCAGTCTTCAACACCCACTCAAAATACTCGACCGTCTTTTCCCTGCCGAGTATCTGGTGGAGGGGTTCCCCGTAGCGGAGGGGGACCCGGGAGGCGAGCTCGAGCGCCTCGTAGATGATAGTCTCTCCTCCAAGGATCAGGAACGCCATGTGGCCATACTCATTGTCCGCGGCCCACCTGAGGACGGTGGATGCATCCCTGTTTGGGAGGAATGTCCGGAGACGTTTTCTGGCGCGGTTCCAGTCGATGAGAAAGACAAGCCGCGATCCAAGAAACGTCAGGAACCGTTCGAGATCTCCCCGGCTCCCGGCCTTGTACCTTCCGACTGAGAGATGGTAGATCTTTGCTTCGAACTGATCCTTGGCTTTCTTCGAGAGTGTGTCCTCCCAAACCACTCCCTGTGCTTCGAACAGCCCCTGGAAGAACTGGAGACGGGGCATATGGATATCGGTATAGATCACCGAGACCGCAAGGTCCTCCACATTCACCACCAGCACGTGGGCATCGGTCATACCGATATCGTTCTGAATGACAAGTTTTTTCCCGTTTCTCGTTGCCGTGGTCCCTAGCCCGGGATGATCAAACTTCAGGGGGGCGGTTTTTTTGATGCCGGCCATGAACGCTACGACGAGATCCCTGTCTTCATCATCGATCAGGTAGGTCATTGCACCGTTGATGATCTCGCTTGCGAGATCTCCCTGGAGGAGATTCAGGGATTTGTGGAGATCCATCACCAGCAGGTGAATGCTGTCACGGGTCCCTTCCTCCCCGGCAGTGATCCGCTGTATGACTTCATCCTCTATGATATCGCTCTCTTCTGACGGGATCTCCGCAACCAGGATTTTCAACCGGTTTTCGAACGATTCACTCTTCGCATTCTTCACGATGAGGAACGGTGCCGTCATATCAACGAGGGAAGAACGGATGTTCGACAGGATCCATGCCGCATGAGGGATCTGCCAGCGGTCTTTCCCCGCTTTTCCACTCCCATTCACCACGCGATCGAACGCAGGATCTTCCACTCCGGCGGCCTCCCGTTCAGCCTTGAGATTTGAAAATTCGCTCCCCGGATGCATCGCATGGGACCGGGCTGCCTGAAGGAGGGTGAAAAAGTACTTCACCCGGTCATTTGCAGCAAGGGCATTGTTCACGAGCGTTGGCAGGATCAGTTCTTCCTCACCAAGCTCCTGTATCATTGTCTTTTTTGCGATCATGACTGAATTTCCCGGCAGATAGTATGTAATTTGTGGAGGTGTCGCGACGTGTCTCCTGTATGTAAAATAGCCACACGGGCTATAAAGAATTTGCCGAGTGCAAAACCAGAGTAGTGCTGGAGAAGAAAATCCAGAGTAGTGCTGGAGTGGAAGATTTTTGGTATTCCGGTCAGGTGGCTCCTCCTTAAAGAAACAAAGGGAAAGGTTTGATACCCTGCCGGCATGAAGTGATGATAACGGCATGTATACCCTCCTTGGGCTCGATCATGGGGTTCATAAAATGAATTTCTGGTTAGAACAAAAAGATTCTCATCACCGGCGGTGCAGGCTTTCTCGGCTCCCACCAGCGTCGGGGGTAAGCCCGATGGCGCAACCCCTAGGAGCGTCTTTAATGAGGATAGTGATCTATAAGCGGTGGATAAATTAGTGGCTGTAATGCCACTATACCCAAAAGAAAAATAATGGCATGTGGAACGAGTAAATCAGGTTCCGGATCAATTTTAAAGTGGCTGTAGTATTTTCAGGATTCAGATAATTTATTGCGGTCCTACGATCACCAGTAGTATCCCAATTCCCTTTGCTACATCGATCCATTTGTAATACGTCAATTCGTACTATCCTGCGGATCGTTCAGAGAGACGGTCCCTGCGACGCTGATATCCGGAACTGGCTGCTCAGAACTATCCTGGACAAAATGCATTTGTCTTCCCAATCCTTGTTCAAGGACCTCCGCTTTTTCCTTCGCCATGGAGATCTCGTCAGAGCAATCAGAAGAAGCGAGCACTCTGCAGATCACTTTGTCGTCTGCCACCTCGCACTGGAACGACCTGACCCTGGAGCGATGCAGTCCGTCAAGCCCATCAGCCACCCGGAGAACCCCCGCAAGGAGAGAGATGGTCTCCTGTTGGTCTCTCGAGAGAAGACGGAAGTAACCCGATTGGTCAAATCTGACCTTTCCCCGATGGGATGCCGCAAGGAGGCCGATTACCCCGCGTTCTTCCACGGTGAGAGGGAGCTGCTCAGCAGAATGAATAAGGTGGGCACTCCGCTTTGCGTGCCCCTCCTTCCCCCATTTCCATCCGATATCATGAATCAGCGCTCCATATTCAAGCAGGCATCGCTCACGGTTCCCAAGCTGGTGGACAACCTGCAGCTGATCAAACAACTGGAGCGAGAGCGAGACGATATGCAGGGAATGGTCTGCTCCCTCGGGATAGATCTGAGAATACCGGTAGATAAGGTCCTTTCTCACTTCTTCAGGCATTTCGCGATGAACATCATATTTCGTCTTCCGGTTCTGGGAGATCTCTCTTTTCAGATCTTCCCATACCTTCGTTCGCTCGAGCAGGCTCCAGTACTGTACCGTTCGCCTGAACAATTTCGTCCGTTCCTTCTCCCTTTCCTTCAAAAAATAGTCCAGGCCGATGAGGACCCCGGGGCCGGGTCGGCGAGGGTCGGAAAAATTCCTCGGCAGCGAACGCTCTTTTAACAGGATCCGGGACACCATGTCGATCCAGACATCGGTATCATGGAGGTCACCGAGCAACTTCTGCAGACGGGCTACCTTTGCAATATATTTTTTCAGCCCGAATCGGTATACGGGGGCAAAGATCTCCATGGTATAGCGGAGATGTTTGGCTGCGATGCGCATGGCATGGTGCTCAGTGACCGCCTCCTGGTGCTGCAGCCATGGGGCATACGAATGGAGTTCAGTCATTCCCCGTCCGATATTTTCAACGGAGAGAAACGCGAGGGTGCTGAGCTCGGGGGGCTTCCGCGGAGAGTGCCGGTCACCCGGTGAAAAAAGGGCCAATTCGTTCCGGATCGCCCCCGGTTGATTTTGTCTCTCGAATTTTTCCAGCGCCAGGAGAACCATAGTCTGGTCCCGGTCCCTCTCCCTCTGGAGCCTTGCGATCAGGTACTGAATGGCTTCCAGGCGGGCCTGGACGGCGGGATCCAGGGGTTCGTCTGGTATGTCCTTCCTGGCTTGCAACAGCCTCTTCCTGGTTTTCTTCAGGAATGCTATCTGTACATCTGCGTCACGGGCCTGACCAAGAGCCCGGGTGACGTTTCTTGTTTCAGCGTTGAATTTCCGGTATCGCTTCTCAGAAAAACAGATCCTGAAGTTGTGGAGGGCTGCCCGTATCCTTCTCGTAGCAACCCTCATGCGATGGATATATTCGATATCGGTTCCCTGCTTCACCCCGTCAATCTCTTTTGAGAAGGCTTCAAGCAGCGGCAGGGTCCGATCGGCTGCGTAGGTACAGGTGGAGTGCGGGATTGTCTGCTTCCCGCCCCTTGCATGCCCGTTCTCAGGAGGGTGCATTCTGTCAGGCTTCTTCTTTCTTTTTGGCGTACTGGACGGGTGCTCTCCGATAGTTGACTGGCGGCTATGCCCTGCATTCTCCTGATCGCGAGGATCGGCATGCATTTCATTCACGATTGGGTGATAAGTATACTTGTTCTTTTCTGACCGTTCCCGGTAATTATCAGTGAAGGAAAAAGGAAAACGGTGCGGGATGGTGTGGGTGGAAGCCGGAACAGCGGGTTATTGCCGTTCTTTTTATCGCTCTTCGCTCTCTGACTCCACCACCGCGATGATGCCCTGTTTTCAGGAAATCGAAGACAATTGCCTTGTAACAGTCTCCCCCATACTTGATCGCACGGCATTTCTGCCATATCCTGTCCAAGTAATACAGGCACAGGAGCAGCAGGGGGTCTGCACTCCCTCAGCCCCCAAAAGACGCCCTGGAGGCGGTTTCTCGTGACTGATTTCATCGACTGAGTTGGTATGCAGAGAACAACCCCGATTTTCTTCTCCCCATACAAAACAGCGGGGATGCAGGGCGAATGATGCCGAAAATCCACGGTATTTGAGAAGGACTCACGGGTAAAAGGGTTTACGTTACCCTGTTCCAATCATCGGCCCGTATACAATGACGATGTAGTATATTCCCACAATGATGAACAAGGCAGCCACCGTCCACGTAATCCATTTCTCCATCTTCTGCATCACATCCATCATCCCCGAGACCCGTTTTACTCCACCAACAAGAACAAGGGAGATGATGATGACCGGAAGTGCGGTGGCAATCGCAAAGACCGCAGGAACGAGGAGTGCATCACCGGTCTTCAATGCAATCGGGATGAGCATGCCGAAGAACAGGACTGCGGAGAACGGGCAGAGGGCAAGGGCAAAGATGACTCCCAACAGGAATCCCCCGAGATATCCTTTTTCACCAAGGGAGATCTCGATCTTCTGCAGCCAGCCGTGACCACCGGGGAGAGGGATGTCAACAATCTCGAGCATCAGGATACCCATGACGACCAGGAACGGCCCGATGAGTTTCTCACCGTATTCCTGGATGAAAAACGAGATGGACTGTATATTCAGCCCGGCATAGACAATAAGGGCGGTAAGGCTGATGTAGGCAGCCATTCTCCCGAGAGCGTAGAGGACGCCCACGAAGAGCGTATGCCGGCTGTCATCGATCTTCCTGGAGATGAAGGCGATCGCCGTGATATTCGTGGCAAGAGGACAGGGAGTGAAGGTCATCAGCAGCCCGATGAAGAAGGCTGCAACAAGGGGAATTCCGCTGGTCCCAAAGGCCTCCATGGTGCCCATCAGATCCGTCAGGAAAGGTCACCTGCAAGCCGCTTCTCAATCACTCCTTTCAGATAGGTCATGTAGTCGTCTTTATTTCCAATTTTATACCAGACATTGACATTTTCTTCCTTGTAGAACCCGGTTTTATTGTATACTCCAATCCAAAGTGACGATCCGGTCGGCCCATAGTGTTCCACCAGTGCCTTGTTCTCAGGGAGATCCACGTTCACGTGGGCGAACACGACCTTTCCTGCGGCAACTTCCGGTGCAAAATAGGTCTTTACTGTCTCTTCCGCATATGCCCCAAGCGTGACACAGGAATAGCACTGCTGGGTACGGTGGAAGTGATAGACCTCCACCTTCTGGACGGGTCCTGCACCGGTCGTTCCCTGGCTTTCGTTGGTTGCTGCCGGGGCAGAACATCCGGCTCCAAGAACCGCCAGCATAAGCAATACCAGAAATGCCCCCATGATCACATAATTTCGCTTCACAATGTTCCTCCTCCTTCTTTGCTCCATCGATCTCTGATGGTCCTGACGACGGCCTGGCAGAGACATTCGATCTCGTCGTATCGGGGCTCTTCCATCCCGCGCTTGGTGATCCCTTCCCGTGTCGCCACGAGATACGCATCCGGGATCCTGCCGATCAGGTCCATCCTTTTCTTCGCACACCCTTCATCACACCCGTCAACTGCAACAAGGCATTCATCGTGGCTCAATTCTTTCTCCAGGGAATGCTTGAGGGCGGTGAGTTTCAAATGGCGGGTGACCAAGACCGGATGGCGACACCGGAGCGAATTCCCTGTCATGGTGGTGATTTGCCCGGTGTGGGAGATCCCGGAGCAGGTCAGGAGGAGGATCGGCCGGTCATCATCGTTCATGCTGCCCTCCCCCTGCGATCTGGTTGGGTACTCCCTTGGTGGGATCTCTGACAATGACGTTTTCCGGGAGCATGCCGGCTTCCTTCCCATCATGGAGATGGATTCGGACCACCCGTCCTCCCTTGACACATCCGATCGATTCGTTCATGCCAGTCTTATTTGCACTTCGTCTTTGTCCCGCAGTCGCACCCGCAACCGCAGGTCTCACCCCATGACTCCACCACCGCGATGATGACCCCTTTCAGCAGATCGGGGGTAATTACCTCGTAACGGTCTCCCCTATAATCGATCGCACGGCATTCTGCCGTATCCTGTCCCGTAATACAGGCACAGGAGCAGCAAGGGGTCTGCACCACCTCCGCACCCGAGAGATACTCCTCCAGGGGAATGCCATCGATGATGACCTGGTTTGACTCTTCAATCTGAGAGTCGGGAAGCACCGTCTCCCGGAATCGTGCAAGGATGTTCTTCTGTCTGAAATAAGGCTGGAGATCCTCCAGGACGCCCAGTATCGCGCCACCGGTCAGGCTGCAGCGTTCGCAGGTGCTGGTGACATCTTTTCCTATGTGTTTCCATTCGATGATGAGTGTTTTTTTCATTGCAGCTCCCACCAGATTCGGATAGTATCAATCACATTCGCCCTTTTCCTTCCCAGGCTGCAGAGACGACGGTTTCCACTTCTTCTTCGGTGTAATTTCTTGTGTATGTCTTGTCGATCGCAAGAGTAGTGATCAGAATGTGCTGGGCAGGTATGATACCATGCGCATCGGCTATCTTTGCGCCGCATATTGCCGGACACCCGTCAATAATGACAACCTCATCAGCGTCAGCGATCCGTTTTTTCAGCCCTGCATCACCGGACCCGAGCAGGGCGATGCAGGTTGCAGTACCATACCCCTCTTCGGCGAGTTGTAGGGCAGCTGCATTGGAAAGCAAGCCCACATTCGCTGTACCGGCACAGGGAAAGATGATCCGTTTCTTCCCACCAGCGAGTGCCGAGGTGTCGCCGCATGCACACTCATGTCTGGCTGCCATAGGTTATCCCTTCAGGATTTCCTTGATCTCGTTGACATCCGCGACCCGCCCTGCTAACTTCATCTCGCCGTCAACTGCAAGCGCCGGGGTGAGCATAACTCCGCGGTTGATGATCTCGCTGATATCGTCGACCTTCACGATCTCCGCGTTGATTTGGAGTTCCTCCACGGCAATCTCAACATTCTTGAACAGTCGCTTGCATTTCATGCAGCCGGTCCCGAGCACTTCGATCTTTACCATTTCATCCACCTCGTTGCTGATACTTCCCGAATTCTTTTACCGGGGTAACCCTGTCCAGTTCTTCCGCAGGTTTCGGTACAGAATTGTACATCTTCATCCTCTTCAGCAGCTCATCCACAGTCGTTTTCCTGACCCCGAGGTCCAGGGCTTTTACCCCCGCCCGGAGAATGTCGAGCATCCATATCCCGACCACGATTCCCCCGAC
>CAZRAQ010000016.1:0-6787 GCA_964598015.1 uncultured Methanoregula sp. | reverse complement strand
AGGGCTTCCGCTGCACAACAGGGATTCTCAACCAGCTGAACCACATCCCGGTATTCCCAGGGAGGGGAAGAAGTTCCCGAATACGAATCCTGCTGCAGTGGAGAACCCTATCACAAGGAGCGCAAAGACAAGGGTCTTTTTTCCTCCCATGATGCGATACAGGACGAGCAGGCTCGGGAGGCTGACGGCCGGGCCGGAGAGGAGGAGCGACAGGGCGGGACCCCCGGCCATGACCCCCTGGGTGTAGCCGAATGTGCCGCCAATGATGGGGACCTCGAGCAGCGTGGGCATGTAAAGGAGAGCCCCCACCACCGATGCCAGGAGACAGGACGCCAGCGAATTGTCACCAAAGAACGGCTTGAAGGTCTCCGGAGGGAGAAAGTATGCGATAATGCCGACTACGAAGGTCCCAGCGATGAGGATTGGGAAAATTTTCTTGGTCAGGTCCCAGATCTCGTAGCCCCATTCGGTCACTTCGTCCCGCTCGAAGTAGTAGATGAGCAGCAGGGCTACTCCCAGCGTCAGGATGTACACAACCGAGAGGCGGGCTGAGAAAGGAATGATCGACGACGCTCCGATCACCAGGATGAGCACCAGGAAGACAAAGAAGAGCGGAACGACCCATTTCGGACGAGTTGTCTCCTCTGCGGTTGAGACAAATCCTTTTCCGGCAGCAGTCACTTCCTTGTCGTACGACCGAAAGATCGTGGCCATAAGGAGCCCGATCGCGATCGACATGGTTATGGCAAAAAAGGCCCGCGCAAAGCCGATATCCCAGCCGAGGACGCTGGCGGTGTAGATGATTGCAAGGATATTGATGGCAGGTCCTGCATAGAGGAAGGTCGTTGCCGGTCCGATCCCGCTTCCTTTCTTCAGGATGCCGGCAAACATCGGCAGGATAGTACATGAGCATACGGCAAGAACAACACCAGAGGTTGATGCTACACCGTAGGAAACTGATTTCTTTGCATCAGGGCTGAAGTACTTGAGAATCGCCTCTTTCCTGACAAAGACCGCGATAGCACCGGCGATGAAGAAGGCAGGGACAAGGCAGGTCAGGACGTGTGCAGCTAGATAGTCAATGACCGCACTTATCCCGGAGAGCAGTGCGCCAGTGATGGGATCAGTCATTGCTCCCTTCGCATTTGCCAGGTCGAATGAAATCGGATCTTTGACCTTCCATTTCTCCCTCCATTCATTGAAAAATATTTCAACTATAATTGAAATATTGAGAGAGATAAAACTTCTGATGAAATCAATTCCGATACCCGGTCAGGTGATCCGGTGCTGAATGAATAGTTTAATTGATCGGAGCATTTTATCATTATTTGAAATGGCCCGGCAGGTATCGTATCCCCGCACAACAGGAAAGGATATTGATGATCTCTCGATCCCCGAAGAGATTGCCGACTCGCTCTGTTCTTGCGGTGGAATTGAAGGGCTTATCGAACAGATTCCTCCCGATGAAGCCTTTGCGCAGATGCAGCAGTGGTACCAGGCCTGTGCCGACCCGGTCCGGTTGAAGATCCTCTCTCTTCTCATGGTCCAGCCGCTCTGTGTGTGTGTCATCAAATCCATCTTGAAGATGGCCGATTCCAGGTTGTCCTATCATCTCAATATCCTGAAGAAGGCCGGGATGATTGAGGGGAAGCAGCAGGGTCAATGGATCATCTACTGCGTGACAGAGGAGGCCCGGATGTTTCTTGAACAGGAACGAGCACGGTTCCTTGCCCTATAAAATGTGTCCCGGGGGACTTCTCGTTCACTTGTCCTTTATCATCCGGGCAATATCACCTGGGGAGTAGCGCGGCATATCGCTGGTCGATGACCACCGATGCTATCAAAATCCTGGTCTGCCTCGAGCAGGAGAGGAAGATTCCTGGCACCTCGCCTGAGTTCAGGGAGCACCGGCTCCTCCCCTTTTCGCACCATGCTGGCTGCTTTTGTTGTTTTGTTTCACATATGAGAATAATTAATTCCAAAATATTATTTTGAAAAAATTTAAATAATGCAGGACATGATCCCACCCCTGCCAACTGACTCTATTCGCCAGTCTACCTCCATGCTCATCCGACACCCCGCATTCCTTGGTGCCCTGATCGGGATCCTTGCTGCATTCTCCCAGGCGCTCCTGATCAGTGCTGGCGGACCCGAGGCCTACGGGTTCTGTGTCGCATGTCATACGCGGGATCTTGTGAATGGGATGACCAATATCATCGCGGATACGAACCTTGCCCTTGCCCCTATCTCGAAGAATGCTATTCTCCCGGTAATGAGTGTCGTCGGTGTTCTGATTGGGGCATTCCTCTCTGCAAAAGTGAACCGGGAGCACAAAATAAAGAATGATACCACACGTGGATATCTCGTCTATTTCCTGGGAGGTTTTCTTGTGCTCCAGCTCGCGATGCTATTCGGGGGTTGCCCGTACCGGGCGGCACTCAGGACCGGGTATGGGGATGGAACTGCCCTTGTATTCATCATCACGATGGCCCTTGGGGTCGTGGCGGGAACATTCCTCATGCTGAAACGGGCTGAAAAGGAGGAGACCTGATGGCAACCGGTATTCTCCCAAAGGAGATAGCAATCTACGCAGTACCCTTGGTCACGCTCCTCCTCGGATTGCTGATCGGGTATCTCGCCCAGCGTTCAGGGTACTGCTCTATTGGAGGGTTCCGTGATTATTTTCTTTTCCGTCACACCAGGATCTTATCCGGATACCTCTCCCTGATCGTCTTTTCATTCCTCGGGTATCTTCTCTTCTGGTTCCTGACCCCTGCGGCGATGGAGCATTTCTTCTGGGCATTTTCGAGCGACCCCTTCAGCCCGGTGCCAGGGGCGCCTGCAGGACTTGTCCCTGCAGCGTATCTCATTTTTGCCGCAGTACCCGGTTTCTTTGTCGGATTTATCTGTGTACTGCTCGGGGGATGCCCTATCCGGCAGACCGTCATGGCATCAGAGGGGAGTTACAAGGGAGGATTTTTCTTCCTCGGGATGTGTATCGGATCCATCTTCTTCGCCGCGTATGTATCCGGGTGGGCAGTGCTCCTGATGAAATCGCTTGGTTTTGGAGCCTGATATGGCCTGCTCAACCTTCCTCTTCTGTGATCCCATCCCGGCAGAGCGTATCAGATGGATTGCAGCAAGTATCGTTGCAGGGAAAGACAAGAGCTCAGCAGAACATCCGGGAAGCGTAAAGATTTTTCTCACGGGTGATGCGTTGTTCAGCCTTATCGATGCCAGGGCCCGCCCTGCCTGGGTGGTGGTGTCCATATTGCCCTCCGTCCAGATCATCGCTGATGGTGATGAGCTCCAGCTGCAGGGATTGCGAGACCCGGTCTCTTCCGGATTCCCCCAGGTCAAGATCACAGGGGTTGGCGACCAGGGACCGTTCTGGGAGGAGCTCGTGACTGCTCTGAAAGAAGAATGGGCGGGTGCGAAGAACGCTGCGTTTCTCCTCTGCAACTCCCCGTATATGAGCAGGGTCCCGGTATACATGCTCCGGTTCCTTTCCCGCGTGGAAAAGGTGGGGCTGCACCCGGAACTCTACAGCTATCTTGACGGGGTCCACACCCTGCATGACGGGCAGCGTCCATCAGAATTCGAGAACATCGGGAGGGGAGTAGCCGCACTCGCAAGTGCAGCGGTTCAGTCAGGCAGGGATCCGTGGTTTGCCGCATGTTCGCGCTGTGCGACTGCGAGGGGATACTACCAGATGAATCCCGGGACAGGCTTCTGTGAACCGGCGTCCTGCATCCAGGATATCACGATCAGGCCGCTGAAGGAGATACTTGCCCGGTTTTCAAGCAATCACCCGATTGTCTCACACGCGAGCGGGGCGATCGTTCCAGGAACAGGGAGAGGGGGAGGTGTACCTCATCTTGTCGTGTTCATCACCAATCCCCCTTACTGCACCGAATGGACTTTTGGCGGGATGTCGCTTGCTCTCGCCGCCGCGATGGATGGAATCCCCACCATGGTTATCTTCATTGAGGAGGGCGTATATGCACTGCATGGAACTCACGAAGTGCCGAAGAACGACAAGGTCTTCAATATCCAGGAGATGGTCGCGGTCACCACCGATGTCAATGCCCTCCAGTACTTTGTGCATGCTCCTTCGCTTGAAGATCGGGGTATTGATATCTCAGGGGAGTTTTCCCTGGTCCGGAAGGTTACCAATGAAGATCTCGCCCGTATCCTGTTCCAGCCTGATACTGAATACACAGCCCCTGCCATACGGATGATTTTTTTCTGAAAGGAGAATGATTGAGATGGATACTATCGAGCCAAAAGACTTCACTGAACTGACCTGCACAAACCTGATGATCAAGCTGAAAATCCTTTTGAGCAAGATTCCCAAGGGAGAGGAGGTTCCCTTCTTTGCCACCAGGGAGCAGGTGGATAACACTTGTTCTCCGTTCTCCGGACAGGGCTACCACGTCTCATGGGACCAGACTGCCGAGAACCGATACCTCGTCAATATCAGAAAATAATCCACGATAGGTTCTAATAACTGCCCTGACAACGACTCTCTGGTTCACACTGCATCGCAGGACCAAGAGTGAATAGGTAGAGGAAAAAATGGACCTTCAGAATCTCGTTGAATGCTCACCAGATAACCCGGTGAAAAGAGATCTCCTCAAAACAGCAGGCTCCAACATTGTGCTGGTATGCCTTGAGACCGGACAGGTGATCCAGCCGCATCCCGAACCGTATGCCGTGGTGTTTGTCGTCCTCCAGGGTGAAGGGGTTATCACGGCAGGAACCAGTGAACATCCCGTCCAACCCATGCATCTCGTATCGGTAGAAAAAGATGAGAACCGGGGAATCCGATGCGATTCGAGGATGATCATCCTTGGTATTCGCGACGACGTCTGAGGTGCAGCCCTGATGCCTGATGCAATTGAAGTGACCAACCTGACAAAAACATTCGGGTCTGCCATCGCGGTCGATCATATCTCTTTTTCCGTGAAGAGAGGGGAGATCTTTGGTTTCCTCGGTCCGAACGGTGCAGGCAAGACCACAACAACCCGGATGCTCACCGGGGTTATTCCTCCGGATGGCGGGACTGCCATGGTGCTCGGTTACGACATCCGCCAGAACCCGGTGCTGGCAAAACAGGGGTTCGGGGTGGTGCCCGAGACCTCGAATGCCTATACCGATCTCACCGCATGGCAGAACCTGATGCTGATGGGTGAACTGTATGGTCTTCCCCGCAGCCGTTCGGTGGATCGTGCATCTGAACTTCTCACAGCACTGGGACTCCTGGAGCGGAAAGACCAGAAGGTGCAGGCCTATTCGAAAGGCATGAAACAGCGACTCATCCTCGCGATGGCCCTCCTTCACGAACCCGGCCTCCTCTTCCTCGATGAGCCCACCAGCGGGCTCGATGTGCAGAGTACCCAGATGATCCTCTCCCTGCTCAGCGACCTGAACCGGGCGGGAACAACCATTTTTTTGACCACGCACAATATGGAGGAGGCAAACCGTCTCTGTCACCGGGTCGGTATCATCAGGGCAGGGAAAATGGTCGCAATTGATGCACCCGAGAAACTCAAGACAGCAATCGACCGGGTACACACGATCGAAGTCAGTTTTGACCGCGAGGTGCCCTGCGATGCCCTTGCCGGACTTGACGGTGTGACGAGTGCGAACCGGACCGGCGACAAGTGGCAGATCACTGCGGATAACCGGGACGCAGTTATTCGAGCTCTCGTTACGTTCGCCCAGCAGAACGGTGCCACCCTTGTGACACTGAACACACTCGCACCTTCGCTTGACGAGGCATTCCTCCGGTTAACCCAGGAGGGTGCGTTCTGAACCCGGTTGCGTTCTCTGAACAGATGCGGAGGGCATGGGCGATTGCCAAGAAGGATATCCGGATTTATTACGTCAAGGGTCCGGTGCTCATCTTCGGTATTTTCATGCCGGTCTTCCTGTTCCTCGCGTTCCTCATGGGAAGCCGGCAGCTTCCCCTGGCATTCCTCGTGTCAGGACTGGTCGGTATGGCCCTCTTTTTTACGGCTACCGCTGTTTCCCCGGCCATCTTCCCATGGGAAGGTCAGGCAAAGACCCTCGAACGGCTCGCATCGTGTCCGATCATGGTCGAAGCGATAATCTTTGGGGATATGATCGCCTCAACGCTCTTTGGCATAGGAATTACCCTCATCACGGTCCTCATCGGGCTCGTTCTCGGCCTCTCGCTCCTGCATGCCATCACCCTTCTCTGTGCAATCCTGCTTGCCGCGTGCTGCTTCTCGGCGATCGGGATGCTGCTCGCCGTGCCACCCACGAATGTGCCATCGAACATCATGATGCTCTCATCATTGATCAAGTTCCCGCTCGTCTTCATCTCGGGCATCTTCGTCCCGTTGGAGCAGATGCCCCCGTGGGGACTGGCCCTTGCGATTTGCTCCCCGCTCACCTATTTCACGGATATTGTTCGGTACTCCTTCACCGGTGCGAGTTATTTCCCCATCCTTGGGGATATTGCTGCCCTTGGTGTGTTTACTGCTGTATTCACGGCTGGGACAATGTACCTGCATAAGCGGACAATGCCGAAGAGGATGTAGATTCCCGGCCATTCTTGGTTCTTCACTCTCTGGTGGGGGGAATAGTGATGAACCGGATATTTTTTTTTCATCGGGGGCAATGGTCAGATGATCTCTCACCCTGTAAATGACCAAAAAACCAACCGGATTAAGCAGGTGGAACTACCGGATGTTTTTCTTTCCTATCCGTAAGCCAAATGGAGTTCATGGTGCAGGAGTTGAACGCCGGGAGGGCCCCC
>CAZRAQ010000015.1:0-33195 GCA_964598015.1 uncultured Methanoregula sp. | reverse complement strand
CCAGGACCTTGCGTCCTGCTTCGGTAAAAGATCTTGAGGCGCTCGTCGACCTGCTTGCAGGAAATGGTATCCCGGCAGAGGACCGGATCATGCAGGGACTTTCCCGGTCACTGCCGGTGATCGAGAGCATGATCGAATCCGGTGATCTGGTACTGAAAAACAAGGAAGAGAAGAAGTTATTCTCAAACAAGTGTGATCTTGTTGCCCGCATCAGGGAGGGATATGCGCGGAGAGAGGCTGCATACCACCGGTTTTGCGTCAAGGAGCGAGCCTATCAGGAACTCCCTCTCCTCGCAGATTTATCAGCCGCCATGAAGGAGGAAGAGAGGGGTGCGGCGCAGCTGGAAGTGATGAGGTCCCGGATATCCGGTATCACTGAAAAAAAGAAAGCATTGGAGCATGAGATCCCCGCCATCAGAGAGAAAGTCCGTACCCATGTCGAGTCTCTTCTCGGGTATCCTGTGGCACTCTCAGAGCAGGAGGTTTCATGAAAAATCTCCTGGGATTCTGGATTTTTCCCGATAAATATGCGACACAATACACCTCAGGAGGAGCATCATGACAAGCGATGAGTACCGCATCCTTGAGGTGACGAAGGGAAAAGTCCCCTGTCTTCCTGGAAAAGAGGAGACGATCGAACATTGCAGGTTCTGTGTCCATTCAAGATATTTCCGGGTCAGGGGAGAGTATGTCAAATCCCCTGCGCTTGCATACTGCCTCCATCATCGTGCAACTGAAGAAGTGAATCTGAAGACGGTTGAAGCGGTACAATGCGCCGACCGGAGAGGAGAGGGCTACCGGAGTATAATGAATATCATCGGATGAACAGTCACTGGGTCTTCCAGAACTCCCACCATTTCCTGCTCTGAAAAGGTACAGGCCTCATCTCCCGCACCCATTCGATATCAATGATATGGTGAATCAGTTTCACCTCATCTGTCAGTTCCCTGATCGATTGTTTCATCGCATCGAGGCCAAGTTTAAGATCGTTATACTCTTCAAAAGCCCTTTTCTGGTTCAGGTTCACCGGGTTTGTCCCGGTCGCCTTGGTAAATCCGCTCTCTATCAGTTCAAGGATGGCGCGGTTCCGGTCAATTCCGTGATCCCTGGCGTACTGGTCGACGAGTTCCATCATCTCCGTATCGGTGGTGATCGATATCCTTATAGCCATTTCTCCCTCTTCCCTCTCCTTATCGCATAATGTTCATCCGTAAGGGTAAAAAAACCGCGCCTCTGATTCAATCGCAGAATTCGGCCAGTATGGGATCCAGACTGATATGCCGCTCGAATTCGGCGGCCAGATCCTCATACACATCCCTTTCCTCCTCTGCTGTGCTAGGATCGAACGCCAGGCCTTTCCTGGAATAAAGATAGGAGAGGAGTGCCTGGACGGCAGATGGATTGCCAAAGAGGCCGTGGATATAGGTCCCTATCACCATTCCATCAGGGGATACTGCCCCCTCACCGACAAATGCCTCTTCCTCCCCGGCACGTTCGGTCATTCCCATGTGAATTTCATACCCTTTTACCACGCCCATGCGCGAAACTATCGGACCGGCAGATCGTGCAGGCCGTTGCACCTGCTCGGTGACTTTCTCATATCGTGAGAAACGCGTGGTTATCCTGAGCAGGCCAAGCCCGGGATAGGTTCCGCTCTTTGATTCGAGCCCCTCATCGATGATCTCCGTGCCGAGCATCTGGTATCCTCCACAAATTCCAATTATCGGGATGCCTTGTTCCCGTGCCATGATGATAGCAGCGGCCGTGCCGCTCGATTGCAGCAAAAGGAGATCTTCGACCGTGTTCTTCGTGCCGGGAATGATGATGCAGTCAAAACCTTCGAGGGATGAACCGGGATTCACATATTGAACGGCTGCGTGCCGCTCGAGCTGTTCGAAATCAGTGAAATTGGAGATGTGGGGCAGCTTGATGACTGCTATCTTTATAGGAAGGCTGCCTGATCGCTTGTCCCCCAATGAAAGCGAATCCTCGCTTGGAAGCGGGATCGAGAATACCGGGAGTACCCCTAGCACAGGAACTCCGCAGAGATCTTCAATGATCTGTATTCCATCGGCAAAGAGAGCAGGGTCGCCTCTGAACTTATTGATGATGATTCCCATCACCTGCGATCGGATATCTTCCGGAAGGAGCGCGAGGGTCCCGTAGACCTGCGCGAACACTCCCCCCCGTTCAATATCGGCAACAAGGAGGATAGGGAGACGGAGTTCCCTCCCGATCCTGATATTTGCGATGTCCCGGGAATACAGGTTCAGTTCGGCAGCCCCCCCTGCTCCTTCTGCTACAATGTGGCCATACTCCCCAATGAGACGCCGGGCAGAAGCAACAGCAACGGAGAGCAGCTCATCGGTCTCCCGGTAATACTCCGAGATGCGCAGGTCTTTCCATGGCCGTCCCCGCACCACCACCTGAGAGACCATCTCGCCCTTGGGTTTCAGCAGGATCGGGTTCATGTCAGCACAAGGCTCAAGCCGTGCGGCAAGAGCCTGCATAGCCTGCGCAATCCCTATCTCCGCTCCGTCCCGTGTCACCCATGAGTTTAAACTCATATTCTGTGACTTGAAGGGTGCAACGGGAGTTCCACGGTTCGAGAGGAGACGGCAGATTGCAGCAACGACGGTGCTTTTCCCGACGTGGGATGCGGTGCCGAGCACAAGAAGTGACATTCTGTAGGTAGCATGTGCATGGAATTTAAATAAAAGGCATTCCTTTTAGTCTTCATATGGCACTTTCCGAGGCGGGGAAGGTACTGCTCGAGAGCAGGTACCTCCTCCCTGGAGAGAGTGCATCCAGCATGTTTCGCCGTGTCGCGGCAGCGGTGAAACCCGGAAAGGAGGCATCCTTCTTCCGGATCATGGACGATCTCCTTTTCCTCCCGAATTCCCCCACCCTCATGAATGCCGGAACTTCCCGGGGGCAGTTATCGGCATGTTTTGTGCTCCCTGTAGCGGATTCGATCCCCGGGATCTTCACGGCGCTCACCCAGATGGCAGTTATCCACAAAAGCGGGGGAGGCACCGGCTTTTCATTCTCCCGGATAAGGCCTGCGGGGGACTGGGTCGGCACCACACCAGGGGTCGCGAGCGGTCCGCTCCCCTTCCTCCATGTCTTTGATGAAGCTACCGCCGCGCTGAAACAGGGAGGAAAAAGAAGGGGGGCAAATATGGGTGTCCTTGCCTCGTCCCATCCCGATATCCTCCCCTTTGTCAGGGCGAAGAGAAAAGGGGACCTCGTGCATTTCAACCTCTCGGTGGGGTTCGATCGTCATTTTTTCGATGCCCTCGCACGGAACGGGACGTATGATCTCGTGAATCCAAGAGACGGGGGGGTATGGGAAACCATCGATGCAGTTCTGCTCTGGGACGAGCTCTGTGCTGCAGCCTGGCAGTGCGGAGACCCGGGTGTGTTGTTTCTCGACAGGATCAATGCAATGAACCCGGTGCCGGGCCTGGGTCCGATCGAGGCGACCAATCCCTGCGGTGAACAGCCCCTCCTGCCCTATGAGAGCTGCAACCTCGGCAGCGTCAACCTTGCCGGGTGTGTCCGGAAGGGTGATCTGGATGAGGAACTGCTCAGATCCGTTGTCAGGCTTGGTGTTGCGTTCCTGGATGCAGTGATCGATGCCAACACCTATCCCGTGCCGGAAATACGGGAGCAGACCCTCTCCACGCGGAAAATTGGTCTCGGGGTGATGGGACTTGCAGATGCCCTCATCGCTATGGAGATTGCATACGGGTCAGCGGAAGGACTCACCTGTACCGAATCTATCATGCGCATCGTCCAGGAAGAGGCACATGCAACCTCGGAGGAGATGGGGAACACCGCCGGTTCATTTCCGGCAATCGGGCAGAGCTGGTATGGCCATGCGATGCGGAACGCGACCGTCACAACGATTGCACCGACCGGGTCGCTCCATCTGATTGCAGGGGTGAGCAGCGGGATTGAACCCCTCTTCTCGCTTGCATTTTCCCGCACGATAAACGGGACCTTGATCAGATTTGTTCATCCTGCAATACGGGAGATGGTCGAATCGATGCACGGGGGGCAGTTCCTGATGGATCAGATACAAAAGTCAGGAAGTGTCCAGGATCTGCCTATCGGAGACCATGAAAAGGAGCTGTTCCGCACCGCGCCCGAGATCGAGCCGGAGTTCCATGTCCGGATGCAGGCCATCGTACAGCGGTATGTGGACAACGCCGTATCAAAAACGGTCAATCTCCCGCAAGATGCCACTCGAGAAGATATCAGCAGGATATTTGTCCTTGCACGGGAACTCGGCTGCAAAGGTATTACGGTCTATCGCTACAACAGCAGAGAAGACCAGGTACTTTCGCGGGGATGCGACACCTGCAGGGCAGACAGTCTCACTGGCTGAAGGGGAGCGAGTGATCCCCTGGGAGCATCCCCGCTCTCTTTTAGCGCTGTTGTTCCGTTTTACGAGCGGATGTGTCATTCCAAGAGAGCGGTAATGCCAACAAATATATAAGCAGAACTTGAACGTACTGGTAATGAATGGTGGGATTTGTCCGACGTGTGGACTACCTAAGGAACTTTGTATCTGTGAGGAAGTAGCAAAAGAACAGCAGCGGATCAATGTGAAGGTCAACAAGAGGAGATATGGAAAGGAGGTCACCGTGATCGAGGGGCTCGATCCGACCGATATCGACCTTGAGGATCTTTCCAAATATCTGAAAGGAAAACTCGCCTGCGGCGGCACGGTAAAGGAGAGTTCCATTGAGCTGCAGGGGAATCATAAGGATCGTGTCAAGAATCTCCTGGCAAACAAAGGATACAGCGTGGAAAATATCTCCTGAACATTCCTCATGAAAAGTAACCATAATCGTTCCGGGCAGCAGATCCGGCTCACCCCTGGTTTTCAGAAACGGGGCCTCCCGCCCGATCGTTCCTAGAGAGTATGAAAGCCATGGTGTTTTTTTAACTTCACCGGGACTGAGTCGTAAAAAGGGGCTTTTTTTCAACTCCCGGCCATACTACCCATCCCTTCGCTGTTTTGCGTGGGGAGACGAAAATCGAAGTTGTTCTCCGGGATACCAATTTTCGCCACTGGCCCGGCGCCGGGGCGTCCTTTTAGGGGCGCCGGCCCGGTAACGCATGGGTGGGTGTGAAGACGGTCAGCCACCAAAAAATGTATCCGATCCATCGGTCTTTCCCTTACCAGAGAGCGAAGAACCAGAGATGCTGACGTATGGAAAAGGGCATTGCTTTATTCAGAAAGACGATACTGAAAAACCGACCTTTCTCTTCTTACCGCTCGGACCCCTTCTTCTTTTTTGCCCCGGACATGGAGAGAAGGTCCACGGCATAGCTCCCTTCCTGTCCGAGACCGACAACCCGGTCATCGGACCGGGCCATCTTTTCGATATTGAGTTCATAGGTCCCGGGAGCGACAATCCTGATGCTCTCAACCCTTGAACCCCGTTCTTCTTCAACAGGTTCTTCACGGGCTGGAGCAGCGGGGCGTTCGGCCGGAGCAGGAGCTTGTTCTGCAGCAATGGCCTTTTTCTTCTTCGCGCCCGGGCGCTCAAAGTAAAATTTTTTCCCCCCGCACTGTGAGCAACCGATGAGGATCTCGGCAGAGGAATCCGGGTATACTTTCCCGCATTTTGCGCAGGTATGCACCATAGGTTCACCGGGATGAGACCCAGGCACTGATCAGATCCTTGTCCTTCCGAATCATGCGCAACTGGTTTGCCGGCCCAATAACGGTAAGGCGTGATTCCGGCCTGGTCCTGCCAAGGAGCCTTTGGAGGAAGCCCGGGGCTTCTTCGTGCGAGGGATAGGTCTCGATCTCAATGCCATTAAATCCATCGGGCAGGATCTCGTGCATCGTCATCTCGATCAGTTTCCCCTGTTCTTCCGGATCGAGCCCCTTTTCGAGGATCACTATCGTTCCCTGCCTGACATCGTCAAGAATCATGTGGATCTTCTCCATTGAAGTCAGCTTTGCAAGCCGTTCTTCGGAAATAAGGTCTATCTGGACACCCTGTGGCATGAACCCTCACCCGAAATGTAACACCATCTTTTCATATAACTCCTCGATATTGCTCCCTTCGGTGCAGGAGATCGAGATCACGGGATGCTGGGGAAAGGCGCTCCTTATGCGCTGCGGACTGGCATCAGGGAGATCGATCTTATTTGCAACGATAAGAACAGGGAGTTTTCTGCTCTCGATAATACCCACCATCATGATATTCACCTGCATGAAGGGATCTTCTGTCGCATCAAGCATGTATATCACCCCATCGATGTCTTCCCGGAGCCAGTGCATCGCCTCAGCAACGCCCTCCGTCGCTTCGCGGGCCCTCGTGATCGCCTCATCCTTCCCTACCCCATACTCGATGAACTCCTTGTAATCGATCTTGGTGGTCACCCCTGGGGTATCGACGATATCGATAGTGATGGTGCTTCCGTTGTTTCCGGTAATCGTGATATCCTGCTTTCGTGTCGCCCTGCGGGTTTCGTGGGGAATCTCGCTCACCGGACCTACCAGTTCCCCGGTCCAGTCCCGAGCAATACGGTTAGCGAGCGTCGTCTTGCCTGCATTGGGGGGACCATAAATTCCGATTCGTGAACGCCTTTTTTTAAAAAAGGCCATGAGAAATTTCGAGACACGTTTTTTGGCCTGAACAAAAATACTCATACATCACCTCGAAGCGGCAGTTGATCCGGAAATGCATCCCGGTGGCAAGGTCCTTCGCATATACCCTATGGAACAGCGTCATTAATATGGTTTTTGTACCTGGATCCGGTATGCCAAATGAAGGATATTTTATACGCATCGATCAGTTAATATTGAAGGCTCGCAGTAATGGTTACTGCGCATCCCAGTTGTAAGGGACGCTTATTGGGGGTGAATGATTGAAAAAAACCTCAGACTCGATCCGGTTTGAAACGCGGGTGCAGCTGAAAGAAGTGATGAAGGGAAACCCCACCACCATTCAGTCCGATGCATCGGTGGCACGTGCAGCGATGGCTATGTGCCGTGATGAGGTGGGGAGCTGTATCGTGCTCCGGAATAACCTCCCTATCGGTATTGTGACCGAAGAAGATATCAACTGCAAGGTGGTTGCCAAGGATAAAAAGCCCGGGGCAGTCATGGTAAGCGAAGTTATGAGCACCCCCCTGATCACGATTCGTTCTGACAAGACCGTACGCGATGCGGCTCACATGATGATCAGGAACCGCGTCCGCAGGCTGCCGGTTGTTGATGATGAAAACAGGGTTATCGGGATCGTCACCGTCAGGGATATCCTGACTGTCTCGACTGAGATCAACGAGCTCATGAACGATCTGATCGAGATCAACAGGCTCGAAGAGATAGAAGTCGGACTCTGCAGCCGGTGCGGACAGATGTCTGATGATCTCCGCCGTAATGATACCGTGATGCTCTGTACTTCATGCCGGGAGGAGGACCTCCTCCAATGAAGAAGGCGGCAGATTTCATGGTCGAGTTCCCGGCCCTCAGGTCGGATGACCGTATCACGAAGGCACGCCAGATCCTCCGGGAGAACATCTATCGCGAGGTCTATGTGCATGACGGGAAACGAAAGCTGTACGGATATATCGATATCACCGATGTCCTCCGTATCACAGCCACGAAATCTGACGTCACCATTGATGGATTCATAAAGGATATCACCCCTGTGCATGCGGGTGATTCCGTGGGAAAAGTGCTCGCAACTATCAGGACAAACAGGACCGACAGTGTGCCTGTTGTGGATGAACAGGCAATCCTGCTGGGCGGGGTGCTGTTATCCGAGCTCTTTCCGGTCGTCATCACCATGCAGCTGCTTCATGGATCAGTAGGTGATGCCATGACCAGGGACGTTGTCGCATGTACGGCAGGAGACACTCTTCAGCGGATCCATACGCTCATCGTCGACAGTGGATACTCTGCATTTCCGGTACTGAAGAAAAAGAAACTCGTGGGGATGATCTCCAGGCGCGATCTCTTGAAAGACGGGAGATGGCGCGGGTCATCCGAAACCACGACAACGGTTGACAGCCTGATGACGACCCCTGTCGTGACTGCCGGACCTCATGATGAAGTCCGGACCGCCGCTGACATGATGGTGAAGCACGACATCAGCCGGCTCCCGGTCATGGAGAACGATCAGATCATAGGGATTATCGACCGGCATGATGTCCTGAATTGCCTTGCATGAGCAGGAAGGCCGGAAAGGGACACCACCTCCCACGCGGTGGTGGATGAACCGCTTCTCTTGAACACGAACCATGAAATGAGGGAAGAGATGCATACAAATGACCGTAATTTCAAACAGGGCGATAAGCTCCTGAAAATGCCAGGAAAACTTGACCGGGGGCCGGTCGAGTTCAAGTCCCATATCGTGACCCGGGAAGGAGAGATCATGGCTATAGCAACCCGGGACGTCGTCTCGGTTCCCCCTACCATGCCGATTCTCGCCGCTGTAGAGACCATGACCGACTGCGGATTCCGGAGGCTACCGGTTGTGGATGCAGGGAGCAGGAAGCTCAGGGGAATTATCACTTCGGGGGATATCATCAATTTCATGGGCGGCGGTGATAAGTTCAACCTCGTCAAGATCAAGCATGGCGGAAATCTCCTCTCGGCAATCAACGAGGGAGTTCGCAGCATCATGACCCAGCAGATGACCACGCTCCAGGATTCCGCGACCATCAATGATGCCATAGAAGTTATCATCAAGAGGAAGGTGGGGGGAATGCCGATCGTGGATACTGACGGGGTCCTTGTGGGAATCGTGACTGAGCGTGACGTTATGAAAGTACTCGCAACAGAAAAGTCGGGTCTTTGTGTCAACGACATCATGAGTACTGCGCTCCGCGTTACTGATCCTGACTGCCCAATCAGGACGGTCACCAGAGATATGACAACTCACCGGTTCAGAAGACTCCCTGTCGTCAGTAACGACATTGTATACGGGATTATTACCACCACCGACATCATGAAATATCTCGGGACAAAAAAGGTCTTTTCACAACTGCATACAGGGAACGTCGCCGAAGTGATGGATCTTGCGGTGCGAAACCTCGTATCAGGAAAACTCTTCACGACATCACCCGAGCGGAGCATCAATGATGCTGCGAGGGATATGCTCGATCGGAATGTCGGGGCTCTCCCGGTAATCGAGAATGCCCGGCTGGTTGGCCTGGTGACCGAGTTTGACCTGGTAAAAGCCCTCTCAAGGAAGTGAGCCTGAAATGAAAGCAGGTGATGTGATGAGCTCCCCGGTGTACATCATCGACCCGGGAGAAAATGTTGCACGGGCCCGCAACCTGATGCTGAAACACAGAATATCCCGTCTCCCCGTCATGGATACGTCCGTTCTTTCCGGCATCATTACCAAGAAGGATATCGGGTACCGGCTCCGCCAGAGCGAGCCACTCTGGCGCAGGAGGCCGATCGACAGCATCCCGGTGTCGGTTCTCATGACCCCGGATCCGGTTACCGTCACCTCTGATGCCTCCATCGAGAAGGTCGCATGCCTCATGGTTGACCGCGATATATCAGGAATCCCTGTTGTGGATTCCCATCAGATGAAGGGAATTATCACAAAATCGGACCTGATGAAATCTGCGCGAATCGGATCTTTGTCGATGCGGGTGGACGAGATAATGGATGAGGTCATTACCGTGAGCCGCTACCATTCGCTCGATCACGTCATTGATCTCATGAGGGAGAGAAACGATAAGGTGGTGGTGGTGAATAACGATGGGAGTCTTGCCGGAATTGTCACGGAGAGTAACCTTGCATTTTTCCTCTATACCAATGAAAAAGCTGACCTCCCGGTGAAAGATATCACCCGGCTCAGAAAGGAAGAGCCTGGAGGGAAAAAGGCGCTGCGGCATGTATACGAGACTGCAGTTGTTGCAGAAGATCTGATGTCGCGTCCTGTCATGACGATAGCTCCCGACGCATCGGTTATGGATGCGGCTGCAGTCATGCGGGATCAGGGCATAAACAGTCTTATTGTTGTGGAAGATCAGATAATAAGGGGAATCATCAAGAGAGACGATATCATAAGGGAAGTTGCACAATGACCGAAGAACTCTTTGTCAAGGACATCATGTCGCGCCCGGTCACCATCGCAAAATCTGCGGTGATCACCGAAGCGCTCGATAAAATGCTGAACGAGGGCATTGACCCGCTTATCGTGATGAACAATAATTCTGTTGTGGGAACTGTTTCACGTCGAAGCGTCGCTGAAAAGCTGGGTACCAAGCGGAATTCATCCCTCTCCCCGAACTCAATCCATGTGGCAAACACGGTCGAGGAGGATTTCACCACGGTCTACCCGGATCAGGACATCGAGATCCTGATCCCGCTCCTCCAGGCATACAAGCTTGTTGTCGTGTATGACGAGGACCACCGGCTAATCGGTAAGGTGACTGCAGAGGACCTGCTCAAGGTGTACCGACCGAACAGCACCCTTGAAGAGGTGATGGAGGAGGCCTGCACCATCGACACCGAAGAGAGGGTGGTACATTTGCGGAGGCGAATGATTGATGACAATATCGTCAGGTTTATTGTTACCGATCAGGACCGTGTCGCTGGCATTGTCACTGAGACGGATGTGGCGGTCGCAATGCGGAACTTCCGCGAGGTAGTGGACGATAAACACCAGGACCACCGGATCAGGAACCTCCTTGTCAAGGATATCATGAGCAAGCCGGTGGTCTCGGTCAGTGCCGGATCGACGGTCGATGAGGTGATCAATCTGATGGTTGCAAAGAACATCAGCTCAGTTCCTATCGTCAGGGGCGAAACGCTTGCAGGCCTGGTCACCCGGGACTCCCTGATCAGGGCCCTTTAATTTTTTCTCCCGGGAATTCCTTCAGGATCGCGGATTTTTAATAATCATTATCATGCTCCGGCAGAAACGAATGTACTACCTATGGATATGAAACCCAGGACGCCTGTTTCGCCAACAAACGACGTCTCCCGTCTCCTGGAAAGGATGAGCGCTACCGGGTTTCAGGGGAGGAAACTCGGGGAGTCAATCGAAATCTGGGCACAGATGTGCCAGGACCCTGACTGCACCATCCTCCTCGGACTCTCCGGTGCGATGATCCCTGCCGGGATGCAACAGTGCCTGATAGAACTTGTGGAAAACCACTACGTAGACGTCATTGTGTCCACCGGTGCCAACATCTTTCATGATATCTGTGAACATTTCGGCGTCAGCCATTACCTCGGTCACCACCATGCAGATGATTCACTCCTGTTATCCAAGGGGATTGACAGGATATATGATGTGTACGCGTATGAGGCGCAGTTCAGGAGCATCGACCTGAAATTTGCTGATTTTGCCGGAACGGTTGCGCCATTCTCCGGATCTTCTGCAGAGTTCATTTGCAGGTTTGGCGATTGGATGATCAGCCAGTATCCGGACAGGAGATCGCTCCTCTCGACCTGTGTGAAAGAGAAGGTCCCGGTCTTCATCCCTGCACTGTGTGACTCTTCTATAGGGATAGGGCTCATGGTTGCACGCAGGAATGGGATCAAGGTAAATATCGACCAGATTGCTGATGTTGATGAGATTGCCCGTATCGTGGAGGATTCAAAGAAGACAGGGGTCGTGTATATCGGTGGCGGGGTGCCCAAAAATTTCATCCAGCAGACCCAGGTCATAGCGGACATGTACGACGCAGGCCAGGAGGGTCATGCCTATGCGATCCAGTATACCACTGATGCCCCTCACTGGGGGGGACTCTCCGGGTGCACATTCGAGGAGGCAATCTCATGGGGGAAGGAAGCCCCCCAGGCCCCCAGGGTACAGTGTTTTTGCGATGCAACCATCGCGCTTCCGATTATCACCTCCGGACTTATTGGGCGTAAAATAAGGCGGGCAGGCAGAACTTCGCGGTAAGCTCCCCCGGGTCAAGGGAAAGAGGAGGACCCAAAGGGTTATTATCCGATTGTTCCCAATAATAAAGCACCATTCATGGAGCGGCACATGGTGTGCTGCGAGTGTCCAAAAGACGCGAGATTCTCCTGTTGAGGTAGCCAAGCCTGGTATGGCGCAGGTTTGCTAAACCTGTGTCCCCCTGGGACTCGAGGGTTCAAATCCCTCCCTCAGCGCTCCAAAGAATGCTTCAGTCAACGAGGGATTGGATGGCTCAGGAAGAAGATATCAAGTATTTCGTAAGGGTCGGCAACACTGACCTGGACGGGACTAAACCTGTTCATATCGCACTGACCGGGATCAGGGGTGTAGGCATGCACACCGCCCAGATCATTGCCATGCTGGCGAAAGTGGACGAGAAGGAGACCATGGGGCGCCTCAAGGACGAAGAGGTCGACCGGATCCGTGAAATAACGGACTCGTATTCCCAGAGAGTCCCCTCGTGGATGATGAACCGGCCGAAGGATGTCTATACCGGGGAAGCTAAACACATCCTCGGTACCGATGTAAGCACGGTAAAGGATGAGGATATCAATCTCCTCAGGAAAATCAGGTGCTATCGGGGAATCAGGCATGAGACCGGCCAGAAGGTCCGCGGCCAGAGGACGAAGTCTACCGGCAGAACAGGATTGACTGTCGGTGTGAAAAAGAAGAAGGAGTAAGGTGAGAGGATGGGATATCCGGGAAAGAATTATAAACAGTACCAGACGCCGAAGCGCCCCTTCGAGAAATCCAGAATCGAAGAGGAGACCAAGCTCGCAATCGAGTACGGGCTCCGGAACAAGCGGGAGGTCTGGAAAGCCCAGAGTTACCTCAGGCGCTACCGGAAGGCAGCGCGTGAACTCCTCGCCCTCATGTCGACTGGTACGGATCGGGTTGTATTCGAATCGAAGAAGGACGAGCTTATCGGGCACATGCAGCGGTCAGGGTTGCTCGGGCCGGATGCTGATATCGACAACGTCCTCTCCCTCAAGGTCCAGCAGGGTCTTGAAAGAAGGCTCCAGACCCTGGTCTACCGACAGGGGCTTGCCCGCTCACCCAAACAGGCACGACAGATGATCACGCACGGACACATCGCGGTCAATGGGAGGCGCTGCAGTATCCCTGGCTATCGCGTGACAAGGGCAGAGGAGAGTCAGATCTCGTACTACGGAAAATCACCGCTCGCAGCCCCTGACCATGCCGAGAAGACACGGATAACAAAACCGGGGAGATAGATTATGGCAGGCGAGAAGGAAAAGTGGGGAATCGCCCACATTTATGCTTCATTCAATAACACCATCATCACCGTCACCGATCTCTCCGGGGCTGAAACGGTCACGAAGAGCAGTGGCGGCATGGTGGTGAAGCAGGACAGGAACGAGGGTTCTCCGTACGCAGCGATGCAGATGGCGATCAATGTCGCACAGACTGCAATGGAAAAGGGAATTATCGGGGTGCATGTCAAGGTACGAGCCCCGGGCCGCGGAAAACAGCGGAGTCCCGGACCAGGAGCCCAGGCCGCTATCCGTGCACTGGCACGGGCCGGCATGAGGATCGGGAGGATCGAGGATGTCACGCCTGTTCCTCATGATTCGATCCGGGGGAAGGGCGGCAGGCGAGGAAGGAGAGTGTGATGGAGATCATATTTTCCAGGCTCGATGAGAACAACGCCCGCTTCCAGCTCGCAGGCTGCAGCACCCCCTTTGCCAACTCTGTCCGGAGAGCAATGATCGGGGAGGTCCCGACGCTTGCAATCGAGACTGTAAAAATTTATGACAACACGAGTGCTCTCTTTGACGAGATGCTCACCCACCGGCTCGGTCTCATCCCCATAAGGAGCGACGGAGGTATCCTGGTGCCGTGTTCCCAGTGCACCTGTGGAGGGGAAGGCTGTCCTTCCTGTAGTGTTGTTTTCACCATGAGTGTGGAGGGGCCGGCGATGGTCTATTCCAGGGACCTCATCTCGCAGGATCCGAAGATTGGTCCTGCCGAGCCGGATATCCCCATCGTGAAACTGATCAAGGACCAGAAAGTGGTCCTTGAAGCACGGGCCGTGATGTCTGTTGGCAGGGAGCATGCAAAATGGCAGCCCACCACGGCATGCGGCTACAAGCTGCAACCAGTCATTGAGATCAATGACCAGTGCGATGGCTGCGGGCAGTGTGTCGAGGAGTGCCCTCGAGGCATCCTCGAGTTAAGGAAAGGGCGGGTTGCCGTGATTGATGGGCAGCTTGAGGAATGTTCACTCTGCCAGCTCTGTGTGCGGGCATGCATGAACACCGGGATCGGTGAAAAGCCCGGAATTGTAGTGAAAACCGATGACTCACGGTTCCTCTTCGTGGTTGAGGGTGACGGCTCTCTTCCGGTCAGGGAGATCATCGGTCATGCACTGGATTATATCAGGACACAGTCCACTGCACTTACCGCGCAGATTGAAGAGATTACAGGAGAGACCCGGGATGAATAAGATGAATTGCAGGAAGACAAACCCCCGCCTCACCACCCTTATCTCCCTCCTGAAGACCACTTCGAGGGAGAATGAGGTGAACATCTGGAGGGACATCGCCGACCGGCTCGAGGCCCCGAGCAGAAATTATGCCGAGGTAAACCTGAGCAAGATCAACAGGTATGCTGCAAACGGGGAGACTATCATCGTCCCCGGCAAGGTCCTTGGCAGCGGGATGCTCGATATGTCGGTGAGAGTAGCCGCCCTCAACTTTTCAGAATCCGCATCTGAAAAGATCAGGGAGGCACAGGGTGAATGCATGAGTATTGAGCAGCTGATTACAGCCAATCCCAAGGGAAGCAAAGTTCGGATACTGAGGTGAGAAGATGGTGACAGTTATCGATGGAGACGGACTGCTTCTCGGTCGGATGGCCAGCATGGTTGCCCGGAGGGCGATGAGTGGAGAGGAGATCGCCATTGTCAATGCCGAGAAGGCGGTAATCTCCGGAAGCAGGGCCCGGGTGCTCGCCAACTATGGACACAAAAGGTCCAGGGGGTCGCGTGAGGGAGGTCCGTTCTTCCCGCGAAGACCCGACCATATCGTGAAACGAACTATCAGGGGCATGCTCCCTTACAAGAGAACCGTAGGCAGCGATGCCTTCAGGCGTGTCAGGGTCTACGTGGGCATCCCCGTCGAGTTTGTCGGCAGTGAGCGGGAAGTCCTTGAAGATGCACACATGAACCGGCTGAACACCCCGAAATTTGTGACCGTGGGTGCAGTGAGCACGTTCCTCGGAGCGAAATATTAAGGAGGGTGAGAGCATGGCAAAGATTGTTAATACGAGCGGAAAGAGAAAGACCGCGATCGCCCGGGCAACGCTCAGGCCAGGCAGCGGAATCGTCAGGATCAACTCGGTTCCCCTCGACATCTACCCAAACGAGATGGTGAGGCTCAAAATAGCCGAACCTCTTCTCCTGATCCCGAATGTCCTTGAAGGAATCGATGCAGCAATCGATGTTCACGGCGGAGGGATCATGGGTCAGGCCGAGGCAGTCCGGACAGCACTTGCACGGGGGATCCTCAAATGGCACAACGATCCCCAGATCAAGGATGTCTATGTCTCGTACGACCGTTCACTGCTCGTGAATGATTCACGGCAGAAAGAATCGAAAAAACCCCACGGACGGGGTGCAAGGAAGAAATTCCAAAAGTCTTATCGTTAAGCTACCAAAACAAAGTAGGAGATCGACCGTTATGATACCAGTGAGGTGTTTCACCTGTGGGAAAGTGATATCCCCGGCATATGAGGAGTTCAAGCGGCGCAGGGAAGCAGGAGAGGATCCAAAACGGATCCTCGATGACCTCCACATCGACCGGTACTGCTGCCGCCGCATATTATTGACCCATAAGGAGATAATCGATGATCTCAACCCATATCAGTGAGGGGTCGTGGGGTAGCCTGGCCTATCCTATGGCGTTCGGGACGCTGTGACCTGAGTTCGAATCTCAGCGACCCCATTCAACCATCCATGGAAAATTCTGAGGTTACATGAAAGAGTCGTACACCCGGTATGAGAGAGCCCGGATCATCGGAGCCCGTGCTCTACAAATATCGATGGGTGCTCCTTTGCTTATCAGGACTGCGAAGATCGATCCGCTCGAGATCGCTCTCGAGGAATTTGCACACGACATTATTCCCATCACGGTAAAGAGGAAGTAGAAATCACATGACTATCATCTGCGAGATCCATTTGAGGACAATACTGGACAGCAGGGGTAATCCCACCGTAGAGGCTGACGTGTATGCCGAGACCGGATTTGGCAGAGCTGCAGCCCCAAGCGGCGCCAGTACTGGACTGTACGAGGCAAAGGTGAAGGAACCGGGATCGGCAATCGAGTTTGCTGACAAGAACCTTATCCCTGCTCTCATCGGGCAGGATTCACGGGACCAGGTTGCTATCGACGGCATTCTCCGCGAAGTTGACGGGACCGGGGATTTCTCAGCACTCGGTGCAAATATCGCCGTTGCGGTCTCACTGGCCAATGCAAAGGCAGCAGCATCATCGCTCGGCCTTGAGTTGTATGAGTATCTGGGAGGGGTATTTGTCCCCTCTCTCCCCCTTCCCCTCGGCAATGTGATCGGGGGAGGTGCACATGCCGAGAATGCGACCGAGATCCAGGAATTCCTGATCGTGCCTACCGGAGCATCGGGACCAAAAGATGCGGTATATGCAAATGCAGCGGTGCACAAGGCGATCAAGGCCCTCCTGAAAGGACGCGGAAAGGCCTGCGGGAAAGGGGATGAGGGTGCCTGGGCACCCTCCATATCCGATGCCGAGGCATTCGAGATCGTCAGCGAGGCTGCCGGCACAGTATCCGATGAGCTTGATATCAGTATCCGGCTTGGTCTCGATGTTGCGGCAAGCCAGCTCTGGCGAGAAGACGGGGCTGTCTACCAGTACAGGGAGAAGAACCGGACAACTGAGGATCAGGTCGCCTATATCAGCGAGCTTGTGGACCGCTATGATCTGCTCTATGTGGAAGATCCCCTTCACGAAGAAGATTTCCCTGGGTTCTCCGACCTGACCGCTCAGGTAGGGGACAGGTGTCTCATCTGCGGTGATGATCTTTTTGTCACCAGTGCCTCCCGTATCGTCGAAGGAATAGAACAGGGATCAGCGAACTGCGTCCTGATCAAACCAAACCAGGTGGGGACGCTTACCGACACGTTTGAGGCTGTCCACCTAGCCCACAGCAACGGGTTGGATACAGTCATGAGTCACCGTTCCGGTGAGACGACCGACGCAACAATCGCCCACCTGGCAACGGCCTTCCAGTGTATTTTCATCAAGACCGGTGTTGTTGGCGGGGAGCGGACTGCAAAATTAAACGAACTTATTCGAATCGAGGAACAGATAGCATGACGGAAAACGAGATGGAAATTGAACTAAAGGAGCCGCTTGTCCCGGTTGAGGAATATCTCGCGGCGGGAATCCACATCGGTACCCAGCAGAAAAGCAAGGATATGAAACGGTTTATCTACCGTGTCCGTGGTGACGGGCTCTACATACTTGATATCAGGGAGACCGATGATCGGATCAAGACTGCTGCGCGGTTCCTGAGCCAGTATGAACCACCGAAGATCCTGGTGGTAACCTCCCGGCAGTATGGCCAGTACCCGGCAAAGAAGTTTGCCGAGACGATAGGGGGAACGGCGGCTACCGGGCGTTTTATCCCTGGCAAGCTCACCAACCAGAACCTGAACGGGTACATGGAACCTGAGGTTGTCATCGTAACCGACCCCATCGGAGATTCTCAGGCAATAAAAGAAGCAGTCCAGTGCGGCATCCCTATCGTGGCGTTGTGCGATACCAACAACATGACGAGTTATATCGACCTGGTCATTCCCACCAATAACAAGGGAAGAAAAGCCCTCTCCATGATATACTACCTCCTCACCCGGGAGATGCTCAAAGCCCGGGGTATTACCACGTCTCTGTCTGTAGAGGACTTCGAGACCGAACTTTAAATATCAGGAGAAAAAGAGGGATATCCGATGAAGATTCGCACCTGCGCAGTTGCAGGAATGTTCTATCCGAGGGATCCTCATGATCTCGAGCAGCTGCTGGAAAAGTTGTTCAGCGGCAGGGAGGATCCCTGTGACGCAAAGGGGATTGTCTCCCCCCATGCAGGGTATCCGTATTCCGGAGCGGTTGCAGCCAGTGCTTTCAGCACAATCCCCCCAGCTTTCTCGGGTACCTTCATCGTCATCGGGCCCAGCCACAAAGGATATCACACCTGTATCTCGCAGGTCCCGTGGGAAACACCCCTTGGAATCGTTGATATCGACCCGGAACTCGGGTCTGCGATTGATCTTGAGACAGATGAAGTCGCCCACCGCGGTGAGCATTCGCTTGAGGTGCAGATGCCCTTCATACAATACCGGTTCCCCCGGGCGAGGATTCTGCCAATCCTGATGGGAGACCAGGAGTATGCAGCGGGAGAGATGCTTGCAAAGAAGGTGCTTGATGCGATCCATCAGACCGGACGGGATGATATCCGGTTTGTTGCATCGAGCGATTTCTCCCATTACGTCCCGATTGCAGCGGCAAGGGAGAACGATGGCTATGCGATTGAAGCCCTTTCCTCTCTCGATCTTCCTGAATTCTACCGGAGAATAGCCAGGAGACGGGTCAGTGCATGCGGGTACGGCCCGATTGCTGCAGTCTGTCATATCTGCAAGGAGCGGGGAGCCCGTACAGGCCGGTTGATCCGGTATGCCACCAGCGGGGATTCAACGGGGGATCCCGAGGTCGTGGGCTACGCAGCCATCGCGGTGATGTGAGGGTGGCAACATGGAGTGCACCGGGCAAGGTCTTCCTGTTCGGCGAGCATGCGGTTGTATACGGAAAGCCCGGGATCGCCATGGCGATCAAACCCAGGGTCTTTGTCACGGTACGAAAGAGCCGGATGGCGCACCACGCCAAATCTCCCTATATTGACAACTGCTTTGACGAGATGGGGGTCAGGGGAAGCGTCTACGTCAACTCCCAACTCCCGAGCTCATCCGGCCTTGGCTCTTCGGCAGCGGTAACGGTTGCCACCCTCTCGGCAATCAACGATGAGTTCGGGAAAAAGTACAAGCCTGAGGAGATCGCAGATATGGCATTTTCCATTGAGAAGAAGGTGCAGAAGGGGCGGGCGAGCCCGACCGATACCACGGTATCGACCTTTGGCGGCCTGGTCTTCATCACCGGGACCTCACGGAGAAGGCTTGCCCCGCACCATTTTCACCTGGTCATTGGAAATTCCATGGTCCAGCACAATACGGCAAAGATGGTGGAACTCGTCGCTGAGCTGAAGAAAACCAATCCGCAGATCTGTGATCCGGTTCTCGATGCAATCGGAGCGGTCTCGCTCTCTGCCATGCACTTTATGACCGATGCACAGAAACTTGGGGATCTGATGAACATGAACCATGCACTGCTGGAGGTTCTCGGAGTGGGGCATCCTCAGCTCTCCCGCCTGGTTCTTGCAGCCCGCACTGCAGGTGCCTATGGTGCAAAGCTGACCGGAGCCGGCGGCGGCGGATGCATGATCGCGATCTGCCCCAAACACCTGAAAAGCCGCGTGGCGGGGGCCATCGAATCGTGCGAGGCCCGGGCGTTCTCGACAAGCATCGATACCGAAGGAGTCAGGAAGGAGAAGGATGCCTGAGCCTGTTCTGCTGAAACTGGGGGGGAGTGTACTGACAGAAAAGGGCGGCCAGGGGAGAGTCATGCAGGAAAACCTTGCCATGCTCTCCCGGGAGATCGCCGGTCATCGCAAGGAACAGCTCCTGATCGTGCATGGAGCCGGATCCTGCGGGCATCCTGAAGCACACCGGTTCCAGCTGATGGAGGGGCTGACCGGTCAGAACCTCGAGGGTGTGTTTGTCACCCACCAGGCCGTATCGAGGTTGAACAGCATCGTGGTTGCCGCCCTTCGTGAGAAGGGCACAGAGGCTATCGGGATACACCCGCTGGATTCCTGCTATGCCGAGAATGGCCGGATCGTCTCGATGGAATGCCGGCATATCCGGGAGATGCTCTCCCGGGGCATTGTACCGGTTCTGCACGGTGATGTCGTGATGGACGGGATGAAGGGAGCAACGATCGTTTCCGGGGACCAGCTCGTGTCGTATCTGGGTCATGCACTCCGGTTTGAACGGATAGGGCTTGCCACCGATGTTCCTGGAGTCCTTGCCGGGGGTGCGGTGATACCCGTGCTGACTCCGCAGACCATCGGCCAGGTCCGGATCGGGTCGTCCCTCCATACCGATGTTACCGGAGGGATGGAAGGGAAGATACGGGAGTTGCTTGCCCTGGCCCGTGAGGGGACGTGCTCCGAGATCTTCCATGTCGCACAGACAGGGGCTTTCCTTGAGGGGAGGCCTCACGGGGGAACCGTGGTGAGAGGCGGATAGGAATGGTGGAACCACAGAGAAGCACTTCCGGAAGGAAGCTTGACCATCTCCGCATCTGCCTTGAACGGAACATTGAGCGTGGTGACCCGGGGTTTTCAGACATCCGGCTTGTTCATTCCGCCCTTCCCGAATGTGACCTTGATTGTATCGAGACCAGGACCGGGTTTCTGGGGCATACCTTCGAATCACCCCTGTTTATTGCAGGGATGACGGGGGGACATCCCGGGACAAAAGAGGTGAACCGGCTCCTTGCCCGGTCCGCCGCAGCACATGGTATAGGTATGGGGGTTGGCTCCCAGCGCGCGGCCCTTGAGAATGGCACCCTTGAAGACACCTTCTCGGTCGTGCGGGAGGAGGCCCCAAAGGCATTCCTTGTGGGCAATATCGGCGCCGTCCAGCTCAGGGACCATGGCATCGAATGGGCTGAGCGGGCAGCAGCGATGATCGATGCCGATGCGATTGCAGTGCATCTCAACTTCCTGCAGGAAGCCCTCCAGCCGGAAGGAGATCACAATGCGAGGGGCTGCCTTGACGCGATCACCGAGCTCTGTACGGAGTTTCGTATCCCGGTCATCGTGAAGGAGACGGGGAGCGGGATCTCAGCTGAGACCGCCCGCCTCTGCTTTGAGGCCGGTGCAAAGGCTCTCGATGTAGGCGGATGGGGTGGCACGTCATGGGCAGCGGTAGAAGGGCTCCGCACCGTGCCTGACGCATGGAGTGAAAACTCCGGGCATCCCCCGCTTGCAAAAATTTTTGAAGACTGGGGGATCCCTACCGTGGTCAGCCTCATGGAGGTCGCCCGCACCGGAGGACCGGTGATCGCGACGGGAGGCATCAGGAACGGCATCGAAATGGCAAAGGCGATCGCGCTTGGCGCCGACCTCTGCGGTGTGGCGCTGCCGCTCCTGAAACCTGCAATGCAGGGAGAAAAAGAATTGGAAAGAACCGTAACAGCATTCTGCGATGAACTGCGGGTGGCCATGTTCCTCTCCGGTGCACAACATCCGGGAGCACTCCGGGAGAGGCGGCCTTACATAACCGGCAGGACGCGACAGATGATGAAGAAATAAATGGAGGAAAATAATGGATATTGAGATAATCGCGGTGGGCGGGTACGAAGAGGTCGGGAGAAATATGACCGCCGTCCGCTGCGGAAAAGAGATCGTTATTCTGGATATGGGCCTTCGCCTGGATCAGGTAATGATTCACGAGGAAGCCGAGGTCGAGAACCTGCATTCGCTGGATCTCATACAGATGAAGGCGATTCCTGATGACACGATGATGAATACCGTTGAAGGCAGCGTAAAGGCAATCGTATGCTCTCACGGGCACCTGGACCATATCGGGGCAATCCCGAAACTTGCGCACAGGTATAATGCCCCCATCATCGGGACACCCTATACCATTGAGCTTATCCGGCAGCAGATCGCCGGAGAGCAGAAGTTTGGGGTGAACAACAAGCTCTTCGCTCTGAAGCATGGCCAGAAGTACACGTTGTCGCAGCAGCTCACCCTCGAGTTTGTCAGGATGCAGCACAGTATCATCGATACGGCAACCGTTGTGCTCCACACTCCGAAAGGGGCAGTGGTCTATGCCTGCGATTACAAGCTGGACCGGACTCCGGTCATCGGCGATGCGCCGGATTTTGCCCGTCTCCGGCAGATTGGAAAGGAAGGGGTGGTTGCCCTCATCACGGAGAGTACGTACATCGAAAACCGGGGCCGAGCGCCAAGCGAACGGATCGCCCGTGACCTCGTCCGTGAAACTATCACGAGTTACGAGGACGACAAGAACGCAATTGTCGTCAGCACCTTTTCCTCGCATATCGCCAGAGTCAAGACGATTGCCGAATGCGCCCATGAGATTGGCCGGAAACCGGTACTGCTCGGCCGTTCGATGGAGCGGTACAGCTCAACTGCCGAGCAGATGAAACTGGTTGCGTTCCCGGAGACGATGAGCATGTTTGGGAACCGTCGTACGGTGGACCGGACGCTCCGGCGTATGATCAAGATGGGCAAGGAAAAATTTCTTCCGATTATCACCGGTCACCAGGGTGAACCGGGCTCAATCCTGACACGGATTGCACTCGGTGACACTCCGTACAAGGTCGAGAAGGGTGACAAGGTGATCTTCTCTGCCAAGATTATCCCCAATCCGATGAATATCGGCCAGCGGTATATGATCGAGGCACACCTGAACATGGCAGGGGCACGGATCTTCCCGGATCTCCATGTGAGCGGCCATGCCTACCGGGAGGACCATTACGAGTTTGTCAGCATGTTGAACCCCCAGCATATCATCCCGGCACATGGGAACCTCAAGATGACTTCCGCTTATGCAGAATTTGCTGGGGGGATGGGATATACCCTCCACAACGATGTGCACCTCATGTCAAACGGTATGCGGATCAAACTGGTCTGAAAAGGGAGCATCACGATGGATCTGAAGGAATATCTTGAGAACACTGCGGAGCAGGTGGACAAACACATCTACCGGTATTTTGGGGAGACTTGCGGAGATCTCGGCTCGGCGAGCTCCCACCTGCTCCTTGCGGGAGGAAAACGGCTGCGGCCGGTCCTGCTGCTTCTCTCTGCCGATGCGATACGGAAAGGGAGTTCAATCGACCTGATGCCTGCGGCACTTGCCCTTGAGCTCACCCATAGTTTCACGCTTATCCATGACGACATCATGGACGGAGACGTGGTGCGGAGAGGTGTTCCGACAGTCCATACGAAATGGGATATGCCGACGGCTATCCTTGCGGGTGATGTGCTCTTTGCCAGCGCCTTTGAATTCATCGCCATGGCTGATGCCCCCGACAATGCCAAGGTGCGGGCAATCTCGATGCTGGGCCGGACCTCGGTGCTGATCTGCGAGGGGCAGCATATGGATATGTCTTTTGCGTCGAGGGATGATGTGCTCGAGGGGGAGTACATGAAGATGGTGGAGAAGAAGACTGGGGTCCTCTATGCAGCCTCAGCCGGCATCGGGGGTATCCTCGCCAGTGGAAACCCATCGTATGTCGATGCCCTGTATCATTTCGGGCTGGGGATTGGCATGGCATTCCAGATCCAGGACGATATCATCGATCTTGTTGCCCCCCCTGAAGTGAGCGGAAAGGACCGGGCGTCCGACCTGCGGGAAGGAAAAAAGACCCTGATCGCCATGAAGGCATTTGAAAAAGGGCTTGACCTGTCAGAATATCGCCGTGACCTCTCACCTGACGAGATTGATTCGGTCATACGGGACCTCGAGTCGCTTGGCGTCCTTGACGAGGTCAGGAATACCGCCCGTGGCCTGATCAACAATGGCAAGCAGCGTATCAGCATCCTCCCTGATTCAGAAGAGAAAAGACTGCTTTCAGAGATCGCTGATTATTTCATCGCCCGGAGTTATTAAACCATGGAAGAAGACCTCCAGAAAGCCCTTTTTATTTTTGCCCTGCAAAATGCGGTGAAACATTCAAGTCTTCCGAAGGCAGGGACTGTTATCGGGATGGTCATGGGGAAGTATCCCGAATTCCGGATGCGGGCAAAGGAAGCATCGGTGCTGATGGGGGCGGTGCTCGCGCAGGTTGCCGCGCTCTCTCCCGTGGAGCGTGAGGAACAGCTTCGTATGCTCGCACCGGATCTTGCCGATGACATGCACCGACCCCGGGTGCATGTGAAAGAGCTCCCTCATCTCGAGAAATCGGATCACGGTGTCGTGATGCGGTTCGCCCCGAATCCCAGCGGGCCACTGCACCTCGGGCATGCCCGGGCAGCCGTGCTGAATGATGCATATGTGGAGCGCTATGGCGGGAAATACATCCTCCGGATCGAAGATACCGACCCAAAGCGGGTCGACCCTGATGCCTACCGGATGGTGGTAGAGGATATCGAATGGCTTGGGCTGTCAATCGATGAGGTGGTGTATCAGAGTGACCGGTTCGATCTTTACTACCGCTATGGGAGGGAACTGATCGAGCGCGGGGGTGCATATGTCTGCACCTGTGAAAATGAGCATTTCAGGGAGTTGAAGCAGCAGAAGATCGCCTGCCCCTGCCGATCCCTTTCGCCTGAAGAGAACCTTGCGCTCTGGGAGAAGATGCTCGCCGGAGAGTTTTACGAGGGCGAGGCCTCTGTCCGGGTCAGGACAGACCTCGATCACCCTGACCCGGCGATGCGGGACTTCCCGGCATTCCGAATCCTGCGCCAGCCCCTTCACCCGAGGATCGAAGCCATTGTCTACCCCCTGATGAACTTCTCGGTGGCGGCGGATGACCATCTGCTCGGGGTGACGCATGTGATCCGGGGAAAAGACCATATCGCCAACACCAGGAGGCAGCGGTACATTTTCGATTATTTCGGCTGGGACGTGCCGGTATACCGTCACTACGGGAGGATGGGTATCGAGGGGGTTGTGCTCTCCACTTCCCAGATGAGGCAGGGAATAGTATCCGGCAATTACGAGGGCTGGGACGATGTCCGGCTTGGCACCCTCCGGGCTCTCGCCCGGCGGGGAATCACACCTGCAGCGGTCAGGCAGGCGGTCATAGAGATAGGGACGGGGGAGACCGATATCTCGTTTTCATGGGACAACCTGTACGCCCAGAACCGCATGATCGTTGACCCGGTTGCGAACCGGTATTTCTTTGTGCCCCGCCCGGTAGCCATGCAGATCAGGGCGTCCTCCCCTCACGTTGCCCATGCACTGCTCCATCCGAATGAGCCGGCAAGGGGAACCAGGGTTCTCCCGTTTACCGGAACGGTCCTGCTTCCCCGGGAGGAACTGGAAAAAGATCCGCCGATGATCCGATTAAAAGACCTCTTCAATGTCAGGGTATCCCGCAACAAAGGAGGGTATGAGCTCACCTATGCCGGTGATCAGCTCTCCGATGCACGGGAAGCAAAAGCCCCCATCATCCAGTGGCTGCCGGCAGATTGCGCATTGCCCTGCGTTCTCCGGAAACAGGAAGGGGACGTGGAGGGGGTCTGCGAACCTGGCGTGATGAGAGAGGCAGGGTCCGTTGTCCAGTTTGAACGGGTGGGATTTGCCCGTATCGATGATACAACGGGAGACCGGGTTATCGCGTATTTCACCCACCGATAGGGAAGGTGCCCCGGGAGGGTTATGGTGCTGATCCCGGGCTTCTCGCATCACCGGGCGAAAAAAATCCTTCTTCCAAAGAAAGGGACTAATATCTTTTCGTGTAATTAATGCAGTACAGGTGAAGTTGACCGTATGGTGAGGAAATTCAGGAGATACTGGCAGATTGCGGATATCCTCATCAAGTACCAGTTTGGTTCAATCGTCCAGCGACTCTTCCCCGGCACGTACCGGTTCCGCAGATGCAAGGAGTGCGATATCGAGTCGGTCAGCTCGGTCTACCAGCGGATGCGGATGGCTATCGAGGAGCTCGGGCCGACGTTTGTGAAATTAGGCCAGATCCTTTCCACGAGAGGCGATCTTCTCCCTCCTGAGCTGATCGAGGAACTGAAGATACTGCAGGACCATAATGCCCCCCTGCCATTCAGCGACATCAAGGCGGTGATTGAACGGGAATGTCCGGACTACAAGAACTGCTTTGCCGAGATCGATGAGATTCCTCTTGCCTCTGCATCCATAGCGCAGGTCCACCGGGCAAAGCTCTCGGACGGGACACCCGTTGCACTGAAAGTGCAGCGGCCAGGCATAAAGGACATTATCGAGACTGATATCCTTATCCTTGAGTCCCTCGCTTCACGGATCGAATATTATTACCCGGAATACGCGGTATACAACCCGAAGGGGATTGTCAGTGATTTCGCCTCACAAATCCGCCATGAACTTGATTTTATCCATGATGGCAGGAATGCTGACCGCCTCCGGTTCAATATGCGGGACCAGAAGAAGATCAGAGTCCCGAAGATCTTCTGGGAGCAGAGCACCAAGCATCTCCTTGTCATGGAGTATATCGAGGGGGTCCGGATCGACCATCTCGATGAGATCAGGGCGATGGAAATCGATCCCAGGGAGCTTGCCGAACGGGGATTCTATGCCTATATGCAGCAGATATTCGAAGATGGGTTCTTTCATGGCGATCCCCACCCGGGAAACCTTCTCGTCTCGAAAGATGGGACAATAAACTTCCTTGACTTCGGGATTGTCGGGATCATCTATCCTGAACGTCGCTTCTATTTTATCCATCTCTTTGTTGCGATAATGCACATGGATCCCGAATTGATGATCAAAGCCCTTGAGCATCTCGGGGTCTCAATCGAAGAGAGCAGACGCGAGCAGCTCCGGGACGATATCTATCGGGCCATGTTGAATGCTGAAGGAGCCTCGATCGGGCAATATAGTTTTGAGCAGATGAGCCAGGAACTTGCCGATACACTTAGGAAACACCATATCAGGATGCCCCAGAACCTGATGCTTATGCTGAAGGTGATCATCATGGTGCTCGACATTGGCGTCACGCTCGATCCAAAGTTCAATTTCTGGGAGAAGGCCGAACCATATATCAAGCAGTTGTCGAAGAAAGAGTATTTTCTCGATCAGTATCTGCATCGCGCAGGCCACTCCCTCCTTGAAACCGTCGACGGCGTGCTCGACATGCCAAGGGTCATCAACAAAACACTCCGGCAGTTCTCAACCGGGACCATCAAGATCGACCTCATTGACTCTGATATCCTCAGGCTGCAGGAGTCACTTGACCGGACGGCCGACACGGTCCTGATCGGGATGATCATTGCCGGTGTGATCATCGGCTCCTCCCTTGTCCTCACCGTAGCCGATGTCAGGATACCTCAATTTGTTTTTTATCTTGCTGCCCTTGCGTATGTCATTGCGATTCTTATCGGTCTCTATGCATTATACCATCTGATGTTTGGCTTAAAAAAGAGAAAAGGGAAATTTTAGGCATTCATTCCTTTTCCCCTGAATTAATGGGGCAGATACCGATCGTCAGGGAGAAAATCAGCCTTGTTCTCCATGAAAAACCCTTCATAGTCCGGCCAGGAGCGCCCTTGCTTTTCTGTGTCGCCAGTGGTGAACCTATGCCGGAATGATGGATTCAGACATATAGTGAGAAAAGAAGAATCACTCGGGTGGCGCGTCTTTCCGGAAGTACAGCCGGCAGTGGCAGCTCCCGTCCTTTCCGATTTCGTCCTCATGATAGATACAGGGACAGATGATAGCGGCATCCTTCTCTTTATCCCCGGACCTGAGCCGGCAGGGACAGTACTGCTCGCCAAACTTTTTCTTGTTGCGGGCAAGTCCCCGGATCACCACCCCGAGTTTCTTCTCATCGGAGTTGAGGATCCAGTGGTGTGTTTTTGCATAATTTTTGGCCCATTCCAGAATCGTCTGCTCTTCTGCGTCTTCGTCTTCAGTCATCAGCTGGTCACTCCCTCTCCCTTCTCGATATGGGCGATCATGGACAAAAAGACCTTCTTTCCATCCTCTGAAGAGAGGATCTCTTCGGATGCCCGCTCCGGGTGCGGCATCATGGCAAGGACATTCCGGCTCTCGTTGAGGACACCGGTGATATGCTGCATTGCACCGTTCGGGTTGCTCTCCGGTGTGAGGTTACCGGAAGCGTCGCAGAAACGGAATGCGATCCGTCGCGAATCGTTCAGCTCAGCCAACTGGTCTTCCGGGACTACATACCGTCCTTCCTTGTGGGCGATGGGGATCCGGATGACATCCCCTTTCCGGTACAGGGAAGTGAATGGCGAATCCGCATTCTCGACGCGGAGGTGCACGCTCCTGCAGATAAATTTCGGGTAAGCGTTGATGGTGAACACTCCCGGGACAAGCCCGCTCTCGGCAAGGATCTGGGCACCATTGCAGATCCCGAGGACCAGGCGTCCTTTTTGTGCATGGGCAATCACTTCATTCATGACCGGCGTCCTGGCGGCAATCGCCCCGGCTCTCAGGTAATCCCCGTAGGAAAATCCTCCTGGAAGGATCACCGCATCATACGGGCGGGCGAGACCGTCTTTGTACCAGACAAGGTCGCAGTCCACCCCGCAGATCTCTGAGACGACATGCCTGGCGTCACGGTCACAGTTGCTCCCGCCGAACTGGATGACGGCAAACCTCATCGATGGACCTCGATCTCATAGTGATGGATGACAGGGTTTGCGAGCAGCCGCTCGCACATTCCCCTTGCCTTTGCCTCAGCCTCTTTTGCATCGGCCGCGTCAAATCGGATGACGAAGAGTTTTTTTGTCCGGAGGTCATCGGTTGCAAACCCAAGGTTGCCGAGTGCATGCCGGATGGCCATGGCCTCGGGGTCGAGCATACCCTCTTTCAGGCTGATTGTGATCTCTGCAAGAAATTTCATGGATTACCTCTCCTCTTTCAGGACTTTTTCAGTCACCTGCCGGTAGACGGCGAGGACATCGCCTTTTTCAAACCGGTATACATCCTTGTCAAGGGATCCCCGTGTTTTCGCATCCCAGAGGCGCATCGAGTCCATGCTGATCTCGTCCCCGACAAGCAGTTCGCCCTGGTCTCTCCCGAATTCAAGTTTGAAGTCGACAAGGATTATCCCCCTTGCCTCAAAAAAACGGGAAATGACGGTGTTGACCCTGTGGGCCAGGTCCTTCATCATGATGAGCTCATCTTTTGAGAGGATCTTCATTGCGAGGATGAGGTCATCGTTGAGCATCGGGTCGTGGCGGGAATCGTCCTTGTAGTCGATCACGATGACCGGTGGGTCGAGCGGGGTTCCTTCCCTTATGGGGTAATTCCTGACGATCGACCCGGCCGCAAAATTCCGGACGATGACCTCGAGCGGGATCATCGAGAGTTCCCGGACCAGCATGCTTGACGGGCTCAGGAGCCGGATAAAATGGGTCCGGATATGATGTTCTTCAAGCAGGGAGAAGAGCCGTGCCGACACCTGTGCGTTGAGGCTTCCTTTCTCTGTGAGCACATCTTTTTTTCCACCGTCAAATGCGGTGATATCGTCCCTGAACTGCACCAGCAGCTCGCCGTCCGTATCGGTGCGGTACAAGGACTTTGCCTTTCCGGAGTAGACCAGGTCACCCTGTTTCACGTTCCCCACGCTCGCATCCTATATGTTGTTCCAGTCTCTTAATAAGGGGTTCCAAACGGGGAGCATACCATCTCCTCTCGATGAATTGCGGGTAGATGCAGAGGCGTTCCTTCAGGTTTGATGCGCCGGCAATTTCCCTGAGGCTGTCCAGTTGCGGCCACGGGTGTTCCGGGTTGACGTAGTCTATGGTGACCGGGGAGATGCCCCCGAGGTCGTCCACCCCGCAGGGGATGAGGCGCTTCGCATCGGCAAGATTGGGGGGTATCTGGACCGCGATGTCGGCAGGGAGGATATCTTTCGCCATCCTGATGACAAGGCACATCTCTTCGGGATCGATGCCGTGTGATCGCTCCATCGGGGTCCCTTCCTTTGCACAGAAGTTCTGGAGTATCACCTCCTGGATGTGGCCGTATCTCCGGTGAAGGTCCTTAATCACGCCCAGCGATTCCTCCCGGTCCTCCATTGTTTCGCCGATCCCAAGGAGGAGGCCGGTCGTGAAGGGGATCTTCATGGCCCCCGCCTCTTCGATCATCCGGATCCGGACGGAGGGATCCTTTCCAGGGGAGCGGGCATGGGCAGGCAGCCTGGCCGTGGTCTCGAGCATGAGCCCCATGCTTGCGTTCACCGCGGAAAGGCGCTCCATCTCCTCACCGGTCAGGATGCCTGCATTGGTGTGGGGAAGGAGGCCGCATTCGATGCTCAGCACGCAGAGGTCATAACAGTAATCGAGGATGTCGGTGTATCCGTACCGGGCCATCAGTTCCGAAAATCCCGGTTCCAGTCCCGGGCGCTCCCCGAACGTGAAGAGTGCTTCGGTGCAACCTAGTGCTGCCCCTGCTGCAAGAATCGATCCCGCTTCTGCCGGGTTCATGATACAGTCAGCGTGCACCGGGGTCCGGAAGATGCAGTAGCCGCACCGGTTGTGGCAGACGGTCGTGAGCGGAAGAAAGACGTTTCGTGTGTAGGTGAGACTGTGACGGTCCATGGGATGTTGTATTGGATCTGGGCTTTTTTCAGATAAAAATTCCTCCTGCATCATGCTGACTGGGTCGCTGTCGGAATTCATGACTGAAACGATCTGTTCAATGGTATTTGCGTGATGTCCGGTCTGCATTTCAGGTACTGGATGGGAGTTTTATTTACCCGCCCGTGCAACCGCTTTACTGGAATGTTAGTCCCCACCCTCATCCCGTTCAAGCCCAGGAACCCGAAGACCCGCCTCTCCTGCGTCCTTGAACTGCCCGAGCGGGAAAAATTAGCCCAGATGATGCTCTGTGACGTGGTGGTAGCGGCACGGGAGGCTGGGTGCGAGCCGTTCATCCTCGGGACAGAACCGTTCTCCTTCAACGGTATCAGGGTGGTTGTTGACCCGGCGGGTTTGAACGAGTCGATCAATGCCATCCTTGAGCAGACTCCCGGGCCTCTCCTGATCATCATGGCCGATGTCGCGCTTGCCTCAGCCCCTGCTATCCGCAGGATGCTCACCACCTCAGCAGATATTGCCATCGTTCCGGGGACAGGAGGGGGTACGAATGCACTCTATCTCTCCCGAGCCGACCGTTTCCGCGTCAGTTATTACGGGATGAGCTTTGAGAAACATGTCCGGGCTGCAGCTGAGTTCGGGCTCTCCTTCGAGGTCGTCGACTCCTTCCTCATCCATACTGATATCGACGAGAAGGAGGATCTCGTCGAGCTGCTCATCCATGGGAAGGGTATGAGCAGTGACTACATCCGGGAGCTTGGGTTTACCCTCTCTGCTCAGAAGGGAAGAGTCGGTGTGGTGAGGGAGAAGGCCGCATCGGAATAAGGATCCTCCTCTCGTTCCAACCGCTTGCATGGACAGATTTCTGTACTGCTCAGATGACTTCACTTGATGAGAATTTTGCAGAAATTCGACTTGACCAAATACTGACGCGGTAAGGATCAGCGTGGACTAAGGTCCCCTGCAAGAAGGCCTGGGCCGAACATCTGAAGAAAAAAGAAACCCCAATCCGTGCGGATTTCTGGCCGTAAGGGAAGGTGGCGAAGTCATAGGGAATATTCAGGGATATCAACGGGCTCTCCGGGCGGGCAAACATTATCCCTGACGAACGACAGAATGTTGTGTTTGTGAAGGTGTACCCGGATCACCGCGTTCCTGATATTGTAAAAAGTGATCAGGTTCATCGGAGAGGATGGCTAAAACGCGCTTTTCCCCTCTCTTACTTTTAGGAAATATCATTCCTGCCCACTCTTCGTGCAAGCAACCCCATGAACAGGCAGTCTTCTGCGGCAATCGACTCCACACCTTCATAGTCGCCAATCGGGACCCCGATTCCCCGGATGAGTGCAGCAGGGGTGGACTCGTCCGCCTCGCCCATCACTATCTCGGCTGCCGATGCGATATTGTCGGCAAGAGCCTGCTTGGTGACTTCGAGAGGCCGGCCGAAGAGATCCCGGTGTCCCCTGACATCGATAACGGAAGGGATGCCCGAACACCCGATCGCGACCCCGCTGCAGCCTGACCGCATGGCATGGGTCCGGGAATCCGCGATGATCACGCCGACCCGGGCTCCTGTCCGTGCCCTGATCTCCTCCCGGATCGTGCGGGCACTCATGTCAGGGTCTTTTGGGAGCAGCACCACGCAGCCGGGCGGTGCATTGGATGCATCGACCCCGGCATTGGGGAGCAGGGTTCCCCCCTTCATGCAGAGTAGGTGGCCTGGGATCCCGCCGACCACCTCATCGCTCTCCTGTCGCACCACTTCTACCAGACGGGCATCGATGCCATACTGCTCCCCCAGCGCGATGGACTCCTCTCCAGGGACTACTGCAGAAAGACGAACGAGCCTCCCCTCGCTGGTGGCCACGGCACTTTCGGCCACAACGATGATATCTCCGTCAGCAAAGCATCCAGCATCCGTCAGAAGGATACCTCTTACGAGTGCGTCTGCGAGATCATCACCCTTGTTGATGATTTCCGTCCGTATCCCTACGGTGAGAAAGCTGGTCATGTCCGGCTCACCACCCGTGCTGCCATACGGATGACCTCTGCAGTCTCCCTGACATCATGCGTCCTGACGATATCTGCCCCTTTCTGGATCAGGAGGGCCGTGATGCCAAGGGAGGCAGCCAGGCGCTGCTCGGGAGGACGGCCATCCGGCTCTCCAAGAAATGTCTTCCGGGAGACCGCTGCAAGCAGCGGTCTGCCGAACCGGGTGCACTGCTCGAAGTTGCGGCAGATCTCCCAATCGAGCGCGGTGCTCCGGGCCGGGTTCCAGAGCCCGATGCCGGGATCAAGCACGTACGAGGATATCCCGGCATCTTCGCACCGGGCGACGACCAGGGCGAGGTGCGAGAGGGTCTCGCCAAAGCTCGTAGCATCCCCTTTCGTTCTCTCTGAAGCCATCAGGAATGAAGGCAGCCCCGCATCAGCCACGATACGGGCATACGCAGGGCTGGAGAGTCCCGAGATGTCATTCACTGCATGGATGTCATGGGAGAGTACGCGCTCGAGCACGGAGGGATATATCGTGTCGACCGAGACCGGGATGCCCGAGCCGTCCATCTCGCTGAGGGCGGCAGAGAGCCGGTCAGCCTCGGTTGCCTCGCTCACCTGGGGTGACAGGGGGGCTGTACTGCGGGCCCCGATATCGATGATCTCTGCCCCATCGCGGACCATCTCATTCGCCCGGGCAAGGATGGATCCCGGCCTGACATAGGAAGCATGGAAAAATGATTCGGGACTACAGTTGATCACTCCCATCAGCCGGACCGGGAACCCCGGTCCGATGGTTATATTTTTTACTACGCATTGGTGCATAGGGACCGCTTTGCCGCGAGGAACGT
>CAZRAQ010000014.1:0-33308 GCA_964598015.1 uncultured Methanoregula sp. | reverse complement strand
ATATGCAACGCAGTCTCAGGGCTTCCCGGGTGGCTTCTGTCCTTCTCATTGCAGCCCTCGGCTTTATGGCAATAATGCTTGTTCCCTCACCGGTTTCAGGAAATTCACCCTCTGAGATTGCATCATCTCTCATCCAGAAGGGAGATGATCTTACCATCAGGAAAGAATATTTTGAAGCCCTTGCAGCATATGAGGCGGCGGTTGCGAGCGATCCCTACAACAGCATCGCATGGAACAAACTGGGGATTGCACATATGAACACAGGGAGATACCAGGATGCAGTAACCGCTTTTGAAAAAGCCATTGCCATTGATCCCTCCTACCCCGAGGCCTGGAACAACAAGGGGGATTCTTACGCAATACTGGGGGAATACGAGGAATCGATCATCGCCTTCGACCAGGCACTTCGCCTGAATCCTAACGATCACTATGCACTCCTCAGGAAAGGTGAAAGCCTCCAGGAATCGGGCTCTCCCGCTGAGGCCATGATCCTCTACCAGGAGGTCATCAGCCTTACTGAGAAACAAGTGAGAAAACACCCCGATTATGCACGTTTCGATGCAAAATTGTGGACAAATAAAGGTGAAGCGCTCTACCGGCTGGAGCGATATGAAGAAGCAGCAGAGGCGTATTCCACCGCGCTTGCCATCAATCCCAAGTACGAGCGGGCACTCCAGGGGAAGATGTTTGCAGAGGAAGAGATCCTGCGTGCCCGGGGCTCTCCCACCACCTCCCCTCCTACGAAAGAGGAGAGCGGGGTTGTTATCGGATTGACCAACATTTCCCTCTCGTTTCCGGTCCTTTTGGGAGTGCTGATTGTTGCAGTATTCCTCTTCCGGGTAAAACCGCAAAAGAAGTGAGCGGAAAGCGGATTTTTTATGTTTTTCCATGTAATCCTGACCGATGCGTGCAATCTATCGTGCCGTTACTGCCGCGGAAATGATTCTGACGCGTTTCTTCCAGCGGATAAGGATTGCAGGCTCGATCTGAATCTTCCTCCCGAACTGGCGTATGATCTTTCGGACCTCTCCGCCTTTCTTTTGCGGGATCCCTCCCCCTGCATCACTTTTTACGGGGGCGAACCTTTGATCAGGGCCGACCTCGTGAGGGAGATTATGGATCAGGCACCGCATTCCCGCTTCATGGTCCAGACCAATGGCCTCCTGCTCGGGACGGTCGGTCAGGAGTATCTCAATCGCATGGAGACCCTACTCGTTTCGTTGGATGGCAATGAGGATCTCACTGATTATCATCGCGGGAAAGGGACATTTCGCCGGGTAATTGCACAAGTGCAGAATATCCTGGCCGGGGGTTATCCGGGTGAACTGATAGCACGCATGACGGTGACGCAAAAGACCGATATCCTGTCATCAGTCCGATACCTGGCGTTCAATGACGAATGTCCGTTTTCATCGGTCCACTGGCAGATCGATGCCGGTTTTTCTGGAAATGCCTGTATCAGGGATTTTCGCAGGTGGCTTGATCTCTCGTACAATCCGGGGGTCAGACATCTTATTGAGGACTGGGTAGGGATAATGGAAGAGGAAGGGAGGGTGGTCCGATGGTACCCCTTTCTCCAGACAACTGAGGATCTCCTTTTGGGGAGAAGATCCCGACTCCGGTGTGGCTGTGGCTACGCAAACTATACCATCATGACGGACGGGCATATCGGTCCCTGTCCGGTCATGGCCGGCATGAGCGATTATTATGTCGGCCACATCCGGACGGCGGATCCCCTTGGTCTGCAGGAGATTGGCATTCGTGGCTCCTGTGCTGACTGCGAGATCTTCGGGTTTTGCGGAGGGAGATGCCTGTATGCAGATGCTATCCGGCCATGGTCCCCTGAACAGAAAGAACTGGTTTGCAGCGCCGTGTACGCACTTCATGAAGGGCTGACTGCGGTGCTTCCCCGAATCCGAACGTGTGTCAGGTCAGGCAGGATACACCTGGATGATTTCAGTCACACCCGCTATAACGGATGCGAGATAATCCCCTGAATCCATCGCTATTTATGATAGGGGATCCCGCGGCTGATGCACGCAGCACGATAGATCTGCTCAATAAGGATGAGCCGGACCAGCTGGTGGGGAAACGTCATCCTCGAAAGCGAGAGGACAAGATCTGCATGTCCGGTTACTGCAGGGGAGAGACCCAGGGGTCCGCCAATGAAAAATGAGACATTCCCCTGTCCTTTCAGTTCACACTGTGTCATCCTTGCAGCGAGCTCGGGACTCGAAAGAAGTTCCCCTTCGGGATCCAGGGCAATGGCAAAGGTGGTATCCGGTGCTGCTGCAATAAGGCGCTCTCCCTCTTTCTCCTTTCCCCTCTGCTTTTCTGCAGCAGAGCACTTCTCCGCTATCCGTTCATCGTGAAGTTCGGTCATGAGGAGGGTATGCCAGGGAGCGAGACGTCTGCGATAGACCTCGATTCCCTCTTTCAGATACGCCTCCCTGATCTTCCCGATAGCGATAATCTGGATCTGCATAGATCCTCTCACTCATCCCGGTTCATAGAAGGCTCCTTCTCTTCAGGTACTCACTTTCACGATGCACGGCCGGACTATTTTAACTCTCTCACTGATGAATGAATTGGAGAGGCATGTGGTGAAGGACCCTCCACTGTGCAAGGGCCCCCCCCTCCCCTCTGCAATCTTCGTGACCCTGAAGAGAATAAATGACTGTGAAGAGAAACCTCAGATCTCCCCCCCTTTTCTCCGGGGTTTCTCTCCCTGATTCTGTCTCTTCTTTTCTCTGGTGTGGGAACGATTGATGAAACGTGACCCCTTTTATGGATGGCGATACCCGCAATGAGCCAGGGCCCAAAAAAGCCCGGGATAGCGAAGATCAGTTACTCACTAAGTGGTCAGATCGCAAGAATAGCCCAATGCCCTGGAGATCCCAGCCAGAAATCCTTGACACAGCCCCTGCCAAAAGCTGCTTGCGTGCGATGAGAACGGTAGAAAAAGTCTCTGATCTCGATCTGTGGACTGGCACTGGTTCCGGGTTGTATCATCAGGACAAAAAGAGACTAACAAAACCAGCATGGCCACTATCGCGCTTTAGTTCCTGCTCCTGCAGATCCATTTTTTGAGGGACAATCCCTTGATTTCCCCGTATCCCCGGTTTTAAAAAAATCAATGCGAATGAGATGACAATTTATTTTTAGAAATATTCCAAATCGTACCTATGGCACTCCGGTCAGTCACCCTTCCCGGGATAGGAACAAAATATGAACTGGAAACCGAAAAAAAGGATACCATAGCAGTTTTCTTTCTCAAATCGGGAAATATACAGATGTACACCCTCCAGCACGAGAGCCAGACCCCTTGTGTTGCCGAACTCTCTCCTCAGGAAGCAAGGAGGCTTGGTGCAATCCTCACGGGTGCCATCATGGAAGCTGACCGGGAGAGCGTGGAGATCGCTTTCTCGGCACTGTCCGACCTGAGGCTCAGTCTCCATACCTATATCATCGGAAGGGACATGGCAGGAAAGAGTCTCTCTGACCTTCAGATCAGGGCAAAGATGGGGGTGACAATCATCGCGGTTTCGAGGGGGGAGACAAATACCGTGAATCCTCCCGCGGATTTTGAATTCAGGGAAGGGGATGCGGTCGTTGCAATTGGGGAGACGGACCAGCTGAAAAATTTCGAGCGTGAAATCATGGTGAATTGATGCAGGGGATCGTTCTTGCACTCTTTGTCTGCATGCTCCTGGCGCTGATCACAAAACGCTTTTCCCTGCCCACCATACCCTTCTATATACTTGCGGGGCTAGTCCTTGGAAAAAGCGGGCTCGATCTGGTAGGTGCTGACCAGGTCTCTGTCTTCCTCACCCACCTCGGCCTTCTCTTCCTCCTGTTCTTCATGGGACTTGAGATCAAACCAGATCGTATCTGGCATAACCAGTCGGCTATCGTTTCCAGCGGCCTGATCGATCTCAATATCAATGCTCTCATCGGGTTTCTTGCCGCATATGCGCTCGGTTTCCCACTCGTTGATGCGGCCATCATCGCTGCAGCATTCTTCATCAGCAGCACTGCAATGGCAGTCACCTCTCTTGTAGAGAACCGGAAACTCCTCATGAGGGAGTCCGAAACCATCGTATGGCTGATGGTCTTTGAGGATATCGTCGTCATCATCATACTTGCGCTCATCACGCCACAATCCGGTCACCCGGGGATAATGCTCGCCAAGACCATTACCGTCCTTCTGTCGCTCTATGCACTCATCCGTTTCGGAAAAGAACAGATCATCTGGGTGCTGAAACGTGATGATGAACTCCCGGTCCTGCTCACCTTTTCTGCAGTCCTCGGCATTTCTGCCCTCTCGATCTACATGGGCATTCCGGAGTCCTTCATTGTGATCGCGTTTGGCACCCTTCTTGGAACAATTGATCCGGTATCCTTTGAAATCCAGTCACGACCGTTCAAGGACGTGTTCCTGGTGGTGTTTTTCGTCTTCTTCGGAATTACGGTAAACCTTTTTACTGCAGGCATCTCGCTTTTCGTGCTTATTTCAGTCAGCCTTGTCGCGGTCTTCTCGAAATACCTTTCTGGTATTGCAATTGGAAAATACGTCCATAAGAGCTCCCGTTCCGGAATTGAGATATGGGCAAACACGATCGGGAGAGGTGAGTTCTCTATCGTTATCGCAGCCCTGTATGCTTCGGACGCGGTCTCCGGGACCATCGCATGCATGGTGATCGTTACCTCTATAATCGGGGCATTTGTGGCAAAGTACAGTGAAAAAATCGGGGAGGTACTGATTCGTCCCCGAAACGCGGACCCTGATATGCGGCTGGTCCAAGATCAGGCAGGGTGATCAGGGGAATCAGGGAGATTTTCGCTGTCCAGCTCGGAGCGGACCGTAAGAAAGACCGGCCCCCGCACATCCACCTTCTTCTTCTGGTCAGTGATAAATCTCATAGCATGCTCTTCAATTCTGATATTGATATCGCTCGGGAGTTTGGCCATCTTGACCTGGACCGTGGCTGGTTGTCCACAACGGGCAGCCTCTTCAATCCGCGCTGCGGCAAGTGCAGCAATTGCCGACAGGTAGGTAATGCCACTATCCACTCCTGATTGCCTGACCTCCCTCCACTTGTCGTTGTCAGGGACCCCCAGGACCGACCCGGCATGCACATAGATCCTGTTCATGCAGGCAGGTCCAAGCAGTTTTGTACCGCTCTCAGGCTCCTCAATGTAGACCCGGATGCGTCTCCCCTCGATCACACTTTCAGATGCAAGGAACGAACAGGGTCCGGGCTCCGATCCATGGGCTTCTCCAGCCGATATGATTGCCCGTGCGACAAGCTTTCCGGCAGGACTTCTGGGCTCTTCTTTCAGGGTCACTGCCCTGGCGATTCCAAAATCGGTCAGGTCCGTCGCAAAGAACTGGGGGAAAGTGAGTCTCCTGATATCATCAGACTGGTAGGCAATCATCGCAAGTCGCTCAACACCAAGGCCGAGATTCATCACAGGAATCCCGATCCCATACTCCCCAAGTGCCGAAGGAGAATACAGGCCAAATGTAGCGACTTCGACCCAGTCATGAACGGGATGGCGGGCATATACTTCGGTCTGGGATCCGGGCATGTAGTATTTGGACCGTTTTTCATCGGGCTGGAAACGGAAATCGGTGTACCCGAACGATGAGAGAAGAGCCCTGCTCACCGCTTTCCCGTCCTCGTTGGTCACGTCCTCGCCTGCTATCACGCATGAAGCAGAATGATAACTCATCAGCCGGGTCGGCCCCTCTTCCTGTTCCCGGCGAAAACACCGGTCAACCGAGAAGAGGTGGAGGGGAAGGGGACGTCTCTCCCATATCTGGGAGAGGGTTAAAAACCACCCGCTCGTCATGTGGCTCCGGAGTGTACTCCTCGAAGATCGCGGTTCCAGGGATCTGAATGCTGAGAATACTTTCTCATAGATCTCCACGGTTGCGCCGTCATCAATTCCAAGCGCACTGGACGTGGCATGAATGAGATCGTCACCATCGATCGCAGATTTTTTGTAGGACTGGAGGAGTTCGCGCAGGGCTTCCTCCTCCAGAGAGCTCACTGCCTTACCCGTTATCCCTGATATCCCCTCGAGCTCGGCCTTTCCGATACCCTGGTTTGGCCGATCGAGCCCCCCAAGGTAAAATACCCTGTCGAGCACTGCACTGGCTTCCGGGCCAAACTGACGGTACACCTCCTGCTCTTCCACGATGATCGGGTTGCAGACCTCCTCAAATCCAAGCGAGAGATACGTCTCCCTGAGGCGGTTCACCGTCTCAAATATCGGATGAGCAGTGGCTTTCCCGTACTGCAGGCGCGGGTATTCCTGCTCCCTGCCGGGGGGAGTCAGCACTTCAGGACCTTTATGCCAGGCCTGTTCGAAGTTTTCGCGTGACCGCTTCCTGAATTCATCAGGGTTGAACCTCATGCCACCCGCTCCAGCAGGACGACCCTGCTCATTGGGTTCTCCTGGGTTATCTGGTAATCGCAGTACTCGGTGACCCTTCCGGCAAATTCCTTTACGTATGCATGCTCAGGCATATGCTCCCTGCTCAATCGTTTTCTACTGTATCCAAGATACATATATCCCTTTATCTCGATATACGAAGCCCCGGATTCCTGGAATGCCGCGGCATACTGTTCCGGGCTGCGATCATTCAGGCCCCGGACCAGGGTCACCCTCACTGCTGACCTTCTTTTCGCGAGAAGGGACAGGCTCTCATGAATCTGGTCCCAGTAATTCTTTGCCGGCCTGCAGATCCTGAGATAGGTCTCTTCATCTGGTGCAGGGAGAGAGACGTAGGTCTGGAATGGGGCACACTTCGAGAGAACATCCGGGTTGGTGCCATTACTCACGAGAAACGTGGTAAAGCCGCCGGCCTGCAGGAGATCGATCAGCTCCGGAAGGGGTGAATACAGGGTCGGCTCTCCGGAAAGGGAGATCGCAACATGGGTGGGACTGAGCGCTTCGGCGAAACGCTCGGGGGTCACATACGGGGAGACCTTGTATCCGGAAAGCGCCCTTTTCTGGAGATCGTACACCCCGGCAAGGATCTCTTCAGGGGTGCATTCCCGCTCGCCCGGGCATTCGTGTTCAAATGATCGCCAGCAGAAGAGACACCGGTGGTTGCAGCGGAGCGTAGGGGTCATCTGGATGCACCGGTGGCTCGCTATCCCGTAAAACTGGTGCTTGTAGCACTGCTCACCCCCCTTCAGCGCCTTTTTGCACCAGAGGCATGGCTTGACCGCTGCAGAAGATTCCGGGGAGAAGAACTGGTATCCCTGGCCCCGGAGTGCTTTACATGGTGTCGAGGGCATCGATACCAAGCGTCCCGAGTGTCATTGCAAGCGTGTTCTTCGTTGCCTGCACGAGCGTGAGCCGGCTCTGCCGGGTTATTCCCGTGCTCTTCAGCACCGGTTCAAACTGGTAGAACACATTGAACAGGTCGGCAAGTTCCCTGGCATAGGTGGCAACGAGATGTGGTTTTAAGTCCCGGACCGCATTCCGGATGACATACGGGAACTTGGCTATGTGCTTGGCAAGGGCGATCTCGCTCTCCATTGCAAACTCGTACGCAGGGTCGAACCGGCCTGCTTTTTCAAGGATGCTGCATGCCCGTGCATGGGCATACTGGATGTACGGGCCGCTCTGCCGCTCGAAGTCGAGTGCCTCCTTCCAGTCAAAAACGGTGCTTTTCTCAGGAGAGATCTTCACGATGTCGTACCTGATCGCGGCAATGGCCACCGACCGCGCAATCGCCTGTTTTGTCTCGTCATCGAGGTCATCCCGGCGTGAATTAACCTCTTCATAGGCCCTCCTGGTCACTTCATCGATAAGTTCATCGGCAGAAATGAATTTTCCTGCCCGCGTGCTCATCGATCCTTCCGGCAACGAAACAAACTCGAAATGCACAATCTCGGGAGCTCGCTCTCCAATCAGCCGGAGGGTGGCGATGAGCTGGCCCCCTATCAGTTTATGGTCAGCACCGAGGACATCGATCAACCGGTCAAAGTTCCGTCCTTTCCAGATATGGTATGCCAGGTCGCGGGCTGCATAGACCGAGGTCCCGTCGCTCCGGCGGAGAACGTACTCCTTTTCAAATCCCTCGTTCGAGAGATCGAGCCATAGTCTCCCGTCTTCATGGCATTCATCCATCCTCCTGATCCGGGCAAGGAGCCGCTCCGTATCCCCATTCCGGATAAAGTCGCTTTCCCAGACGAAGCGGTCGTGCTTTGTGGAAAGACGCCCGAGGGTCACCCGCAACCCCTCGAGGCATTCACTCACCGCGTCCTTGAAGAGCGCAACCGTTTGGGGATCACCACGCTCAACCTGCTGCATCAGCAGGTCGACATCGGCTACGATCCCCGGATCTCTCTCCAGCTCCCGGTTCGCCGCTATATAGATGCGGGCAACATGGTGGTCTCCCTTCTCTCCATCTCTCCGTGAACTGTCAAGGTGGGAAAAACCCCATGCGACGATGGCAATCTGGCGGCCCATATCGTTGACGTAATACTGGACCTCGACCCGGTGCCCGGCTTTCCGAAACAACCGGGCCAGGGTATCCCCGATGATCGTATTCCTGATATGGCCGACATGGAGTGGACCATTCGGGTTTGCGCTCGTGTGTTCCAGGACGACCTTCCCCTCTTTTTGGGAGAGGGTGCCGTATCCCGGTTGGAGTGCTGCCTCGATTGAAGAATGGAGGAAACCGGGACCGGTAGAGAAGTTGATATATGGCCCTTTTGTCTCGATCCTGATACCTTCCAGTGACGGATCCTTCCCCAGCGCTGCAGCAATTTCCGCTGCGATCCCGACAGGAGGACGATGCAGTTCCTTTGCACGTTCAAAAGCGATGGTTGTGGCAAAATCGGCATGGGCCCCGCCATCGGTGAGAGGGGGGTTTTTCACCCCGGCCGCCCTGGACAGTGCCCGCTCTATCGTCTCAAAGATCTCAAGGTACATATCAGGATCCCGTCCTGTACCGGAGGATTGCTGCAATTCCCCCGAATGCATTGTAAAGGATCGCCCCCTCTTCAAAATCATCGGAGATTATCTCCACCCGGGCACTCGACTGGTCTGCAAGATTCGTGAGTTCCTCGACGATATCCACTTCAGATTCCACAATGAGGGGGGCCGTGCATGTCCGGCAGGTATGGACCAGAACATCAAACACCGTCTTTCCCGGTTCAAGGGCGATCGTCCGTTCCTCCGAATGGCCACAGCTCTGGCAGGTGATTTTGACCCTCGATTTCCGGAGACGGCTGGAGAGGAGGAGCACATCGACTGAGCCCAGCTCGAGGTTCTTTCTCACGCTCTCTTCACCATACGAGGCAAGCCCGACATCCTTTACAAGTTCCTTCAGGAACCGCTCCATCACCTCCTTCTCTTTCACCACCTCCTGACCTTTCAGGGCATCCTTTGCAGAGTCCACCAGCTCAGAGAGGCCGTCCTCGTTGGTGTAAGCGACATCAAAGAGCCCGATGATCCGTTTCTGAATCTCGTGGTGGAGGTATTTTCCCGCCTCAAATTCCTCCTTGGTCGGGCTGGGGCCCCCGATAAGAACCCCCTTGAACCGCTCAAAAAAATCCTTTTCTGAGAGGAATATGGCACTCGATCGTTCGCCAATCTTTGTGTAAAATTCATTGATCGCGATCTCCCGGAGACGCTGGAACCTGGCGCTGGACTGGCCCCCCTTCCTCTGTTTCCCCGGGACTGTGGAGGTTACCCCCCCGATCGGCTCGATTCGGTTCCCCCGTAAAAAGCCCCAGTAGGCTTCGCGCCTGTCAAGGACGAGGAGCCCATATACCACCTTCTCCTCGAGCATCTGCTTCAGGGGCTCGAGTTCGAAATTCGAACTGCACCGGTAGATATAGAGGTTGAGCGGTTCGGGGGGCTCGATGATTGTGCATTCAAGGTCGGAGCGATCCCCCTCCATCTGGATCGTACCGCAAAAGACCGCTATTCCGTTGGCAGGAGGATTCTTGTAATACTTCAATCGTGAGAGGATCGAAGAGATGGCGCTCTGGACATTGGTACGGGTCTGCTTGCTTTTGATGTTCGCACACTGCCCGAATTCGTCACGGAGCTGCGCGGTGACATCGTAAATCTGTTTGTCGGGAGGGATGTAGAGCGTGATGAGCTCGGTCCCGCTCCCCTGTTTTGCCTGGAGCTTCTCAAGGGTCTTCTTGAATTCATAGCGACGCCGCGCATTGTCCATCTCCGCTGCTTCTGCCATTTTCTGGTCTCACCGGTGCTCAAAAGCTACAGCAGTATTCAGTGCCTCTACCCATAAAATTGCGCCCGGGGGAAATCTCCTGCACTCCTGCAGACAGGAGGCGCCCGGTCACCAGGATACGTTGCCTGGTCCAAGGCAGCGGTATACCAGCGCGATGGTCTTTGCATCCGAGATCCTGCCGTCCTGAATCATGAGGGGAAGTTCATCTATCGCCACCCGCATCAGCTCGATATCCTCATCCTCGTCTTTCTGGTAGCGGCAGGAGGGTGTGAGATCATGTGCTTCAAAGAGATAGATACGTTCATCGGTAAACCCCGGTGTGGTGTAAAGAAAACCTCTTGGGATCAGGATCCCGGCTGAAAAGCCAGTCTCCTCGATAAGTTCCCTGTCCGCCGTCTCTTCCGGCTTCTCTCCCGGATTGATCGTGCCTGCCGGGGCTTCAAGGATGTACTCTCCGATTGCGTAGCGGTACTGCCTGATCAGATAACAGCTCATGTCCGCTCTCAGGGGAAGCACCGCCACAGCATTTCCGGGGTGTACGACTATCCGGTCCCGTTCCTGTCCGTCAGGCATCCGGACCCCGATCTTCTCAACCGACAACCTGGCCCCCCTGTAGAGATCCATGTTCACCCCCTCTCATACGGGACCGGGTCGCATAACCCGAGGGATTCGAAGGCTGCCCGCCGAAAATGACAGGCTCCGCAGACACCGCATGCCTTCTCCTCGTTCTGGTAACAGGACCAGGTATGCTCATAGGGAACCTTCAGTCTTGAACCAATGGCGAGGATATCGCTCTTTGTCATGGCGATGAAGGGGGCCATGATCCGTATGCAGGTCTCTTCCCTGGTTCCCGTGTCAACCAGCCTCTGAAATGCTTCGATAAACTGAGGGCGGCAGTCAGGATATCCGCTGTAGTCCTGCGACTGGACCCCGATAAAGATGGCCCCTGCACCCCTCGCCTCGGCATAGCTGGTCGCAATCGAGAGAAGGTTCGCGTTACGGAAGGGAACATAGGTATTTGGGATGCCCCCCCGCTCCTCCCTATAAGGGTCAACGGTGATCGCATGGTCCGTAAGGCTGCTTCCCCCAAAGCGGGTGAGATAGGAAAGGTCAATTTCCATGAACTCCTCCGCTCCTGCCAGCCCTGCTATCGTTCCTGCGGCTGACCTCTCCTTTCGCTCGGTTCGCTGACCGTAATTGAAGTGGAGACAGTAAATGCGGAATCCCTGGTCCCGTGCAAGATAGGCGAGTGTCGCCGAGTCCATCCCCCCGGAGAGCAAACAGACCGCCTTCATCATCTCACCCCGATCAATTTATGCAATTGCAGCTGCAGCCTTGCAGGGAGGTTTCGTGCAAGCAGGAACTCTGCAATGGCCATGGAATCCGATCCGTAAACCGGGGAGAAGAATACCTCGCCCCTCACAGGATGCATGGCCAGCACCCGTTCAGCAAACCTGCAATCATCGCAACCAGCAACCACGAATTTGACACTATCTGTCGCGGTAATATTGCACAACAGGGAAAGGTCGCTTTCCATTCCGGAAGAGGGACATTTCACATCCATGCAGATGGAGGCATATGGCTGGAAGGGCCGGAAATCGATAGTTCCGTTTGTCTCTATCTCGATGTGGTACCCTGTGGCATGGAGTCTTTCAACGAGAGGAAGGAGCTGATCCCCCTGGAGGAGAGGTTCTCCTCCTGTGATACAGAGCCGGTTGCCATCCAGGCTGGATATCATTTGGAGTATCTCGCCGCAGGGCAGGGGCGTGCCCCCTTCCCGTGCATACCGGGTATCGCACCATGCACAATCTAGATTGCATCCGGCTAACCTGAGAAAAATGGAAGGAAAGCCCTGGGAAGGCCCCTCCCCCTGGATACTCCGGAATATCTCAATGACCTTCATGCCTCAGCTCTGCATAGCAGGTATCGGATTCCCATACCCTGATCCTCACCACCCGTGCAGGTATCCCGGCATTTTTGCATTCGAAATCAAGCATCCCGGTAAACATTGCGGCGAGAAGCTCACTGGTGGGATCACCGGGAGTGGTCATGACTGGCTGGAACTGCCCGATACAGGGGACCATTGGATCCTCCTGGTTCAGTATGGTCTGGTGATCGAAACGTTCTATGATGGATTTGATCATATTGTAGTCCACCAGGATCCGGGTTGCATCATCCACGCTCCCCTCCATCCATACCTCCACCCGCCACCTGTGGCCATGGAGCTGCGAACACTTCCCGTGGTAATGCATGAGCCGGTGGCTTGCGTCAAAATGAACCGACTTGTAAATTCGGGAATTCATCATTACAGGTACGCCCAAAGCATGTATAATATTATCATCAATGCAGGATAACCTATCAAGGCACAGGTTGGCGACTCCACAATCTATAAAACCGTTCCGCGCGATTTTATATAACACAGTGGGCCGTTTCCACTTCGTCGAGACCAAACCAATGAGGCTACTACATGGGACAGGGTAAGTTTGCAGCAAGAAAGCTGACTCGAGACGCTAAGAAGTTCCGGTGGAGTGATCCAAAATACGTCCGGAGCCATTCAGGTGTCAATCTGAAATCTGACCCCCTAGAGGGTGCACCACAGGCACGGGGCATTGTGCTTGAGAAGATCGGTGTCGAAGCAAAACAGCCGAACTCAGCTATCAGGAAATGCGTGCGTGTCCAGTTGATCAAGAATGGACGCCAGGTCACCGCGTTCGCGGTGGGAGATGGCGCCATCAATTTCATCGATGAGCACGATGAGGTTGAGATTGAGGGCATTGGTGGCAGGCTTGGCAGGTCGATGGGGGATATTCCCGGCGTCCGTTATGTGGTGACAAAGGTGAACAATGTCTGCCTCCATGAAATGGTCATCGGCAGGAAGGAGAAACCACGCAGGTGAAGGGTATGGCAGAGACTGAAGCAGCACAAAGACTCCTCTTTAACAGGTGGGACCTCTCCGAGGTCCAGATCGCCGATCCCGGGCTTGTCCGGTATGTGGGTTTGAACCCCGTGATAGTTCCTCATACGACGGGTAAATTCACCCGCCAGGAGTTCAACAAGGCCAACATGCTGATCGTCGAGCGGCTGATCAACCGGCTCATGAAGTCAGAGATGAATACAGGGAACAAGCAGCTGGCGACCCGGATCGTGCGTGATGCGTTTGAGATAGTCCACCAGAAGACCAAAAAGAACCCCGTCCAGGTCCTTGTCGAGGCGATTGCCAACACCGGCCCCCGGGAAGAGACTGTCCGGCTGAAGTATGGGGGAATCAACGTCCCGAAATCCGTGGATACCGCACCGATCAGACGCGTCAACTCAGGCCTCTACTTTATATCGGAGGCCGTCTACAAGGCTGCCCACAAGAACAAGAAGCCCGTAGCAGCATGTCTCGCCGATGAACTGATTGCGGCATCAAAAGGCGATGTAAAGGCATTTGCAGTAAATAAGAAAGAAGAGCGTGAACGTATCGCAAAGTCCGCTCGATAACGAATTCTTTTTTGTGGTGTTATTATGGCCCGAGGCAGGAAATCCATTGACAGGGTAAAAGAGCTGATGAACGAGCCGGCACATATCCGGAATATCGGCATCGTAGCGCATATTGACCATGGGAAGACCACCCTTTCCGACAACCTGCTTGCCGGAGCAGGAATCATCAGCGAGGAGCTTGCCGGAAAGCAGCTCTTCATGGATTCCGATGAGGAAGAGCAGGCTCGCGGCATCACCATCGATGCAAGCAACGTCTCGATGGTGCACGAATATAGTGGCCAGGAATACCTCATCAACATGATCGACACACCCGGTCACGTTGACTTCGGGGGCGACGTTACCCGTGCAATGCGTGCGGTGGACGGGGCGGTGGTCCTTGTTGATGCGGTCGAGGGCACCATGCCCCAGACCGAGACGGTGCTCCGGCAGGCGCTCAAGGAGCAGGTGCGCCCGGTCCTTTTTATCAACAAGGTCGATCGTCTGATCAACGAGCTCAAGGTAGACGAGATGGAGATGCAGATACGGCTTGGAAAGGTGATCGACAAGGTCAACAAGCTGATCAAGGGCATGAACGAGGAGTCCTATAACAACGGCTGGAAACTGGACGCGTCGCTTGGGACAGTTGCATTCGGTTCAGCCCTCTATAACTGGGCGGTCTCGGTCCCGTACATGAAGAAGAGCGGGGTCTCTTTCAAGGAGGTCTACAACCGGTGCCGTTCCGGGGACATGAAATACCTTGCCAAGAACAGCCCCCTCTCCGAGGTCTTGCTCGACATGGTGGTTCGCCACCTGCCTAATCCGGTCGACGCCCAGAAACGCCGTATCGGAGCGATCTGGCACGGGGACAAGGAATCATTGGAAGGAAAATCCATGCTCAACTGTGACCCGAACGGTCCTGTTGCGCTGATGGTGACTGATATCTCCTTTGATCCCCATGCCGGCGAAGTGTCAACAGGTCGGCTCTTCTCCGGCCGCCTCAAGCGGGGCGACGGGCTTTATGTCATCGGTTCAGCAATGAAGGAGAACCGGCTCCAGCAGGTCGGTATCTTCATGGGACCAAAAAGGGTCGAGGTCGATGAGATTGTGGCCGGGAATATTGCCGCAGTGACCGGCCTGAAAGATGCCATTGTCGGTTCGACGGTGACAACGCTGATGGAGATGACCCCCTTTGAATCACTCAAGCATTACAGTGAACCGGTCATGACGGTGGCGGTAGAGGCCAAGAATATGAAGGACCTCCCGAAGCTGGTCGAAGTGCTCCGCCAGGTGGCCAAAGAGGACCCGACCCTCGTAATCACTATCAACGAGGAGACCGGTGAGCACCTCATCTCGGGTATGGGGGAACTGCACCTGGAGATCATTACCGGGCGCATCAAGAGGGACAAGGGCGTCGAGATCATCACCTCCGAGCCGATCGTTGTCTACCGTGAAACTGCGACACAGAAGGTGGAATCGGTCGAAGGAAAATCGCCGAACCGCCATAACCGGTTCTATTTCGACATCGAACCCCTGCCGGATGAGGTTGTTGCCCTGATCAAGAATGGCGAACTCTCCATGAACCAGCAGGCGCTGGAACGGCGCGATGTGCTGATGAAAGCGGGCTTGGACAAGGATGAGGCAAAGAGCGTCAAGGATATCAAGGGGACCAACATGCTCTTCGACATGACCAAGGGTATCCAGTATCTCAACGAGACGATGGAGCTGATCATCGAGGGTATCCATGAGGCGCTTGCCGGAGGCCCTCTGGCAGATGAACCCGTCCAGAATCTCAAGATGCGTCTTGTCGATGTCAAGCTCCACGAAGATGCAATCCACCGGGGTCCGGCACAGGTCATCCCGGCGGTGCGGGCCGCTATCAAGGCAGGAATCCTCCTTGCCGGAGATTCGCTCCTGGAGCCTATGCAGAAGATTCAGATCACCGTTCCGACCGACCAGATGGGCCCCGCGACCTCCCAGATTCAGGGGAGGCGGGGGCAGGTCTTTGATATGCAGAGCGAGGGCGATACGATCACCGTGGTCGGAAAAGCCCCGGTCGCCGAGCTTTTCGGTTTTGCAGGAGATATCAGGTCTGCCACTGAAGGACGGGCCATGTGGAACACCGAATTTGCCGGTTTTGAGATCGTCCCCTCAGGCATGGTAAAAGAAGTGGTGACCGCGATACGGAAGCGGAAGGGTCTCAAGGAGCAGATCCCGACTCCCTCTGATTACCTGGCCTGAAATCTCCTCTTTTTCCCCTTGTTCTATCACTTTTTTTGAGATCATAGTCGTGTTTTTAGAGAGGGAATCCCGAGGGTTTTTGTCTCCTCAATACCCTGTTCTCCTGGAGTACCGTTTCAAAAAAACCCCATGGCCCAAGGAGGGGCACGTCCGTGTAAAATGTGAGGAGGGGTCTCTCACTTCTCCCTCTCATTTCGTTTGGCCCAGGATGGGCGAACCCCCCCCGTGGGATGCAATTATTTGCGGTTAAACATGAATGACGACACGAATCATGGAGCGCAGAGCCCGGGCGCCATGGATGGGCGGAGCCTCAGCAGCTCAAATGAATTCTTTCAATAGAAAAAAAATGGATCTCAATAACGGACCCTTTCAGACAACTGATGCCCTGGTAATCCTGACTGCTGAGAGAGGCCTGTCGCTCCTGTCCGTTTTCACTTTGGCGATCTTGTCGACCACATCAAGTCCACCGATGACCTTGCCAAAAACGGGATGATTTTTGTCGAGGTGGCTGTTATCAACCAGGTTGATAAAGAACTGGCTGCCCCCGGTATTTGGCCCGGCATTGGCCATCGAGATGGTCCCCCGGTTGTTCTGGTTGGCGGCAGAAAACTCGTCCTTTATCACGTATCCCGGTCCGCCTGTCCCATTCCCTTTCGGGCATCCCCCCTGGATCATAAACCCGTCAATGATGCGGTGGAATACGATGCCATTGTAGAATCCCGATGCAACCAACTTCTCGAAATTTCCTGCAGTCAGCGGCATATCACCGTAGAGTTCAAGAAGGATCTCCCCCATCGAAGTCTCCAGTTTTATGTGTTTGCCGGCAGGGTGTGCTTTTGTCTCAGACATACAAGAGTGTGCGACGTAAAAGAGCATAAAACCGATGAATTGCGAACAGGGATCTCCTGGCCGTGCCCGGCTTATGGGAACTGCTTCCTGCAAAAAATAGATCGAAACAGTTAACAAAAATTCCCTGCCATATCTTGGCAATGGTATCATCGCGGCTGAAGATCGTGGTCTTTGGGTCTTTTCATGCCGGCAAATCGACTTTTATCCAGGCGATAGACCCAGCATCCCGCCATGTTGATGCTGGATGCGGAGATGGCACCACAACGGTTGCGCTGGATTATGGAAAAGTGATCGTGAACGACCTGCAAATCCACCTCTATGGTACGCCTGGACAGGAGCGGTTTGGATTTGCCCGGCAGGTTATCATGCAGGGGATGGATGCAGCCCTCCTCATGATTGACTGCACATGCGCGATAGATGCTTTCACCAAGAACCTCTATCTTGATCTCATGGATTGTCATGTCCCGCTCGGCCTGATGCTGAACAAATGTGACGTTACCGAGTCATGTCCGGCAATGGTAAGGAGGGAGCTTTCGGGCAGCAGGTATCTCTACGAGATTTCTGCAAAAGATCCGGTGAGTGCCCGGAATGCATTGGGACGGTTTGTGGAAGCGATTGTCAAGGGGTGATGAGGGGAGCAGCTGACTGTCTGCCTTTACCCCACCCCGACCTCAAGGGGATATCCTTCATCAATCGGGGAATTTTTTTAGGGAAATACCCCTCAAAACGCTTGTTTTAATCTCCGTTCCTGGAGAGCTGTCCTGCGAGATCCCTTGCCCAGGAACGCACGATCTGCTCATCACGGAAGTCACCGGGAGTGACCCTGCCGAGCTGGATCACGGCCCTGTCAGCAGAAGACATCTGGTCCGGATCAACTTTTCCCGGGAAGAAGCCCGCACTCATCGGGGTGATAAAGACCCGGACAGCCTCAAGTGCGTCCTCACCGCTTTTCAAGTGCTCCATCGTCCTGTCCTTCAGCGAGTATCCAACCGAAAATACCGCGACAGGAAGATCCTTTAACGGGAACCGGAACCTGCTCACAAAGTCCCGTGCCTCTGCAAGCCATTTGCCCATGTAGAGGGGGCTTCCAATCACGATTGCATCATATTCCGCTGGATCCTGCACCGCTCCAATTGGGCTGACTACCACATGGTGGCCTGTTGCCTCCAGCTCTTTTCCGATGATCCTCGCGATATCGGCGGTAGAGCCATACCTGGTCGCATAACAGACAAGAATATTTTTCATCGGGGATACACGCTCCTCATACAAATGTTACCTTAATATTGGAGAATCTCCCTATTTACATTCCTGGTATTCCGGCAGGCTGCCGGTTGTCCGGACAGAATTATTCCTGTGATGATCATGAAACAAAAAGAGGTTTTTCAAGGCGTTCCCGGCATGTTGCGGCCTTTTAAGGAGTATCTCGAGAAGAATGGGCTCTCTGCCGGAGACCAGATCGTGTACTACGGGGTCCCGGGGACCTGCACGCCGTTTGTGGAACTCCTTGGCTTTGCGGTCCGGGGCATGAACCTTGAACAGGTGTTTGTTCCCCATGTAGACGAGGCAAAAGCGCAGAAACTGCACCTTGTACAAAATATCGGTATGCAGGCAGCAGGCACGGTGAAGATAGGCAGGCCGAAAGCGGTCGTGTTGATGGGCGGGCTCTCTATGCCAAATGTTCCCGTTACCATGGAACAGGTGAAAGCAGCCGTGGAAAATCATCCAGACGCTCTCCTGATAGGGATCTGTTTCATGAACATGTTTGAGAAAGCGGGCTGGCTTAAGGCAATGGAGTTTGACCTGTTGATCGATGCGATGATCAGCCCGGTGGATGTCTGGAAATGAAATTTTACTATCCCTCCTCTGTTTTCGAATCCAAACGGACATGAGACCCCTTCGTCACATTTCCTGCAACTGAAAATCGCTCATGCGATATTCATTCGAACCGCCTACGATCGCAGGGCGATCATTGGAGGTTGCCTTTGAAAACGGACATGATGCCGGAAGGTCACCAAGAGACTCGATGAAAATTGAATGCACTGGGCATAATACGAGAATGCGGGTAGGCAATGCTGCCCCCTTGCGTGCACAATTTTCATTGCTTCGGTGCGAAGTCCTGTGTCTTCAAGTTTTTTTTCAAAATAAGAATTGAGGGTCCTGATGTTCCCCCACGAGCTTTTCAGGAACTGGTCAATCACCAGGGATCCGATCAGTCACCTCCCCCCAAACCGATCCCGACAAATGAAGGGATACCCCATGCGGGAAAAGGTATTTCCTCTATCCAGCAGGAACAGAAGAGAAGCTTCGCCTCCCTCCGGGAGAATCCAAAAAAAGGAAAAGAGTCTTATTTCGGGCTGATATAGGGGTTCCGGAGCGCCTTGTTGACGCCGAACTTTGCCCGCTCTTCTACGGTCTTCTGGTTCTTGGTAATCTTCTCGTTTGCCAGTTTCGAGACGAGCTCAAGCCCTGGTTTGACCTGCTCGATGGGCTTTGTCTCAAAGCATCCGGCGGCGATTGCCTTGGACCAGATGTCATCTCCCTTCTTGGTCCGCACAAAGACCGTGCTCCAGCCGTCCGGGCTTCCGACCGATCCGGTGGAGACATCAGCGAGGTTGGCCACGTAATCGAGGCAGACATGGCAGCCAGGCTGTTCGTACTTGTGGGTGACCTTGAGCGGTAGCTGGACTACCTGTCCGCGCTCACCATAGACCCAGAACTTCCCCTTCCCGATCTCCATCTTCTTGACGGACTCGAGCTTCATCGCTGCATGGTCTTCCACGAGCTGCTTGATGCTCTGGTACGGGAAGTTCTCCATGCAGAAGATGCCGATCGCAAGTGCAATCTTGTCAGGGACGTCGCGAAGACCGACCGGGTAGAGCTGACCCTTCCGGACAGCCTGCATCTGGCAGGGAGTGCCGACGATACCGATCCTGTCAAGGCCATAGCTCCTGGTTGCCTCCTTGATGAAGGAGACATTGGGGCTGATATTGTACCGGGTTCCCCTTGATTTCATCAGTTCATCTACGGTTGTAGCGACAAAGGGGCGTGGCCTCCAGGGCTCATCGCCGGGCCCGCTGACGATCGCACCGTCTATGATCCCCTCTTCAAGGGCGTACTTGAAGAGCGAAGTGACGATACCGCCGTCCTGGGCTTTCTTCAGGATCTCCTTGTCAGCGCTGCGTGCCGATACACAGAGTTTGTATTTGCCGAGTTCAGTTCCCATCTTGTTCACCTCACTTGAGCGCTCCGTCAATGGCTTCCATGATCCCCTCGAATTCGTTCATGACATCGAAGTTGAAGAAGCTCCGCGGACACTGGGCATAACAGGCACCGCACTTGATGCACATCTCCCTGTTCACATTCGGTTTCCCGTATTCGTGGGTGATTGCCCTGACCGGGCAGGCTGCAGCACAGCTCCCGCACCCTATGCAGAGTCCCTGGTTGATGATGTCATACATCAGGTCGCAACCGCAGGCTTCTGTGCCGCGGTCTGCAAGCTGCATAAGGGGGGTGAGGTAATTTGTTGCAAGCGCCTGCTGATCCTTGTTTCCTTTCAGGAGCAGGTACGCCATCACACAGACGTTCCTGATCAGTTGCGGAGTCGGTGCACATCCGGGGATGTATACATCGACCTTGATCAGGTCGCCTACGGGAAGAAACGATTCGTGCTGCGGTTGGTTGGGCTGGCCGCCACGACTGAATCTGGTAATATTACCATAGCATGCGCATCCGCCGACAGCAACAACGACTGCTGCCTTCTCGCGTGCCTCTTTGATCTCTTCAACCGAAATCTTGTCCTGGATACAGACCGACCCCTCCACGAGCGCAACATCCATTTTTGGTATGTGGCGAACGTCTGCAAGGGTCAGGCCATAGACCAGGTCAGCATATCTGTCGAGGATTGTGAGCAATCCTCCGTAATTGTCTGCTAAGGATACAAGGCAGCCTGTACATCCACTCATGTGTACATGACCGACTTTTATCTTATCTGCCACAGGCTTATCCTCCTTTTTAATAACTTCTGCCTTTTTTTCCACGTCAGCCTTCACCGGCGCAGGTTTCTCCGCCGGCTTCCCGCTGTCGTCCTTCGTTCCGAAGATTCTTGCTAGCCATCCCATAATCCACCCCTAGTAATTCCAGTACATGACGGACAGTCTTTGGGATTGCGTCCTGTACCTTATCAGTGAGCCCCAGTTCAAACTCGGGGGCAGTAACCCTTTCCGGCTGGCATCCGATAACCGTGATATCCACGGAATCATTGAGGTGCTGGAGCGGTTCGGTGAGATCCCATGAATGGATATCCCGGTAGCTCCCTGCAGGCAGGTCCTCAACCGAAAAATCCCTGATCTCGCCCGGTTTTGCACCAAAATCGGCGATATCGATGATGATGAGCCGTTTTGTGTGTTCGGGATTGATCAAGGTAAAAATAAAGTGCGGACCGCCAAGTCCGGCGTCCACTACCTTTATCGTATCGGGAAGTTCGAGGCGAGCGAGTTCCTCTGCAACCGCGGGACCGAACCCGTCATCGGCAAAGAGGGGATTTCCACATCCTGCAACCACAATTTCCGGAAACAGCATAAGGTCAACACTCACTGGATGAGTTTCTGGGCAACTATCCGCTTGTCTTCATCAATGACGATCATGTGGGTAGCACATGAGACGCACGGGTCGTACGCACGAACCACGAGCTCAGCAACCTGCCACGGCGCACCGGTCAGGGCCCGGCTGCAGGTCGGGAAGTTCCAGGTGGTCGGAACCAGCATCTCGTAGTAAAGCACACGGCCATCCTTGACTTTTGCAAGGTGTACATCGCATCCACGGGGAGCTTCGTTTGCTGCCCAGCCGAGCGATCCATCGCCCTGGGGTATTGGATCTGCAAGCACCTTTCCAGACGGGTTGTACTCGTCGAGTGCATTGATGATGGTATAGAGGTTGTCGGTATATTCGAGCTGGCGTGCGATATGCTGGCCCCAGGTTCCCTTCTCATCGAAGTTCTTGAAAGCCACAAGTCTGGCTCTTGGTCCCACTTCGACCGGGGCACCGTCATACAGCGGAACCCCGGTACAGGCTTCCATCTGCGGGTTGACTTTGGTGCCAACCGGGGATGTGCCTCCGATTGGATAGCTCGGATCTGCCAGGCTGACCTCACCCTCACCCATGTACCAATCCCACGGCCGGGTATCGGTCCAGCGCCGGGGATCCCAGCCAGGGTTTTCATCAAGGTTTGAGCTGCCATACATCGGATCTGCCGCCATATAACCCTGGTTATGGTATCCGAGTGTCTTTGGCAGCGGGATCTGTTTTCCGCCGACTTCAGTCCAGTCCCGCTTCTTCATGTTGTTGAGGACAGCGAGCATGAACTCCATCTGTTCGTGGGCAAGGACAAGACCCTCTTTTGCAAGATCATACATCTTGTTCTTTGCATGTGGGGTACATGCCTTGTACATTCCACCGACACGGGGGTTGCTCGGGTGGATTGCCTCGCCACCAGCAATTTCGCCGATAGTCTGTCCGATCTCACGAAGTCTCTGGATGCGCTTTGCGACGCTCCGGACAGGTTCTTCAGGAGTGAACGGGTTGACCTTCGTGTCCGTGCCCGGTATATAGAAATCGGGCAGGATCAGGATGTTGTGCAGTGCATGGCTGTGGAGCCGGTTGGCACACTGCAGCACGATACGGAGGAGCTTGGCATCCCGCGGGATCTCGCACCGGATGGAACCTTCCATCGATTCGATTCCGGCAAGCGTGTGGGCAATCGGACAGATACCACAGACGCGTGATGCGATCTTTGGCACCTGGTCCATCGTCTTGTTGATGGCGAGTTTCTCCACTCCCCGTACAGGGGTGATGGAGAGCCAGTCACCACGCTCAATGATGCCTGCATCGTCCACTTTGAGGACGAGCTTTGAGTGTCCCTCATGCCTCGTGGTTGGGGATATCTCTACAATTTTTGACAATAGAATCGCCTCATGTTATTGAGTTGTTCAGTTTGCGGTACTGGTGTTAATCCACACAACTCATCTCATCGGATGAATGACCGTACAGAGTACGTTCATGTTTAATGTATTCACTCCTATATTTATCAACTCTGTCGTATTCAGGTCCTCTACGGCCTTTAAATGGTAAAATAGTTAATTTTATATGGTAATTAGACTTCGAAAACGTTAATCATCAGAGAAAGGGCGGATTTACGGATTTACCTCAATTCCTATCAGAAAAGTCGGATGGGTTTGAGCGGCAGGAACGAAGAGGAAGGACTCTTCTCAGTCCCCCTCTATCAGATTTACTTTGCCTCACTGTTCAGCTCGACGTAAAGCTCTGCCATGGTTGCCCTGCGCTCTGCATATGCATCATGCTGGTGGATGCTCTCTTCATTGGTTTGTTTGATCGTGATGAGAGAGTCGCCGGGAAGATCGCTGAACTCGGCAAGCACTTTCTTTGCGACTTCCCTCACGCAGTCCTCCACAAACCGCGGGTTCTTATGGGCATTCAGGACGACATAGCTCTCGTCCCCACGCTTGAGCAGTTCGTAGATACTGGTGCTCATGGAATCCTTGAGAATCCGTATGATCTTCTCCAGTTTCACATGCTGGTCATCGTCTATCTCGATACAGAGGAATCCGCGGCCACGCTGGTTGTGGGTTGCCATCGGGACCTCGCGGAGAAACGTATCGATCTTTTCATCCTCGATCTTAAGGTCTTTTAACACATACAGTGCCCGCTCTTTCATGATATCCTGAGCACAGGGGCATGCGGTCATACCGGTCACTTCAGCACCGATACTTTTCCTCACTATCGGGTCCCTGAACGTTCGTCGTGCAACTGCACGGGCATGGACTTTTACCACTTCGTGGCAGCTGGTATGGGATACCGGGGTTTCGCGCTTTACCATGAACTGGCTCCGCATCAGTACCTCGGTATTGTCAGCATATTCATGGCGGTCCAGCAGTTTTCGTGCAACCACGCTGCAGAGGTCTTCTATCTCCTTGACATCCCCGTCGATAGCCTGCTGAAGCACTTCGTCGATCACTTCAAAATTTCTCGAAAGGTTCGCCCCTTTGAGACTTCCCGGGAGATCGACAAAGACATCAAAATTGGAGATAAAAATGACCGGGCGTTTCTCACCCCTCGATACCTCCACCAGCTTCTTGACATTCTTTACCCCAACCCGGGTGAGGTTAATACGTACCGCCGGGGTCGTTGACTGGATGTCAGGCAAGTCACGTCCAACCTTTGGACTATTCAGTTCGTAAATACTGCATCGCTCCCACTTGTTTGTAATAGTTCGGGTGTGTGATGTAATTTTTTTATATAATATTTAAGTGCTCTGTTAGCGATATCTGTGGGAATATGTATGATAAAAAAATATTATGATTCAGATGCGCATCTCTCGGTTTTCGATGGGAAACGTATTGCGGTGATAGGATACGGGTCACAGGGGAGAGGGCAGGCACTCAACCTGAAGGACAGCGGGCTTGACGTGATCATCGGGCTACGGCAGGGGAAGAGCTGGGACCTCGCCAAAGCGGACGGTTTCAAGGTATACACGGTTCCTGAAGCGGTCAGGATGGCCCAGGTCATCCAGGTCCTCCTGCCCGATGAAAGCCAGGGAGGGGTGTACAAAAACGAGATCAAGCCCCACATGACCACCGGCAAATGCCTGATGTTCTCCCATGGCTTTAATGTTCATTTCGGACAGATTGTGCCTCCCCCGGATGTGGACGTTATCATGGTTGCACCAAAAGGTCCGGGCGCCCTTGTGCGGAGGATGTACGAGGAAGGAAAAGGCGTCCCTGCCCTGATAGCCATCCACCAGAATCATTCAGGCAATGCCCATGCAATCGCGCTCGGATATGCAAAAGGGATCGGTGCGACGCGGGCCGTGGTCCTCGAGACGAGCTTCCGTGAGGAGACGGAAACAGATCTGTTCGGGGAACAGGCAGTTCTTTGCGGCGGAATAACCTCGCTGATAAAAGCCGGGTTCGAGACGCTTGTCGATGCCGGCTATGCCCCTGAAATGGCATACCTGGAGGTGCTCCACGAGACAAAGCTGATTGTCGATCTCATCTACGAGGGAGGCTTCACCAGGATGCGGAATTCGATCTCAAATACCGCACAATATGGGGATCTCACCCGCGGACCCCGGGTGATAGGTCCGGAGAGCTACCAGGCCATGCAGGAGATCCTGCGTGAAATCCAGACCGGGGAGTTTGCCCGGGAGTGGATGCTCGAGAATATGGTCAACCGGCCGATGTTCAATGCCCTGACAAGAGAGGATGAGGAGCACCTGATCGAAGAGGTAGGAAAGGAAGTCCGCTCCCTGATGCCCCAGTTCCAGAACAAACAATAAGACCCAGCCCCGCCATCTTTTTTTTGGTTCGCGCGCTCCTATCACATTCTGTTTTAAAAGCATCTCCTGACAACGGATCAACCCAGTCCTGCAATCCCACGCAAGAACAGAGAGTATTCAGAAAAAAGGTTCATCCCCGCATGGTGCGGGTGAACGAGGAGAGGGCATAGTCCACCTGTTCTTTTGAGAGACGGACCTGTCCCCCCTGGTGCCGAATCTCAAGTCCATCTGCGGTAACCTCTCCAATTGTGCTGTATCCGAGTCCCCTGAGTGAGGATTCATCGTGATAGGCAATCAGGAACCTGCCGTAGGTCTCTGAAAAGAGTACAGGGAGAGCAGGACCTCCGATTTTTACCCTGGCACCTGGTAGGAACGTGGCAAGTGCAGCAGCAAGACCCCCCTGCGAGATATCGGTCACTGCAATACCCCTGTCAGAGGCGACGAGTGAACGGACCGTCTGGAGGATTGTTGTGTCTGCTTTCGGGGGCGGGGTCCCGCCACAGGAGAAGACCGCATCAAGGACCGATCCGCCAAAATGGGCTCCTTCCTTCCCGCAGATTGCCAGGCCCATTCCCACTTCAGGTTGTACCGGTTGTGTGACAGAAACACTGCCGACCATTCCGATAGAGGGGGTTGGTTGTATCCGGGTCAGCATCTCATCACTCTCGTTGTAGAGTGAAACATTGCCTCCTACAACCGGGACGCTGATCTCCCGGGCCATATTCCCCATCCCGCGGACACTCTCTGAAAGCTGCCAGTAAATATCAGCGTGGACCGGGCTTGCAAAATTCAGGCAATTAACAATGCAGAGCGGATCGGACCCAACGCAGGCAAGGTTTGCCGCATTCTCATACACCGCATTTGCCGCACCTTCGCAGGGAGATAAAAAAATCTGTCTCGGGTTGCATCCGCACGAGAAGGCAAGGCCCCGGCTCTCTCCTTCAAGCCGTAAAATAGCAGCATCGGGATGGAGAGAGACGGTCCGCACCTGCACGTCATGATCATACTGCTCGATCACCCAGGTCTTATGAGCCACCTCGGGGTGGGAAAGCACCTTGAAGAGGAGATCATCAAGGGTGCCGGAAGGTTGTATGAATGGTTTCACCGCATCATACGGCCTGCTCTCCCAGGAGCATTCGGGCGTGTCACCACAGAGGAATGCGATGGGCATGTCACCAACCGTCTTTCCATGGAACTTCACGATATACCGGGGTTCAGCGATCACCTCCCCTATATCACTCCATTTGAGATCATACTTCTCGGCAATACGGCCCATCAGGGAGACATCGGCGGGTGCAACTTCGATGAGCATCCGTTCCTGGGACTCGGCAAGCATGATCTCAACCGGACGCATGTTGGGTTCACGCTGATGCACCCGGTCAGCATTGATAAGTCCTCCAAATGTGCTGCACATCTCACTCGAAGCGCCGGCAAGGCCGGCAGCTCCGAGGTCACGGCAGGAGAAGACCCTCCCTGTCTCTGCCATCTCGAGAATTGCCTCGATGAGGAGCTTTTCCGTGAACGGGTCCCCGATCTGGACACTCGGCCGGTCTTCTGCTTCAGAATCCTCTGATAAGTCCCGGGAGGCGAACGATGCCCCGCCAAGGCCATCGCGCCCGGTTGATGCCCCGATGAGGACCAGGTGGTTTCCCGGCTGTTTTACCCTTGCCGTGATATACCGGTCGGGATGGACTATGCCAATGCAGACCACGTTCACCAGCGGATTGCCATTATAACTGCTGTCAAAGGCGAAATCTCCCCGGATCACAGGCACTCCGATGCAGTTCCCATACCCCCCAATCCCATCCACCACGTGCTCAAGGAGATACCGGTTCTTTTCCCGGTCAAGCGGCCCAAAATAGAGAGGATCCATCAACGCAACCGGACGTGCGCCCATGGAGAGGACATCCCGCACGATTCCCCCTACCCCCGTCGCTGCACCGTCATGCGGATCGACATAACTCGGGTGGTTGTGGCTCTCCATCGAGACCGCAAGTGCCGTTGTATCGCTAAAACGGACAATAGCAGCATCATCACCAGGGCCGAGAATGACGTTCTCTCCCGTAGTAGGGAGCGTTTTTAAGAGGCGCTTTGTTGAGCGATAACTGCAATGTTCACTCCAGAGATTTTCAAAGCATGCAAGTTCAACATCAGATGGTTCCCGTCTGAGTGTTTCCCTGATAGTAGCAAGATCCGCGGCCGATAACATGGTGGTAAAGGAGCTCTCTCTTTTGAAACCTTAAATTTCCATCGCGGCAGGGGGGGATGGTTGGGTATTTAGGGGTCTTGTGAGGAATATATAGATCATGGTCGATCCGTACGAGGCCCTCCTCAAAAAAGCATATGCGAATGTGACCGAGCAGAGTGAGTCCACTGACCGGTTTGTCGTGCCGGAGGCAAAAGTCTACATAGAAGGAAAAACGACGATCCTCGAGAATTTCGCAGAGATTGCCGATGTGGTTCGAAGGGATCAGGATCACCTCATGAAGTACCTGCTTGGCGAGCTTGGCACGGCAGGAAAGATAGACGGGACAAGAGCGATTTTCAACGGGAAGTTCGAACCGTCCCTGATCAACGGGCTTGTGAAAGGGTACGTTGATGACTATGTCATCTGTTCAGAATGCGGAAAGCCCGATACCCGCCTTGTAAAAGATGAAAGGGTGATGCTCCTTCGCTGTGATGCCTGTGGCGGGCACCGTCCCGTGCGGAAAAGAAAGGCCCGTTCGGAGCCGGTGGGGAGCGATCTCCAGGAAGGACAGGAACTTGAAGTTGAAGTCCAGTCGGTCAGTAAACGGGGAGATGGTGTGGTGAGGATGGGCCGGTATATCATGTATATCCCAAGAGGCAAGCCGGGACAGAAGGTAAAAATACGGATTTCCCGTATTTCGGGTTCAATTGTATTTACAGAACAGATATAATTTTTTTAAATCGCACCTATTGGTTCGGCATTTTTTCAAGCAGATCGGTGCAATATGCGGAAAGGCGGGCACAAGCGTCTTTTATCGCACCAAGTGGATCACGGTCCCCTTTAGTAGTGACCAGCAGTTCAGGGTCTGAAAACTGGAATTTTATCAGGTATCGTGCGACATCAACCCCGGGGTCTGTTAAAATCTCTTCAGTAAGAGCATTCATGAAGGTATGGCCTTCTCCAGAAATAACCAGGCGTGCCTTGTTCTTCTCAAGCTCAAGAATTTTGATATTCATCCCACCTATCATTGAGAGATGAACTGGTATATAGGTATGTGTAGATCCACGAGTGAGGACGTGTGCAGGGCCGAATCATTCATGACCCGGAAACCTCCCTAAAAAACGCCACTTGTTAAAAATGGAACGTCTCTCCATCTCTGCCAATGTGAGGAAGATCCCAGGGGATTTTGTGGCTGAGGTGAACACACCTGAAATCCTTCACCGCGAGTTCAGCTGCAAGGGTGCAGGCCTCATGATAATTCATGTGCTTCGGGATATGAATGGACGGCGGGACCATTGCATCAACAAACAGGAGATCGGCACCGAAAAAGTGTGAAAGGCTTTTTGAAGGGATACTGGCATTGGAATCAGACGTGAATGCGATTTTTACTCTGCCATCAGTGAGGACGATCCCAAAGGTCTCAACAGGGGGATGGTTGACCGGGACCAGCGTCAACCCAAGTCCGAAGAGATCGAACGGGCAGTAGGGTTCCGCTGTGTTCCGCGGAAAACTGAGGAACCGGAAGATATCCCCGCAGTACTGAAGGACATTTGGGGCTGCATAGACTGCAGGCATAGCCTGAACCCGGTAGAATTCACCAAAACCCATGAAATGATCATAATGGCCGTGTGTCCAGAGCACTGCATCGATATGGGGGGATCCGTGGGCGAGCAGTTGCTGTCTGAGATCTGGTGAAGAGTCGATCAGGAGATTTTTCCCCTCGTGTTCGATTAAAAAAGAGGTCCGCAACCGCTGTATTCCCTGGTGCAGCGCAGAGGAACACCGGGGACAGCTGCACCCTATCTTTGGAGTTCCGATTGCATCCCCGGTTCCCAGTACAGTGATCTGCATCCTATAACCAGTTCTGGTGGCGGACTGCGCCCCGGTTGCTGACGAGGATGATCCCGCGGTTGATATCGCCCTCGGTGATATAGGATCTCCCTTCGATCAGGGCAGAGAGGAAGGCTTCCTTGACCATAATCCGGAGATCTGCACCAGAGAATCCTTCCGTGGTATCGGCAAGCAGTCCGTAATCGATATGGCAATCGATGGATGCAGTGATATTTTTCAGGATCTGGCTGCGCATCTCCTTGTCGGGGAGGGAAAATACCACGATCTCATCAAACCGGCGCCATGCAGCCTCATCCAGCAGCTGCGGATGATTTGTTGCGCCGATAAGGAGCACTCCGTTCCTGATGAGACTTATCCGGTCGATATTTTTCAGGAGTGAATTCACTGCCCGCTTCATTGCACCATGATCATCGGCGACCCGGCTCTTTGCAACAAAATCGAACTCGTCGATGAATAAGATGCAGGGAGCGATTTTTTTTGCAAATTCAAAGATCCGGTCGATATTTTTTGAGGTTTCACCAAGATACTGCGACGTCACCATGGACAATCGCACTTCGATAAGCGGAAGATGCATCTCCCGGGAGAGGCCCAGGGCCAGGCTGGTCTTGCCCGTCCCGGGAGGTCCGACGAAAAGGAGTTTTCCCACTTCATGTATCCCATGCTTCTTCAGGGTCTCGCAATGCTCCCGCGCGGTGCTGATCTTGCTGATGATACTGAGCTGCTCATCGGTGCAGACCATATCCTCAAATTTCTGCTCCACCTCATCCGGAGCGCTGATGATGACCAGATCGAGGCCTGACCTGAGCGCTTCATCTCCGGACAGGATGGCAGCAATTTTCTTGTCGAGAAAAGACCGCGTGTCCTCATATGGTGGATTTGCCGCCCGGATATCCTTGTACGACAGGTCCGGTGTATCAAGGGTCCCAAGGTAAAATGCCAGGGCCGGGTTCCTGCCCGCCAGCTGGATACCCCCTTTCCTCACAAACCATCGTGCCGCTGCCTCGAGGCTTGTCACACGGATACGCTGGCCGAAATCATCACATGCGATTACGGGGGTCTTGGACAATTTTTGACAGGCATCCGGTATGCCGATACTCCGCTTGATCATGCCTTCGCTGACAGAGAGGGGACGCTTCACCTCCCCTTCACCATCAATACCAAACAACTCCCGGCATTCCGGAGTAAGGTCATTGATGTCAAGGGTATTGTGCTGGTTGAATATCTCAGCGGTGAGCGCCACCTCAAGGAGTTTTAACGTCTCATCCTCTGGGGACATCTCTATAACTTATAGTATCAGTGCTGTGCTTCCATAAGCATATCTCAAGCAGTCGTCACGATACACCCATCTCCGGTGACAACGATCGTATGCTCGTGCTGTGAGACGAGCGATCCCGGGATATCAGAAAGGACCGGGTATGAGCGAACAATCCCCTGGTTGACCAGGCTCACGAGCGCGATATCCAGTTTTCCATCTGCCATCCAGCGGCGGGCAAAGGGCATGCCGTGCCGGCTCCTGACTGCATCGAGCACTTTCCGTGCAGAAGAAAGCCTCACCGGTTTGATTGCGGTCTGTTGGAAAATTTCTACGCGGCTCTTTTCGGTGACCCGCCCTGAACCTGTACTGGCAAAGGGCTCGATTGCAAAGACCATCCCCTCTTCAAGCGTTGCCCCGCCAGAAAATCCGATGTTTGGGATAGTCGGTGGGGTGTGAATGGAATACCGGGCGAGTCCGTGTCCGGTGAGATTTGTAACGGGGTGGAAGCCGCGGGATTCTATCTCCTGTTGGATAGCATGCCCCAGTGCTCCGGATGTAGCCCCGGGCCTGACGATCTCGATCGCTTTTTCCAGGGCAGCTTTTGAGGCTTCAATGAGCAGCCCGTTGTCTCCAAGGTCTACGGTCACCGCAGTATCCGCGATATACCCCTCCAGATGTACCCCGAGGTCCAGCTTGACGACATCCCCCTCTCTGAAGAAACGCTGGTCATCAGTCGATGCGGTATCATGCGCAGCATCTTCGTTCAACGAGAGGTTCAGAGGGAAAGCCAGCCCTGCCCCCTCCTCCTCAACCATCTGCTCGATGTACTCGACGACATCGACCACTCTGTTGCCGGTCCTGATCAGGGCAGCACCTTTTTTGAGGAGCGCAGCGGCGAGCTTGCCTGCCTCGCAGTACAATGCCAGGACTTCATCGTCAGGCATCATGCCCACACCACCAAATCACGGGAAAATGAGGTGAGGCTCCGGTATCCCGTCCTGGTAATAACCCCGGTATTCTCCAGCCTTACGCCCCCGATCTTTTCATAGTAGAGTCCTGGTTCATTCGTGACGACATTCCCTCTGCTGAGCTGACCCCCCCCGGGTCCAAGCGAGGGGAGTTCATGCACTTCAAGCCCAACCCCGTGCCCGAGACTGTGGGTGAAACCTTCCCGCCCTTTCCGGTATCCCCTGCTCGAAAAAAGATCCACAACGGCCTGGTATGCCTCCTCCCCGGAAACCCCCGGTTTGATCATCGATGCCGCCAGGTCATGGGCTGCTGTTACGGCATCGTACATATCCCTGATTTCAGGTGAAGGATCGCCTTTTACGATTGTTCGTGTCATGTCAGAGTAATAACCTGTGCGTTCATCGCTCGGAAAGATATCGATCACCACAGGCTCCCCCTCATAGAGTGGTCCGGTTCCCCTGGCATGGGGGACTGCCGTATCTCTTCCGCAGGAGACGATGGTGTCCTTTGCAAGACAACCCCGCTGCATCAGGAGGGAGTGCATTTCAGAACGGATGCGTTCAGAGGTGAGAGGTTTTCCGTCATGCCAGAGCACTCCGTTTCGTGGCTTCGACTTCCGGATGCAATCGATAGCATGTGCCATTGCCCTGTCAGCCGAGCGCTGAACCCTCTCGATCGCCTTTACCTCATGCCGGGACTTTTTAGCCCTCATCGATGCAATAGTCCCCGTGTCGGTAATCACCCCTGCCAGCGCATCGAGATGGTATCCAAGCGCATAAGGAAGAGCAGGGGGAACCAGTACTTTTCCCCCTGCATGCCCGGCAGCCATCCGTGCCAGAGCCCGCCACTGGTCCTTTTCCTCCTCAAGTATGGTGAGGAGTCCTGCATCAGCCCTCGTCATGACGCCCGCTGCAGCCTCTTGTTCTGCTCGCTGGTATTCCATCTGGGAGACGATGATGTATCCGCTCTCTCCCGTTTTCCGTATATACATGACCGGATCGGTGGTGATGAACCGGGTGAGATACCGCATATCGGCATTCTCGGAAGAACCGATCATCACGTATGCTGAAGCCCCGTTCTTTTTCAATGCGCGATCGAGCGCGTCCATACCGATCCGTTTGGAATCCGGACCACAAGTAGTTTTATCATAGAGACTACCTATGAATAATGGACCTTGCGACGAAAGAACAGTTCAAGTGGAAATTTTACCGTCTTGTGGTGATGCTGAACGGTATCATTTTGATCGTTGCCATCGGCTTCATTGCACTTTTCAAGGCACCTGAGGCCTACCGGATTCCTGTATTTCTCATCCTTGTCTTCGCAGCTGCATTGTGTGCATTCTATTTCTGGTCTCAATACCGGAGCACCCGGGAATGGTTGAGCAAACAGGAGTAGCGGTTCCATGAAAGAACAGAGGTCCCCGTTATTCATGAGGCAGTGATGATCGAGAAAGTGAAAAGTGAGATCGAGCTGATGCAGCGACATACTGAAGTTCTGCGCACGGTTGTTGCACATGAACCGATCGGCATCATGAAGCTCTCCGAAGTGCTCGATCTTCCTTTCCACCGGATCCGGTATTCACTCCGCGTGCTGGAGCAGATGGGCTATATCAGGGCATCACCCTCCGGTGCGGTGGCTACCGATCGCGCTGCAACCCTTCTTGCACATCTCGAAGATGAGATCGATGAGATGATTGATCTTCTCGATGGAATGAAACGCACATGAGCCTCCCTCGTCACATCCCCTGAATGAAAATCGCGAATGGGATTTTCATGCCAAAAAGCTACAAGCATAAACTCTACCTGGGATGTCCCGCTACTTTTAAAAGTATTTAGAAAGAATGTATTAGGGCACAGCATTGTGCCGCCATAACTCAGTTGGTAGAGTGGCTGGCTGTTAACCAGCATGTCACAGG
>CAZRAQ010000013.1:0-33639 GCA_964598015.1 uncultured Methanoregula sp. | reverse complement strand
TAGGTAACTTCCTTGTAGGTCCCGTCCTCCTGTTGCATCCGCGGACGCGTCACGCGGTCCTTTGCCGCAGTGTGGAGAAACTTCGCCGAACCGACCGCACATGCGTTGTAGACCTCAATCACGGTCTTGCCGTCATCGGAGACCTCAACTTCAAGGTCATCACACAGCACCCCGCAGAAGGGGCAGGTCACATCGGTTACTGTTTTTGTCATGTTGGTATTCATCTCCAGGTTGCAGGGTCCGGCACCGTCTGGAACCTTTTATTGTGCAAATCTTGGAGCACAAGTGGGTGAGGAGACCATCTGAGTGCCGTGCCCGGCTTAAATGTTTTATAATATACGAACATTCAATGTTATACGAACTATAATACTATATACTTTTTGATACACATGCATTATTGAGAAAGACCAGCTATGCAAGACCCCGACTTCCTCAGCCCGGAAAGATTTCCGTATGTTGGCCTCTACTCAACAAAAAACGGTATCAGCGCTGTTGGAAGTCCGGCAAAGGTGCAGATACTCGGGATGCTTGCACAGAATGAGATGGCGTTTGAAGAAGTTGTTGCAAGGTCCGGACGTGCAAAATCCACGATCTCCGTGCACCTCGGTGATCTGGCTGACGCAGGGATTGTGGGAGCCCGGACCGATCCCCTGGACGGCCGGAAGAAAATCTTTTACCTGGATTCGTTCTTCCTCGGATGCGCTGATACCGGGGAGAAGAGCGGCTTTGAGATTGACCGGTACATACAAAAGGAGATCCCCTGCGATGGGAACCCTGCCTCTCTCTACCGGTTCATCCTCTCCACCATACGCCTCAACCTGATGAACCAGGGGATCTCCATCGATCCTCTCCTCCATCTTGCAGGGCTGAATGCAGGGGCGAGTCTGTATCAATGTGTTGCGGATCCTGTTATCGACAGGATGATTGACGGGATGGTGAAGGTATGGGAGAAGAACGGACTGGGTGACTTGGAGCTGGAAAGCAAAATCCCGCTCACTCTGAACATTCGCGACTGTTTTGAATGCATTGACCTCCCCATACGGGGAAAGCCTGCGTGTGCGTTTGAATCCGGGGTACTCTCGTCCCTGTTCTCCCTCTATTATGGAAAGCAGAAGAAAGCGATAGAGACCCGCTGCTATGCGATGGGGAGCAATCTCTGCCGGTTTGAAGTGAGAGATCAGCCTATCCGGGGGCATCAGGATACCCGCGAGGCCCGCGAGGACCTGACCCGTCTTTCAGACCACTGGTCGCATATGGCGCGGGGAGAGGAGCCAGGCCAGGTCTCCGGAAGACTCCCCTGACGGGAAGAAATTCACAATCTTTGCCAGGCCGCCTTTTTTCAGTTCGATGCGAACATCCCCTGAACCTGATATGATTTGGCCGATAAATGCACTCATTGACGGTTCATGCCCGATCAGGAGCAGGGATCGTGTGGTGTTCTGTTGCCGGATTCGGGAGAGGAGACGGTTCCAGTCTCCCCCTGGTGCAAGCTCTTCCCAGAGTTCCGGGCCTTGTGCTGCAGGGTATGTTTCTGCGATGATTGCGGCAGTCTGATGAGCCCGGATGAGCGGGCTTGTTGCGATGCAGTCAATGATGCAGCCCTGGGTGCACATCCATGATGCGATCTCCTTCAACTCGGTTGTTCCACGCAGGGTCAGGGGACGTTCACGGTCACTGCCTCCCCCAGGGGCTGTCTTTTCGGCTTTCCCGTGCCGCAGGAGATAGAGATCCATGGAAGTAAGGATATCCCGCGACCACATATGGGTTTCCAGGGTTAGCCCGTGCCCGGGTATCGTGGGCGGATTACCCAGTCACTTTCTCACCGCATACGCTACCTTTTAGGAAGCCTGCCTCCCCTTTTTCACAGATGCATGGCGTGAAAGGTGCCTATCTGAAACAACTCACGGCAGCGCAGCATATGCCCTCCGCGAGGATAGGAACGACCCTTGAGGGTACTTCCCCGCCGTCGGTTTTTGTCGGGAGCTGGAATTACCCGAAAGTATTTGCAGGTCCGATGATCTGCCCGTCTTTTGGGGATACCAGGGTCATGGATGCCCCGGAGTGCTGGATCCCAGAAGGCCTCTCCCAGGAGGATATTGTAAGGTACCGGATGAACCTGGTGAGAGGAAAGCACCTCATGCATGTCAGGGAGCTCTCCAGCAGGTTTGCAGAGCAGCTCAGGGATATTGCCCTTTCTTCATCCTCACTCGAGAGTGAAGCAGTCTTCTCCACAGCTCCCAAGGGGGGCTCTGCAGGAGAGGAACATACCCCTTTTGGCCCGAGCGCCTGTCTCGACCGGTTTGAAACCGAGTCAGCCCGGTGGGACAATGGCCTTGAGAAGGCCTATTATGATACAGATCTCCCGGCAACGGATGCTATCCTCCATCTCCATGCCGGAGGCTGTCCCTTCTCTACGGTCCAAAAGGCATTGTCTGCAGGGGCACTGGGCAGGAAGAAAGACCGGCGGCTTGTTCCGACACGGTGGGCAATCACTGCCTGCGATACGGCACTTGCAAATTCGCTCCTCTCAAGGGTACGGCACTGTGGTATCGTTGATTCTTACCGTTTGCATGAATTTTCAAGCCTCCATAATCATTATGCCGTCATCCTGATGCCGGTACCATGGGAGTTTGAATGGATTGAAGCGTTCCTCCATGTTTCCGGCACTGAAGAACTGGTATTCTCGGATCATGAGGGGAACAAGGGTAAGAAAGCATATTCCTGTGTGGGTGGCTGTTATTACTCAAGCAAAATGGCCGTTCTAGAGTCCCTCTGCAGGGAGGGAAAACAGGCGGGGGCCATAATCCTTCGTGAGGCACGGAAAGGGTATATCCCGATGGGGGTATTCAACGTGAGAGAGAATGTGCGCCATGCCATGCTGCAGCCCCCTACCGTGTTTGAAGATCTCAGCTCCTCCCTCGCCCATCTCTCGCAAAGGTTTCACCTGCCCGTATCCCGGTTTATCAGGGAGAGCACCCTTCTCGCTCTGTCCCTGCGGCAGAAACAGACGAGATTATCTGATTTTTCATGGAATGTTCACTGAAAAGACACTCACTGACATTGCAGTACACTGCCTGGAAAAAGTACCTGCCCCTGGCTCCAGGGGAAATGTGAGAAAAGACCGTGAATAATGCAATGAAGAAAGAAAAAAAATTAGAACCGGGGCTGTCTGTGCTTTGGCAGGCAGTCCTGGCAATAAACCGGTCTTCCCTCGGTTGGTTTGAACGGTACTTCGCAATCCTTTCCACAATCTGAACATACGACTTTTGTCATTTCGCGAGGCCCGGTGTTTCTCGGGCTTCCATAATTTGATTTATACATAATGGTTCTCAAACAGTTATATGAAAACTGTGTAAGGATACATGCTGTAGGAATATATGTAGTACTGCATTGTGGAACACGAAATAATCCTGATATTTCCCGTTGCATCGTTGTGAAAACTGTCTTTGGTTCGTGGATTCGCCGATGTGCAATGCGAGGGGCCGGATTCGAACCGGCGAACTCCTGCGAGAACGGACCCTAAATCCGTCGCCTTTGACCTGGCTCGGCAACCCTCGCATGTGAGCCGACAGGGTACTTCTCTCTTCAGATCTCTTATTTACTCTGATACGCATGGCCGGCTGGTTTTCAGATGGTTCAGGCTCTACATAATCCGTGCAGTTGGATCAGTAGAGCTGCATTTTCAGCAATGCTGTAATGGTTTTGCGCATATTTCTCACAATGCCCTTATTTTTGCGCTACCGATTCTCCTTGATTTCAGCCCATATCCGCCAAACTGCTGTTGTCCTGCCCTTGGCGGATGATGGTATCGCAGAATTATTATTTTGCGCAAATATTATAAACATGGAGATTTAATAAGAATATGCCATATATGAGGGCCTGGGAGCTGTGCAGTACCGGGTTTTCAACCTTGTCTACAGCACCAGCAAGGTATGCCATTGTCCAGGCATCCCGGAATACCGGATACAACCATGACAGGTAGCAGGATCACACCCCAAGAGGGGTTTGGTAAAAATCGCGGCTCTTCGCCACCTTGCAGCCGGCGGTTTTTCAAGAGTGATCCTTCCCTCCTACGAGTGAATCTGCCTGTCACGCTGAGCAATGGGGATATCTGGCATGACCTCATAATACCCGGTAACGGGCCTTTATTGCATCATATATGGTACCCTTTTCTGCTTTTTAGCGAAGCATAAGGGTGAAGGGTAAACGCTGTCGTATCTGCATTCGGCATCGTTCAATCCAATGGCAAATACCTCCTAACCCCCTTCACTTTCATCATAAGCAGTTCCCGTTTGGATCCTTTCAGCACGAAAATTCCCCCACGACAAAAGATGAACGGCTGTTGATGGAGCGAATTCGTCTGTTTTCCCTGCACGAAAAAGAGGGAGGAGCACGCCAATCTCTCGCACTTTGGCTCCAGCTCCTGTAAGAATAAAGATATTGGATGGATGCACACTCTCTCTTTCAATGAAGCGCCTCGGGCACCTGGCGATTATTGCACATGACATGGGGCTCATCTTTGAGGCCCTTGCGTTGATCACCCTGGTTCCCTTCATCGTTCTCATCCTGTACCATGAATGGGATATGATCGTCCCGATGGGGGCAGTCCCCTTCATCTTCATCACTGCCGGACTGGTCATCTCGAGGGTGCCGAAAAAAGCATATGCTCCTTCGCTCTCCGTTGCCCTTGTCGCCGTCTCCCTGACCTGGCTTGCCATTGCTCTCGTCGGGGCGGTCCCTTTCGTGCTTGCCCTTGACCTGTCATGGACCGACAGCATCTTCGAAGCCATGTCAGGCTGGACCGGGACAGGGTATACCATGATGACCTCGCTCGATTCCATGCCGATGACCCTGATCTTCTGGCGCTCTTTCATGCAATGGGTGGGCGGTATGGGGGTGATTGCGTTTGGCATCGCTATGCTCTCCCGCTCCGGTCTTGCCCAGTCCCAACTGTATCGTTCCGAAGGTCGTTCGGAGGAGCTGATGCCAAGCGTCGTCTCGACAGGGAGGAGAATGTGGGCGATCTACCTGTTCCTGACCGTGGTTTTCACCGGGATGGTCCTTTTTTCCGGAGTTCCTCTCTGGGATGCGATGAACCTGGTGATGGTCTCGCTGGCAACGGGCGGATTTACCCCCCACGATGCGGGATTGTTCTATTATAACAACCCTGTCCTCGAGGCGCTATTGATCCCGGTCATGCTGGCCGGAGCACTTCCGTTCAAACTGTATTTTCTCATTTACCGGGGGAAATTCAGGAAGTTTTTCAGGGATCCGGTAGTGCGGCTGATCCTTGCCCTTTCCCTTTTTGGCTCACTTCTCGTCTCAATGAACCTGTTCCTCTTCAACAACCTCCCGTTTTCCGATGCGATCAGGATCGGGACCTTCTGCACAATCTCCGGGTATACCTGTACAGGACTCCAGAATTCACTCCTCCAATGGGCCGCCCTCCCCCTCATTGTGGTCACCCTGCTGATGATGATCGGCGGTGCAGCGGGAAGCACCTCCGGGGGAATAAAGACCAACAGGGTGATACTCGGCTACGAAGGACTGGTCTGGTGGTTCAAACGACTCTTTGTACGGGGCAACGTCATCGTGCCTTTCAAACACGAAGGACGGAATATCCCGACCCGTATCTCCGAGGTGGAGCTCTCAAAGAACATGCTGATCATCATCCTGTATGTGCTCACCATCTTTGTGGCAGCCATCCTGGCTCTGCACCTGGCCCCCACCGACTTTGAGGTCCACCAGGTTGTCTTTGAGCTGGTCTCTGCAGCAAGCAATGTCGGGCTTGGTCTCGGGTATGTCACTGCTGCGAGCCCGGTGACGATAAAGTGGGTCTTTATCCTGGTGATGTGGATCGGCAGGCTTGAGATTGTCCCGGTCTTCATCCTATTAATGGGAATTGTCCGCGGGTTTGAAGCAAGGTGAAGGGGTCTGGATTCGGGGAAAAAAGGCACCATCCTGTCCCATAGTCCTGACCCTTAATTCGCCTCGTATAATTGCTCTATTGAGTAAAATACAAACCTTTATTGAGAAAACACCGGTACCTGTCTACATTGGAGATTTGACCGGTGCCGGCAGACCTTTTGCATATTCTGATCGCCGCGATGGTGAGCTGGGTGCATTTTATTGCAATCGACGTCTTCTTCAAACTGCCCGAAAAGGGGGGTGTCAGCGGGGCTGCGGAGATCGGGCGGCATATCGAGGAGGGAGGCGGAGCCCTCAACGGGGGATACATGATGGGAAACATTGTCTCATCTCCCGATGCATCGGCAGGGACCCTGCTCGCCGCCTGTGGAGTGTACGTTGCAGGAATTCCGGGAGGTCTTTTTGCAGCACTCCTTGTGTATGTCGGAAACCGGATCTGCTGTGATCCAGGGTATGCCGGGACCACGGGCTGCATCACGGCAACCTTCATCGTTTACGGGTTTACGCTTATCGGCTTCTCCGCGTCCGAGTTTATTGTCGGAATGGTCATTGCCATCCTCACGATCCAGGGCATCTCGCACATCCATGCAAGCCGTCTCCTCTCCTCCCTCTGGAGGGTGAGGCAGGGATGAACGGCCCTGATATCGCCCTTGCGCTCTGCGGGATTATTGCCCTCTATGCTGCTGCCAGAATAGCGCTCGAAAAGGATACGATGAGAAAGTTGCCGTTCCTGAACGTTCTCTCGTTTGCAATATCGGGCTCGATCGTACTCCTCGTTCCCCATCCGCTGGCCATTGTTGCGGCTGCGGCATATTTTGTCGGATCCACACTCGAATCGAATGCCATTGCAAGCACGTACGCAGGAGGGCCCAGGGATGAATGAGGTGCTCATGGTCGTTTTCGGTGCGATGGTGGTACTGGGGGCCATCGCGACGATCATCTCCCGGGACCAGTTTGACAAGCTGATCTCGCTTGGGATTGTCGTGGCGGGGATAATGCCGTTCCTGGCCGACCGGGGCCTTCTGGATGTACTTATCGCCACTGCGCTGATCGCCCCCCTTTCCACCATCTTCATCCTGATGGCTATCCGGAGGAGGGAGGATGGCTCCTGAATTTGTCCTCGGCCTGATCCTGATACTTGTCGGGACTGTCGCATCCGCATTTCCCCGGCCAAAGACCTATCTTGTCCAGCTCATCAACCTCGAGATACCTGCCTGGGGCCTCCTGCTCGTGATGCTCTCCTACAACGAGGCCCTCGCCCTCCTCACCTTCGGAGGAGTGTCTGCCCTGTCGACCTTCATCTACGTTCGGGTGATCCAGAAACGGGAGGCGACATGATCATCCAGAGGATCTCCCGGATCATCTCGAAGTATGAGATGATCATGCCGCTCTTTGCAGGAGCAGCGACCATCCTGTTTGCGATAGCAATCTTCTCCCTCCCCCTCCCGTATTACGAAGAACAGCTCTATCCCAAAACAATTGACCCTGCAAGCCCCCTCAATCCGTATGACCGGGGAGGTTCTCCCTTCACCCAGGTTGAGATCGATGCGCAGTATCCTGAAAATTCACCCACTGCGGGATTTGTAACGACGTATCTCACCCCTCTCTCTTCCTTCCTGGCCAGTACGACCCGGTACCTCGGTACGACCATTGTCGCCCATCCCGGGGGGATTCTTGACGAGATACTCTACAATACGCGGGGACTCGATACGGTGGTTGAACCGACCATACTCTTCATCGCATTTGCGATTGCCTCGTATCTTTACAGGAAGGGATGACCATGTGGCAGGAATATTCGATCGGACTGTTGCTGGTTTTTATCTCTGCGGTCATCGCCTTTTTTGCCCTTGTCATAGAGAAGGATGACCTTCACCGTCTCCTCCTCCTTGACCTCGTGGAGGTTCCTTCCCTCGCGATCATCGCCCTGCTTGGTACGGATCTTGCAGAAGCCCTGATCCTCCCCGGGCTGGTGGTGGGGATCGCCGAGCTGCTCGCCCTGTCACAGATCTATGTGACAAAGGAAGGGCTGAGAGAGAAAACGGTGAAAGGGCTGCATATCGAAGTCATCCGGGCCGACGCACCGCTTATCATCTCGGTCCTGCTCATATGCTACGGGATTGTGCTGTCAGGGTTCACCGGAGGCGGTGTGGCCGGGCTCGGGGTGGTCTTCTATTTCATGGCACGGGGTCACCGGGAACACTTCGAACTCCTGGAGATGGCAAGCGGTATCTCCTGGGCTATCTGGATCTTTGCCTTCTTTATCTTCATGTTCCTGCCGGAGTACTGGCTTCTCGCCCTCTTCATGGCAGCCATCGGTATCCTCCTGAAGGTGACGGTTAAGATGTCACTCGTCGGTGCGATGTGGGGTGACGGTGATGAGTAGCCTTGGCGGCACCCCCTATTACATTCTCGAGTTCGGTGACGAGCTGGTATATTTCACCCCCTATACCGTCTCACTGTTCATCCTCGCCATGGTGTTCACGCTCTTTGCAGTGATGGCAAAACCGGAGCGGCAGGTGGATATCGCGTTTGGAGGCGATGCATATTACACCAAGGAGACCTTCCTCCCGGAGCTCAGGTTCCGGCGGTTTATGGCTATCGCGTGCGGATTTGCGTCAATGGGTGCGATGGTGACGGGGGATATCTTCAATTTCACCCTCTTCATCTCGCTGGTCGGGATCTGCAATGTGGGCATTGTCGCAGCGGTGAAGAACCGGCATGTCCAGAATGCAGCATACCAGTATGGCATCGTGGCGCTCTCTGCCACCGTCCCGCTTTTCGGAGCCGCCGCCCTTATCGCGGCCACTACCGGGACTCTCTCGATGGTAGAACTCTGGGGCAGCGCAACCCCGGCCGTCCCCCTTGTGGTGAAAGCACTGCTCGTGCTCGGGGTGATGGGCGAAGGAATGGCACCGTTCTATGCGGCCAAGGCCGAGATGTTCAGGGCTCCGGGTGCACCCTATGTGATCATGTGTTCCCTCTCGTCACTCCTGATATTCCTCAGGGTGATCGAAGTCGTGCTGGTGATATAGTATGATGAAAAACAAGGAGAAACTTCGGGCAGTGGCGTTTGTTTCAGGGACACTCCTGGTCATCGGATTTTTTCTCCTGCAGAGCGGGGTCATCCCGCTTGTGGGATATGAGGCCATGATCGTGGTATGTTTCCCTGTATTCGTGATCAGCTTGTTTCTCTGGTGGATGGCGCGTGAACACGGGGAGGATATCCCCTTCATAGGATACTGACATGCTCGGCTACCTCCTCTTTGCGGTTGTATTCGGCCTCCTGCTGCTGGGAATCCACCGGAAGGTGATCGCACGGATCCAGCGCCGTCCGGGCCCCCCTGTCTGGCAGGAGCTGCTCCATATGCTGAAATTCTCATTCAAGAGCACCTGGATTCCCAGCACTGCCAGCGATACCCTTTTTGTCGGGGTGGTGCTGGTGGCAATCGCGATCTGGAGTGCAGCTCTTTTTGTGCTCCTGGCAGGGGGGAGTATCCTGATAATTTTTGGGATCTACATGATCCACAAGATCGTGGAGCATGGGTTTGGACTCTCCTCCGGATCTCCCTACGGGAAATTCGGCGGGGTGAGGTCGGTGATATCGGCTGCATCAGAAATACCGCTCTTTGTCAGTGTTGCAGTCGTGGGGTTGTACACCCATTCACTCGAGATCTCCTCAATTGTCCAGTTCCAGGAGACCAATGGCCCCCTCCTGCTCATCGTCCCGCTTGCCGCGGTCGCGATGTATATCGTGATCCTCTCAAAGATGCCATCCGGCCCCTTCTCTATCGTCGAAAGCAAAGAGCTCGTCAGCGGGTACAAGACAGAACATTTCGGGGCATGGAGAGCCGGCCTTGAGATATGCAACGGGCTGAAGACCTATGTCCTGCTGTTCATGTTCATCACGGTATTCATCGGGAGCCTCCCTCTCTGGTGGATGGTGGCAGGGATGATTCTCCTTGTGGTCTCACTCTCGTTCGCCTGTGCGTTCTCCCCCATGCTCTCTCCGTTTGACAGCGTGACCGTGCAGATGCTGATAACCGGCGTCATGCTCGTCTATGCAGCCGTGCTGGGGGTATTTGCATGATCCGGGAGGTTCTTCTTGGAGCGGGTATCACCTACCTGATAATCCTCGCAATCCAGGTACTCCAGAGACCCTCCGTTGCATCAGGTGCGCTCGCTGCAGGGAGTCTTATCGTGATTGGGACGGGATTCTACTGGTACGGCCGGGATGAGAGCGTTCATACATGGGAGATCATCATGCTCTGGTCCGCGGTCCTCCTCTTTGTGATCTATGGAATCCTGAAATATTCGGGGGTCATATGACCGGGTTTTTGTATGAAAAGGACCTCTCAGCGATGAAGTATGCGATACTCACCAGCACGAGGCATGACCGCGTGGTGCGGGAGATCGCGGCAGACCTGGCCATTCCCCAGATCAGGCTCCGCAAATGGATGATGGATCGTTTCGATATGCTCCTTCTTGAGAACCTGCCGGCGCGGTACGACCGGGGGAAGAACGCCCAATTGACCGAAGATACCATTGAAAAAGAGCTGGGAGCAGGCCTCTATACCCGTGCTGTTCCCCTGATCAGCACCAGCGAGATGGACCGGATTTGCGATCGGGTAAAGACCCTGATCCGGGACGGGAGTTCACGTGAGGAGGCAGCTATCGCGGGGCGGAGCATGATCAGGGACGTGATGGTGCAATGAGCCTTCTCCAGTCGGTGAAAAACCTGGTCCGTGCAAAGTCCATCCATGTAGCATACGTGGATGTCGGATCCTGCAACGGGTGCGATATCGAGGTGCTCGCGTGCCTCTCGCCCCGGTATGATATCGAGCAGTACGGCATCTACGTACACAACAACCCGAGGGAGGCTGATATCCTGCTCGTGATCGGTGCCTACACGCCCGGATGGGAGGAAAAACTCCACACGCTCTGGGAGAAGATACCTGACCCCAAGGTGGCAATTGCGATCGGGAACTGTCCCCTGTCCGGCTGCCTCTTCAACAGGCCGCATACGCTCGTTGACCCTCCGGTTTCAAAACATATCCCCATCGCCGCGGAGATCCCGGGCTGTCCTCCAAGGCCGACCGAAATCCTCGCTGCGATCCTCTCGGTTGCCCCCACCGTGTTCAAAGATTACGAGGTGACATAAGCGATGAAGCGGACTGTTGACGTCTCGGTCCCTCTCGGGCCCATCCACCCCTGTTTCAAGGAGCCGGCACGGGTCAAATGCGAGACGAAAGGGGAGTATGTCATCGCGGCAGAGGTGGAGCTCGGGTACATGAAAAAGGGGATCGAACGGATCATGCGTGGCAGGCCATGGCAGGAAGTGATGTTCCTTGCTGAACGGGTCTGCGGGATCTGTTCTGTCATCCACAACATGGTATTTATCGAGGGGCTCGAACAGATGAGCGCGATTGTTGTGCCGGAACGGGCTGCCCTTCTCCGTGTCATCGTGAATGAGCTTGACCGTATGCAGAGCCATATCCTGGCCAATTTCTCGTACTGCTATACCATCGAGCATGAAACGCTGGCGATGTACCTGCTGGATGCACGGGAGCATGTCATGGATGAACTTGAGCGGATAACAGGTGCCCGTGTTACCTGCGCCTACATTGTGCCCGGCGGGGTCAGGTTCGATCTCCGATCCGAAGATGCCCTCCATCTGAGTGCCACCCTTGCAGCAATCGAGGAAGAGATCACCCGCTACCTGCACATGTTCGAGAGCGGCCCCCTCATCGCATTGAGGAGCCGGGGAATAGGGATCCTCACCAGGGAAGCTGCCCTCGAGGCGTCTGCGGTCGGCCCGACCGCCCGTGCGAGCGGGATGCCGGAAACTGACCGGCGTCTGCGGCATCCGACGTACAGGAAACTGGGGTTTGCGCCGGTTTCACGGACAGAAGGGGACAATTATGCGAGGATCATGGTCAGGTTCCAGGAGGTGCTGGAGAGCATCAAGATAATCCGGAGATGCCTTGCCATGCTTCCGGAAGGTCCTATCCGGGGAGGAGGTATCCCTGGCGCTGGCGAGATCGCCTATTCGGGAGAGGCTCCCCGGGGGGAGCTCTCGTATTTCATAAAGACCGATGCGGCGGGGAGGGTGGTTGATATCTCGATACAGACCCCCTCCATCATGAACATCGAAGCATGCTGTCATTACATGCTGAAAGGGGTCCCCTCACTTGCGGACGTCTCATCGACATTCGTGAGTGCAGACCCGTGCATAGCCTGCACGGAGCGGTGAGATGGCGTTTCCGCTCGTTTCCTACCTCCAGGAACTTGCCAGGTTGGAGTGGCTGCAGAAATTCTTTTTCGCAAAGACCGCACCGCTTGTCACGCCGGACTACTCCCGCAGCTTTCCGGAACTCACCGGTAAAACCTGCACCCATGCCCTGTTCTGCATGATGGCCTGTCCGGCTCCCGGTGCAATTGAGGTCATCCATACCCCTGAAGGGTGGGAGCCAAGGATCCATAAGGGGCACTGCATCCGGTGCGGTCTCTGCGTGGAGGCCTGTCCAAACGGGGTGCTCACGAGCGGGCGGATCCTCGAATCCATGTTTTATGACAATACCCGTCTCTCCTTCTCGTTTCGCATCGATGTGGACACCGACCTCTGCATGGGATGCGGAAATTGTGCTGTGGCCTGTCCCGTGAACAAATTGATCGATGCCCAGATGGCCCATGGTGGCCGTGCCTCAACGGATCAGCTACTGCTCAAGGTCAGCGAAGGGAAATGCCAGGTCCTGCACGGGGAGCACTGTACGGGCTGCAAGACCTGCGAGAACCATTGTCCGAACGAAGCGATCAGGGTCTCCCGTCTGCTCGAGGCCATCCAGGTTCCCGGGGAGGAGCTGTGAAATTCCTTCTCAATACCGGCCGGACTATCAGGCAGGGTTCCTACGTGGAGCGAAAAAACTCGACCGCATACCAGCAGGAGGCCACATCCCTGCACATGCATCCGGTCGATATGATGGAGCTGGAGATTGAGGCGGAATCGCATGTGCGGGTGGAAAGCGAGCACGGGGTCGTCGTGATGAAAATCGCTCCAGCAATATGGCTGTCGCAGGGGGAAGTCTTTGTCTGCCTCGGGCCGTATGCAAACCATCTCGTAAGCGCTGAAACCCACTGCACAGGGATGCCTGATTTCAAGGGAATGATGGTGCATATCACTCCCACTGCTGATAAGCCGGTTACGGTTGCGGAACTCATGGAGGAATGCGGAGGGGTGAAGTATGAAGATTGAGGATGTTGTCTGCCCGTTCTGCGGATGCCTGTGTGATGATCTGGTCGTGGAAGTAGAAGGGACACGGGTTGTCAGTGTCGAGAATGGCTGTACTCTGGCAAACGAGAAGTTCATGGGGGACCATCGGTTGAAAACCCCCATCCGCAGGACAGAGAAAGGGTGGGAGCAGACATCCTATGAGGAGGCTATCCGGGAGACAGCCGAGATCCTCTGCGATGCTGACCGGCCGCTCCTGTACGGCTGGAGCGGAACCCACGGAGAAGCCCAGAGCATCGGGATCCACCTGGCCGAACTCCTCGGTGCACTGGTCGACAACACCTCGACGGTATGCCATGGGCCATCCATCATGGCAATCCAGGAGGTAGGGCATCCCGGTTGTACCCTTGGGCAGGTCAAGAACCGGGCCGATGTTGTCGTCTACTGGGGAACAAATCCTATCGATGCTCATCCGAGGCACATGAGCAGATACACGACCTTTGCCGACGGTTTCTTTCTGAAAGACGCGTTCCGGGACCGCAAGGTGATCGTGGTCGATGTACGGAAGACCGAGTCAGCGAACATTGCCGATGAGTTTGTCAGGATCCGGCCGGGTGGGGATTATGCGGTTCTCTCTGCATTACGAGCGATAATAAGGGGAAAACGGGGAATGATACCCGCATCGGTAGAAGGGGTCTCGAGGGAGCAGCTCTTCCGGGTGGCAGATCTGCTCCTCTCCGCAAGATTCGGGGCTATCTTCTTCGGGCTCGGCCTCACCATGTCGCCCGGGAAATATAAAAACGTCAGGAACGCGATCGAGCTGACCGACGAATTGAATCGTCACACGAAGTATATCATCTCTCCAATGCGAGGGCACTGGAACGTGTATGGTTCCAACGAAGTGTTCACCTGGATCACCGGGTACCCGTATGCAGTTGATTTTGCCCGCGGCATAGCCTTTTACAACCCCGGGGAGACGACCAGCGTCGATGTGTTGCGCCGGAAGGAATGTGACGCCTGCCTGGTGGTGGCAAGCGATCCCGGGGCACATTTCCCAAAGGCATGTGTCGAACACCTTGCGCAGATCCCTACCATCCAGATAGACCCGCATACCAATGCAACCACCCACCTCTCGCACCTCCAGATCCCTGTCGCGGTCACGGGTATTGACGCAGAAGGGAGCGCGTACCGGATGGATGGTGTACCGATACGGACTCGTATGCTGTTCAAAGGAGACTATCCCAGTGATACAGAAGTGCTGGAGCGTCTATACACCCAGGTAAGGGAGATAAAAGGGCCATGAGTGAGTTATTGATACGAAATGCGTATGTCATCGACCCGATTTCAGGAATACGAGGGGAGATCATGGACCTCGCGATCCAAGACGGGAGGATCGTGGAAGATGTCGGGAGGAACGCGGAGGTTATCGATGCAGATCGCTGCCTCACCCTGCCAGGGGGCATCGACTCCCATTCGCACGTCTGCGGGACCAAGGTCAACTTTGGCCGGTACATGAGTCCTGAAGATATGCGGGCAGGCAGAACCGCACGAAAGGGGGCGATGCATGTGACGTCAGGCTACAGCGTGCCTACCACGTTTGGCAACTCGTACAGGTACAGCATTATGGGATACACGACTGTGCTTGAGGGAGCGATGGCACCTCTCGAAGCCCGCCACACCCATGAAGAGTTTACCGCTACCCCTCACCAGGATATGCTCGCAAACACCCTTTTTGATGGAAACTGGTCGATTATGGAGGCAGTGAGGGAGAAAGACGTGAAACGTGCTGCCGCGGTCGTGGCATGGACACTCTCTGCGGTGAAGGGGTTTGCCATCAAGCTGACCAATCCGGGGGGGACCGAGTCATGGGGGTTTGGGGAGGATGTCCACAGTGTCCGGGACCAGGTTCCCCACTTCGGAGTGACGCCTGCAGAAATTATCGAAACGATGATCAGGGCAAACGAACTGCTCAATCTGCCCCATTCAGTGCATCTCCACTGTAACGCTCTCGGGGTGCCTGGCAATTATCGGACTACGCTCGATACGATCGACCTTGTCCCTGATCTGAACGACAAGCGCCAGAGTCTCTACCTGACACATCTCCAGTTCCACTCATACGGCGGCTCAACCTGGAGGGACATCAGTTCAAAATCAGAGGATATCTCCCGTGCGGTGAACAACAAGCCCCAGCTGGCCATCGACATGGGGCAGATCATGTTTGGCAGGACCACGACCATGACTGCAGACGGTCCGATGGAGTTCAAGCTCTACATGCTCCATCACAACAAGTGGAGCAACCATGATGTCGAGCTCGAGACCGGGTCAGGTATCATTCCGGTCTACTATTCCAGGAAAAGCCTCGTCAACTGTGTCATGTGGGCGATCGGGCTTGAACTCGCCCTGCTGGTAAAAGACCCCTGGCAATGCATGCTCGCAACCGACAATCCCAATGGTGCGCCGTTTGTCAAGTATCCGGAGATCATTGCACTCCTCATGAGCCAACCGTTCCGGGAGAGCGAGGCGGCCCTCCTGGAACCGAGGACCGGGCATTATACTCCCCTCCCGGCGATCGACCGGGAACTGGACTGGTACGAGATCGCGATCATGACACGGGCTGCCCAGGCAAAGGCGCTCGGCATTACCGGTATCGGGAAGGGCTATCTCGCCCCGGGTGCAGAAGCAGACGTCGCGATTTACCCGTTGAAACCCGAGTCGCTGGATCCATCGATGGATTACCAGCAGGTGATGGCGGGATTTTCCAGGACAAAATATACCATCAAGAGAGGACGTGTGGTTGCACGGGAAGGCGAGGTGGTGGTTGAAGGTGCGAACAGCACGATCTGGACAAAAGCACACATCCCTCCCGAGTATGATCTCTCGGCTGATCCCGAGTTTGTAAAAAAGTTTGAGCAGTACTATACCGTCAGAATGAGGAATTACCCGGTCCAGGATGTCTATCTCCCCCGGGGAGTCTGCATCGGGACAGAGGCGTCCTTATGAGAGTCATCCTTTCGACAAAACCGAGAAAAAATCCAAACATCCCCATCGAGGCAGAGGCGATCATCCCCCAGAATTTCCTGAAAAAAAGTGACATCCGGGTCTATGAAGGCAACAAAGAACGGCGGCTGGAAGAGATATTTTACATCACTACCGAGGGACCCGCGGTCTCACCAGACCAGGTCGAGCTCGTCCTTTCCGGGGAGACCGGCATGATCAAAAGGGTTGGGGAGTACATGAACGCAGGCCGTATCGTGATCGAGGGAGATATCGGCATGCACTGCGGGAATTTCATGAGTGACGGCGAGATCCTGATCCGGGGAAATGCCGATGCATGGCTCGGCCGCGAGATGCGGGGAGGCGTGATCCGGTGCGAGGGGAACGCAAGTCATTACTGCGGGGCGGGATACCGTGGTGAAAAAAGAGGCATGCGGGGCGGTAGTATCGAAGTGATGGGCAACAGCGGCGATTTCACCGCTGAGTACCTGTCGGGGGGAGAAGTGCTGGTCCATGGTGACTGTGGCGACCTCGGGGGAGTAGAGATGCGGGGAGGAACCCTGGTTATCGGGGGGAGCTGCAACCGGCCTTGCGGAAATATGACGGGAGGTACCTGCATGATCTTTGGCACTGCACATGCCATGCTCCCGACGTTCAGGAGCAACGGCACGGTGGAGAAGGAGTACGGAGGCCTGCGTCACCAGATGATGATATACAGGGGCGATGTCGCAAACCGGGGGAAGGGCACCCTCATGGTAAAAGCAAAATAAATGCGGGGTGTCGTCCCATCACTTCAGAAGATCAGGATATTTTAAAAAAAGACTCCCTTACTCCTCGGAAACATCCTCGGACTGGCATGCGGGGCACATCGGCTTTTTTCCTACCCCTTTGAATCTCTCTCCACATTCATTGCATTTGTAATTCTTTCCTTTCACCCGTTCAGGAGGTATCTCCATATCCATGGGTCCACCGACACTGCACATAACTTCTTACCTCACAGGATGCATCGGTCAGCCTCGGTAATAAGGCTATGCACGTGCCGGGGAACGGGTGGAATACGTCATACAGCAGGAAATAAAATGACTGTACAAAACCGCATGATTCCCGCTCATGACACTAGCATGCAAATGAAAATTCCAGCGGGGGATTTTCAGAGTAACCGCCAATGTCAGTCGCGGTCGTGCATAAAAGATGAAAATGGCGGAGCCAGTTTGGCATGAAAATCGCATTCGCGATTTTCATTTGGGGGGGATGTGACGCAGGAGTCTCATGTGCGTTTCATTCTAAAAAATCAGAAATTACCTCTTCGACACCCAAACGGTCAGGACGAGTCCGGTGAGTATGCCCAGCAGCGCCATGGCAATGGAGAGAGGTGCCTTTGTGGAAGGCACCACAACGGTCGTTTCCATGGATTCCGGGGATGCTGGCAGGGGGAGTGCTGAAGTTGTCGTATGCGGAGACTGGGATTCCAGGTTCACCGAGATCTGTTCTGTCTCTCCCGCACTCAGGTTTACCAGTTCTGTATAAGGCACATACGCACTGAGCGAGATGGTGACCTGATACATACCTGGAGAGAGACCCGGCAGATCAATGGGGGTATTTCCCGCATATTTCCCATTCACTTCTACCTGCGCCTTGGGAGGGACTGATTGCACCGTTATCATCCCGGTCGTGACCGGTTGTGAAAGTGAGATATCCGTACTTGAGTAGGGCACCCCTGAGAGGGCATTTTTGGCTACCGGTGCTGTTGCGGCATACACCGTGTAGAGCCCTGGGGCAAGCCCCCCTGAAACCCGCCCGGTCTGCCATGAATACGACCAGTTGTCCCCTTCCACGGGAACCTGGGTGAAGGTATCCGGCTTGCCGGTCACTACCGGCGATATACTGCTGTCCATCCTCGAACCCTGCGATGGGACATCGGGACCGGTCATGAACAGGTAGACCACGTCAGCGGTTGGGGCTGTGCCGGAAAGAGGGATAACCTCTCCAATGGTGCCATTCCTGACTTCTGCAGATGCATGCCCTGCGGTCAGGAGCACCAGGAGAAGGCAGAAGAGGATGACAGGGCGATTCGGGAATCTGATCTGCATTGCGACCACCATTTTTCTCTCATTAGATCTTCAGGTCTCTTATACATCTCTCTCTGCAGTTCAGTCAAAAAGATGAGCCTTGAACTTCCCGGACGACCGGTCATCCTGATCGCTTTTTTTCCCGGGTGAAGTTCCGCTCTTCATCGGCAGCAGAAAGGCACAGACCCCCAATTCTTCCCTGTAGACTGCGCATCGCGCTCCGATGCAGGGCTTTTTGTCAAACGGACATACTTTTTCGGTCAATGGTCCCTCTCCTTGTCCTGGTCGTGGCATCTCCAGCGGTTTTGCCTGATTGCCGCATTCCACGACCGCCATGCCCGGTAAAATATCCCTTTCATCCGGGGATTATGGGGCCATCGCTCCAGCAACTGCTCTCTTCTGCTGGTCATGGATAGTGGTGATCTTTGGAGAGCGACGGGAAAAAGCTGATGGAAAAATGGATTTGATGGAAAAATGGGTAACTGTCTAGAAGCCGCCAATAAGCTGGACAACCGGGACACACGAAAAAACGATGATCGCAAAGGCCATAAGGATATTTTCTCTCATAATGCTTCCTCTTCTACCAACAGGAACGTGGTGATATAAAAAATTGGTGGATGATCCGGGTTTGAGGTTTCCTGATCTCCTGTTCAAGGGCATTCATTCATCACCGGACAAGGGGGGTGTTCTTGAAAAAGAGATGTGCACTGCATCTCCTCCCTGGTCCAGGATATTCACGAATTAGCCTTTTCCGCCCGGACTTTTTTGGCATGAAAATCGCATTCGCGATTTTCATTTGGGGGGGATGTGACGCAGGAGTCTCATGTGCGTTTCATTCTAAAAAATCAGAAATTACCTCTTCGACACCCAAACGGTCAGGACGAGTCCGGTGAGTATGCCCAGCAGCGCCATGGCAATGGAGAGAGGTGCCTTTGTGGAAGGCACCACAACGGTCGTTTCCATGGATTCCGGGGATGCTGGCAGGGGGAGTGCTGAAGTTGTCGTATGCGGAGACTGGGATTCCAGGTTCACCGAGATCTGTTCTGTCTCTCCCGCACTCAGGTTTACCAGTTCTGTATAAGGCACATACGCACTGAGCGAGATGGTGACCTGATACATACCTGGAGAGAGACCCGGCAGATCAATGGGGGTATTTCCCGCATATTTCCCATTCACTTCTACCTGCGCCTTGGGAGGGACTGATTGCACCGTTATCATCCCGGTCGTGACCGGTTGTGAAAGTGAGATATCCGTACTTGAGTAGGGCACCCCTGAGAGGGCATTTTTGGCTACCGGTGCTGTTGCGGCATACACCGTGTAGAGCCCTGGGGCAAGCCCCCCTGAAACCCGCCCGGTCTGCCATGAATACGACCAGTTGTCCCCTTCCACGGGAACCTGGGTGAAGGTATCCGGCTTGCCGGTCACTACCGGCGATATACTGCTGTCCATCCTCGAACCCTGCGATGGGACATCGGGACCGGTCATGAACAGGTAGACCACGTCAGCGGTTGGGGCTGTGCCGGAAAGAGGGATAACCTCTCCAATGGTGCCATTCCTGACTTCTGCAGATGCATGCCCTGCGGTCAGGAGCACCAGGAGAAGGCAGAAGAGGATGACAGGGCGATTCGGGAATCTGATCTGCATTGCGACCACCATTTTTCTCTCATTAGATCTTCAGGTCTCTTATACATCTCTCTCTGCAGTTCAGTCAAAAAGATGAGCCTTGAACTTCCCGGACGACCGGTCATCCTGATCGCTTTTTTTCCCGGGTGAAGTTCCGCTCTTCATCGGCAGCAGAAAGGCACAGACCCCCAATTCTTCCCTGTAGACTGCGCATCGCGCTCCGATGCAGGGCTTTTTGTCAAACGGACATACTTTTTCGGTCAATGGTCCCTCTCCTTGTCCTGGTCGTGGCATCTCCAGCGGTTTTGCCTGATTGCCGCATTCCACGACCGCCATGCCCGGTAAAATATCCCTTTCATCCGGGGATTATGGGGCCATCGCTCCAGCAACTGCTCTCTTCTGCTGGTCATGGATAGTGGTGATCTTTGGAGAGCGACGGGAAAAAGCTGATGGAAAAATGGATTTGATGGAAAAATGGGTAACTGTCTAGAAGCCGCCAATAAGCTGGACAACCGGGACACACGAAAAAACGATGATCGCAAAGGCCATAAGGATATTTTCTCTCATAATGCTTCCTCTTCTACCAACAGGAACGTGGTGATATAAAAAATTGGTGGATGATCCGGGTTTGAGGTTTCCTGATCTCCTGTTCAAGGGCATTCATTCATCACCGGACAAGGGGGGTGTTCTTGAAAAAGAGATGTGCACTGCATCTCCTCCCTGGTCCAGGATATTCACGAATTAGCCTTTTCCGCCCGGACTTTTTTGGCATGAAAATCGGATTCGCGATTTTCATTTGGGGGGGGGATGTGACGCAGGAGTCTCATGTGTGTGTTTTGTTCCGTCATAAGAGAAACGTGAGAATGAGCAGCCCTCCGCTGCTGGCTATACCCGCAAAGGCGATCATACGCTTCGGAATTCCCGGGATGATAAGAAACGCAGCGATGCAGAAGAACAGGTAAGGGACAAGCGTCGCAACCACTGAAAGCACAGCCAACGTTTCAAAACTGTTTGAGAAGAGGAGTGATCCTGATGCAAGCAGGGAGATGAGGAGGAGTGGCATGGTCGGGGTCCCCCTCTGGTTCAGACCTTCGAGGCGCCCAAGGTGTCGCGTGACAGCGGTGCTGTGGAGGAGACGTGCTCCCCCGACAAGGTAGGCATTCAGGGCCGAGCACATCGCGATGATGCCTATCACCGCAACGATTGTACCCAATCGGGAAAATACAAAACCTGCTGCCGTCGCAATCGGCGCAGGGGACGAAGCGAGGGCCGCGCTCCCCACGCTCCCGATCAGGGCAATATTCAGCAGGAGATAGATCGCAGAGACGGTCAGCATGACCGGGACGAGAGCCTTCGGTACCTTCCCGGGATCCTTCATCTCGTCGACAGGGATAGCACTTATCTCAAACCCTGTAAACGGCCAGTAACCGATGAGAACCGTTGAAATCAGGCCTGTGGCGGTGATGGGACCAGGGGAATAAGGTTTTCAAGTTCAATTTTTGGCAGGAGCAGCACGGCTATCACCCCCAGCGGGATCACTTTCAGCACGGTGAGGATATTCTCCGTCGTGCCTGAGAGGGTTATTCCTCCGAGGTTGATTGCACAGAACATCGCGATGATGAGCAGCTCAAGAAGAAGGATGCCCCGTATCCCGAAAAATGAGAGATACTGCCCGATACCGGCAGCGATCGTTGGTATCCCAAGGATCCCTGAAACAAGGTACAGGAGAATGAGGGCTGCAGAGACACGGGTCCCAAAAACCCGTGAAAAGAGAGTGTAGAAGGAGTTCCGAAACCCGGTCTCCTGCAGCAGCCACGCGAGTGAGAGGAGGACACAGGACGCAGAGGCGGCAACGATGATCCAGGCAAGGAGTGAATAAGGGCCAAGCATACCGGCAGCGATGCCGGGGACTACGAAAATTCCCGATCCGATCGTCCCGCCGACACCAAGACTGACCAGCTCAGCCAGGCCAAGAGATTTCCGATATCCAGCCCCTTCCGTCATCCTCTCCACGAGCCAAGGGTCTGTTCGTCTTCTCTCCCTCTGTTCAAAACCGGCCTGTCATCTTCCGGAGTATCCGGCCGGCCATGCCGGGTTCCAGTTGAATTGCACCGGCAGGGCAGATCTCGTGGCAGCAGTAACACCTGATGCAGGTTTTCTTGTCAGTCTCCGGGAAACCTGAATGGATTGAGATGGCCTTCACCGGACATATCAAGGCACATCGTCCGCATTGCACACAACGGGAGTGGTTGAGAACCGGATAGAGCGTTGAGAACCTGCCCAGATGCTGGATTGTGTCCAGCAGCAGGCTCTTTTTCAGACTTTTTCCCTCCCCGCGGTACGTGGAAGGCATTCTGAAATCCGGTACGACGGGAAAATCAATTTCGTCACCTTTCAGGAGAATACCATTCCCGTCATTTTTGACAGCACCCCTGTCCATCGCAGCCCTGATAGTCGGCACATCCGGCGGATGAATCCCGATCATCCGGCATGCAGCAATATCGATCGCGGTCCAGCCAGGGCTTGCCAGGATCAGGCCGAGCGGCCGGGGAGTTCCGTGCGATGGGCCGTCCCCTTCCATGGCAATAATGCCATCCATGACCTGGAGTGACGGTTTGAGGGCTTCGTTGAGGTCGACTATCATCCCCCCGAAATGGGCCGGATCCTGGAACCGTGCATGGTGCATCGGCTTTTCAAGACCCGGTATCACCCCAAACAGATTTTTTGCACCGCCTGAAAAAAGGGTCCAGAGATGGGTCTTTGCCTTTGAGACAACGACGATATGGTCACAATCCTTCGCCGGACTGATCACCGGAAACCTTTTGGCATACCGCCCCTCCGGAAAGGAGTGTTCAGCGCAGCTGGTGTCATAGTTCAGCTCTGCCCCCGTCTCCCTTGCAATACGCTCATACCCGGCTGCCCGGTACAGGGAACGGAGATTTGCCGCTGTATACCGGATCCCGCCCCCCGGGCTGTCCGCGATCACCACCCTGCAATCGAGTTTTTGGAGCAGTGTGCAGACCGCTCCCACCACTGCGGGGTGGGTGGTGACACATCGATCGGGAGCACATCCCTGCAGGAGATTTGGCTTGACAAGCACCCTGCTACCCGGGCGTATGAATGATTCGATCCCTCCAAGGGAGTCTGTCGCTTTCCTGACTGAATCGATCACTTCGTTTTGATCATACGAGCTGCAACGGATCGTTGAGACGGCCTGCGGGTCTTCCATCGCCACTCACCCGCCCCCAACATTTTCGTGCCCGGGGTTCCTGCTGAAAAAAAAGCAGCCTCCGATGACATATGCCAAGGGGACCGCCCAGAGGGGGGAGGCAACAATTGCATAGGTCTCCACAACAGCGAGGACCAGCCGGGCTCCCGGGGTGTCGTTTCCTAACGCAGCCATGAACCCGGAAAAATAGACAAGAACCGTAATGACAAGATACACAAGGATCCCGGCAAGCCCGCCACGAATGTTTCTCAGTGCTTCAGACAGGGAGTGCCGCATCGCTCTCATAAGCATTGGAATTCTCTCATCAAATTAATTCTTCCAAAAAGCCGGGTGAACCCTTTTTTTATGAATCGTTTGACGTATCATTCGCATTGTCCATGCTGTCGGGAATTTTCAAAAAAGGAATACGGGCAGGAACATTGCAGAGCGGAATTTTTACCCCTGAATGTGTATCATTGCAGCACTATGCCTCACTTTACCATGATGAAGAGGACCGGAGATCATGGCAGGATCCGGACACGATCCTTGCCGATATCGGGGTAGCTGATGGCCTTGTCGTCATTGACATCGGGTGCTGGCAGGGATTTTTCGCACTCCCTGCTGCGCGACGAGTCGGGAGGAGCGAGAGGGTGGTTTGGTATCGACAGCAACTCTGAAGCTGTCGGGGTGATGATGGAACGGGGCGGCAGTGAGGGGGTGCATATGCTCAAAGGCATAGTCGGGAGAGAGGAGGAGATGGTCGCATGTGAGGGGTGTGCCGACATTGTCTTCTTCGGCATCGATCTGCACGACTTCGCTGATCCAGGGAAGGTGCTCGCAAATGCCCGCCGGATGATGAAAACCCGCGGCAGGCTTGTTGATCTGGACTGGAAGAAAGAACAAACGCCCTTTAGCCCTCCCCCGCATATCCGGTTTTCAGAAGAGGAGGCCGCCCGACTGATCGGCGAAGCCGGTTCTCTGTCATTGAAGTGCGGGATATCCCTCCGTGGTTTTACTGTATCACCGCAGTCCCACGGTAGGTAAGGACACATACACAATGGCTCTCCCGTGTCCTTGTGCGGGTAAGATGATGAACCGGATACCTCTTGTACGGCGGTCCGTTCCCTAACACCCCTTCATCCGGATACATGCCGCCGCCCAAAAAGGACGTGCAGGTGGGGGGTTTTCGTGACTGAATGGGTATCCCTGAGATTAACCCCGATTTTTTTCTCCGACACATATCCGCGAGGAGGGATTTAAAAAAAGTGACAGGGCGGGGTTGTTGCTGCATTTTCAGCCGGGCAGGAACACGAGCGATGCCGAGTTCATGCAGAAACGCTTGTAGGTCGGTGGCGGACCATCGTCGAATACATGGCCGAGATGGGCGTCGCACCGGGCACAGAGCACCTCTGTTCTCACCATCCCGTAACTCCGGTCGACCCGGGTAAAGAGGTTATGGTCACTGACGGGTGCAGTGAAACTCGGCCAACCGGTCCCAGATGCAAACTTGGTGTCTGAACTGAAGAGGTCGGTGCCGCAGCAGACGCACTGGTAGATCCCCCTGCCATGGAAATCATGATAGGCACCTGAAAAAGCCGGCTCCGTCCCGGCTTTTCGGGCGACATGGAACGACTCTTCGGAAAGGAGGTTCCGCCACTCGTCATCACTCTTCCTGATCTTTTCCAACTCGTTCAGGGTCCCCGTTTGGGCATCAAAAATCAGTACCATCGGTCTTGCCTGCCTGCCTCATCCTGTTTCGCGATCGTCATCCTGTTCAAGCATCAGAGAAAGTTGGGAAAAAATTAACGGTGATACCGTTTCAGTCCTGCCAGAAGGCAAATACCGAGAAGAGCGCCGATCAACGTGAAGGGAGAAAGGCCTGCTCGTGTGCTTACCGTGGCCGCTATACCCGTTGTGCCGGTTGCTGTTGTCCCGTCCCCGGTTGCAGAGACTCCCGCTGCTGCTGCCAGGGTTATAGGTACCTTTTTAATCTCGTTTTTCCCGACGTAGACCTGGGTCATGTTCGTTGCATACCCCTCCTTTGAAACCTGGACACCGTGGTTCCCGGGAACTACTTCGCGAATGATGAGAATCCCGGTCGGAGGGACAAGACCCATGGTCTCGCCATCAAGAGAGACGGAAGAGAGGACGGGGGATACCATAAGATGAAGGGTTCCGTATTCAACCGGAGGGATAGCGGACATGGTTACGTAGATATCGACGATCGAATTTTTTGCCGGCACAGAAGTGAACGTGCCGGTATAGGGATAGTAGCCCTCCTTTTCGAGGGAATAGGACTGGTAAGGGGTCCCGGTGACATAGACGGGGACATCCAGACGACCACTGGTTATGTTGCCTTTGAACACTCCGTCAAAGAACACTCCGGCACCCTCCACATTGCAGTGGATCCTGTATGTCCCCATATCTCCACCGATCGGTGCGGCGTCATCAGCTGCGGCGCCTGCACCAAGGATCGCAGAGAGCAGCACAATAGCCGCGAATATGTACCATTTCATTTTCATCAGCCTCTCTGCGGTAAGGGTCATTTCCGCGGTATTTAAAGGTATCAATACACGGGTCCAAGCAAGGAGACGGTATCGGGAAGACCACTGGATCATACGCATCTGGAAAATCCCCGGATAATACTCCCGGTGTTTCAGATGCAAAATTCCAGTTCTTAACTCTCCAAGGGACCATATCCCGGAAATCGGTTTCATACCCTTCGTTCATCCATGGAATCGCAATACCGTGCCTCGGGAACCATCCTCCCTTTCCCAAACCCTGGAATATTTGATAATGAAACAGTGTCACTTCCCTATGTGGTGCAACGATGAGAGGGAGCAGGCGGGATGATCCTTTGGGAGCAGACCGGGAGGTCTCCGGAGTTCCCCACGAGATCTGCAGGTGCCAGAACTGCGGGTATGAGCGGGCAAGATCTTTTATGGTTCCGTGTTACGCTATGCGATGTCCGCGGTGCGATTCACCGATGACGGAGCTGTAGGGTATCCCCAATAGACTCCGGGGACGCATGCGTATGAGAGAAAGGAAGGCCAGGGCCGAGACTCGAACCCGGGTCGGGGGATCCACAGTCCCCTAGGATGACCAACTACCCTACCCTGGCAAAATATACCCGGATAGATTGGTTTTTTCGCTATAAATATATCACCATGCTGACGGAAGGATCCCTGACTGTGCTGGGGAGGGGATTATGTGATCCTGTGTGCTATTAGTAAACAGAAGGGATGCCGGTGTCCCCCGCAGATAAGATTATCCCCCCGGGGTCCGAATAACGACATCAGGCTCAATCGAACCATATTTCGGCCGTCCCAATAAGAGAGGGAGTTCCTCCTATGACCCAGAAATCACATATCCGGACCCCTATTGTCGCCGTCCTTGGCCATGTGGATCATGGCAAGACCTCCCTCCTGGACCGGATACGTGGCTCATCCGTGGTGAGCACGGAAGACGGGGCGATCACACAACATATCGGTGCGACCATCGTCCCTATCGATGCGATCAGGAAGATGAGCGGGTCGCTCGAGAAGCTGACCCTGAACGTGCCCGGGTTGCTCTTCATCGATACCCCGGGACACCATGCGTTCACCACGCTCCGGGCACGGGGCGGGGCTCTTGCCGATATGGCGATCCTCGTGGTGGATATCAGCCAGGGGTTCCAGCCGCAGACCCTTGAAGCCCTCCAGATCCTCCGTTCCTGCAGGACGCCATTTGTGGTTGCTGCAACCAAGGTCGACCGGATTCACGGGTGGCGGGCATATGCCGACCAGCCGTTCCTCGTATCGTTCGAACGCCAGAACGACCGCGTGAAGGAGATGGTCGAGACGAAGCTGTACGAGATGGTAGCACGGCTCTCCGACCTTGGTTTTTCCTGCGAGCGGTTTGACCGGGTATCTGATTTCCAGCGGAACATTGCGATCGTGCCGGTAAGTGCCCATACCGGTGAGGGAATCGCCGAACTCCTCATGGTGATGATAGGGCTTGCACAACGGTACATGGAACAGGAGCTTGCCCTCTCGGTCGAAGGGCCGGGTATGGGGACGGTCCTTGAGGTGAAAGAGGAGCGCGGGCTTGGGACGACACTTGACGTCATTCTCTATGACGGCACACTTTCCATCGGGGATGAGATCGCATTCGCCCGGCAGGGTGGCGTTGCACTGACGAAAGTCCGTTCGCTTTTGAAACCACGCCCAATGAAAGAGATCCTGGTAGAGGATCGGTTCGACCGGGTAAAGTCCGTTGTCGCAGCAACCGGGATTAAGGTAAGTGCCCCTGGTCTTGATGGCACGATCGCCGGTTCTCCCCTCAAGGTGATACGGGGAGACCCCGGGCCGGTCATGGATCAGATAAAAAAGGAGATGGAGGAGATCAAAGTCAAGATCTCCGCTGACGGACTGGTAATAAAGGCTGACACCATCGGAGCACTTGAAGCGATATGCAATGAGCTCGAAGCCCGTGAGATCGGCGTGATGAGAGCAGAGGTGGGCCCGGTCAGCCGCCACGACCTGATCGAAGTGGAGACCATCAAGAACCTCTCCTATCGTGTCCTTCTTGCGTTCAACACCCCCATCCTTCCCGATGCTGCCGAAATGATAAAGGACCCCGGGTTTTCCCATGTCAGGGTCTTTGAAGGCAAGGTCATCTACAAGATAGTGGAGGAGTATGTCGCCTGGAAAGATGAGCAGAAGCGGAGAGTCGAACAGCAGAAGTTCGAGCAGATCATCACTCCGGCAAAAATCCGGATCCTCCCCCATTGCATCTTCCGCCAGAGCAATCCTGCCGTTGTAGGGGTGCGGGTGATAGGGGGGACCCTCAGGAGCGATGTGAACCTGATCCACCTGGACGGCAGGAAGGTAGGGCATCTCAAGTCCATCCAACTCAACCAGGAGACCCTCAGGGAGGCACAGGCCGGTTCCGAAGTCGCCATCTCCATTGAAGGGGCAACCGCCGGGAGGCAGTTCTCTGTTGAAGACGATCTTTTTGTGGATATCCCTGAGCGGCACGTGAAAGTGCTTGAGCGGGAGATGTTTGCCACGCTCCCGATCAGCACCCAGGAGATCCTTTCGGAGTTTACCGGCCTGAAGCGTCGGTCCGATCCGTTCTGGGGCAAATAGTATTTAATAGATCCGAGACCCAAAATTATGGGTACTTCCCGGGGAATACCTGCAGGACTGCTTTCCAGTACGATGACGGATGGAACGCTGTCGTATCCTGCGGGAACTCCCAGGTTCCGGGATAATTCGATAAAGGAGTCTTGGCTATAATGGTGGAATTCAAGGTAGTGCTGTCAGACCAGAAGACTGGACGCGCCTATAATGTCAGTGTGAGCGGGGGAGTTGCAGGGGCACTCATCGGCAAACGAATCGGGGATGATGTCGATGCAGGGCCATTCGGCCTCTCCGGGTACCGCATGGAGATAACTGGTGGATCTGACCGGAATGGTACGCCATCGAAACGGAACCTGCCGCTTTCAGGCAGGCGCAGGCTCCTCCTCTCAGGAGGAGTCGGGTTCAAACCAGTGATGGAAGGCCAGCGGAAGAGAAAAGCCATCCGCGGCAATGAGATAACCGCCGACTTCGTCCAGATCAATGCAAAGGTCACGGGATACGGGGAGAAGCCCCTCGAAGAATACTTTGCAAAGCCGGCTCCTGAAGAGAAGAAAGCATAACCAATTATTTTTTCAGGATATTTTCCCGCAGAGCGGGGAGCAGGTCTGAAAACTCCACTCCATGGCGCTTTGCCAGGATAATGACGGCTCCTTCCGGCCTGATCTGCCCGTCAAATTCCCTGCTGATAATGGCATTCATCTCTGCCACGATCAGGGTCAGCGGCATACTTTTTTCCCTGGCGATTTTCTGCATCAGCTCTTCCTGGGGATCAGATCTCCTGAACACAGACGCAGATGGTTTGAATCCGAGAGGGATTTCGATGGACTGGACATCAAAGAGCGGGCGGATCATATCCCCCTGGTGTTCTATCAGCCCCTCCTCTTTTGCCCTTGCAAGAAGGAGGTTGGCCTGTTCAATATTCATCCAGCCGCGTTCGAATGCGAGATAATAGACAATTTCATTCTTTTTCAACTGCTCTTTCCGGGTGTGCCTGAACGGGGCGGCAAGAGTAACGGGCAGACTCACGCTGCACCCCCTTCTGCCGCCCTCCCTTGGGCTGTTATCAGAGCAGTCAAGAGTTTCACAGGAATAATCATACCATCCCGTTTCGTATCAATCAATCGGTTCCATTGGCTGTGTTCGTCAGGTCACAAAAAACTAATAATCTGAACGTTGATTAGAGAACTATGACAAAGACGCAGGAGTACGCCGAGAAGACCAAAGCCCACATCGACCAGCTTGCCGGCGAGATCGACATGCTCCAGTCCAGAAAAGAGAAGGTAATGGACGATTTACGTGCGGAATATGACCGGAGATTACAGGAGATCTCACTTGAATATGACCGGAAGCTCCAGGGACTGTCCGGGAATGAAAAAGATATGGGCCAGAAGATTGAGAAGATCCGGATCGCAGGCGGAGGGGCCTTAGAGGAGATGAGAGCAGGTGCAGATCTTGCAATTGCTGATATGAAGAATGCAGTTGCTAGGGCAAAAGAGAAATTCAGAGACCTCTGATCCGGACAACATTCCCTGGCAGAGACATCATGGCCGTCATCGGGGTGTCTCAATACTCCCTGGTAAATAGTAGTCTCGAAAAAACCATATGCCTGCCTTCCATCTCCTGCATGAAGGAGAGGAGGTACCCTTTCTCTCTGTGGTTCTTCTTGGTCGGTTTGAAAAAGCCACGGCTGTCCGGGCTTGATCATTGTTTGAAGAAAAGAGAGTGTTATTCAATAAGGACTGCGTTGATTACGCCGTCCTGGCCAGGCCTGCTCTGTATGCGGGCACGCCCGATCTCGGTCCGGATTACCGCGCCCCTGGTGAGCAGATTACGCCGCACATAGTTGGGGTTTGCCCCGTTCTCTTCAACGGTCTGGATAAGGACTTTTTTTATCTCGCCATTGGACTTGTCTGCAACGTTGGCATACTTCGCCCGCATTGCGCGTACCTTGGGTGTACCTCCATACGTCCGGACAATCTTTCTCCTGTCCTCCCCGATATGGGTGTCTGTTGGCCCAGACCCTATCTCATCTCTCCTCTTTCCGCGTGAAGGCCGGTATCTTCCGCCCGTCGATCTGCGAACTGATCTCCCTTGCCACTGCATTATCTCATCCCTCTTTTCATATTTTTCAGATTATCAACTTCCGGGATATCACCCGGACAAGTGCTAAAAATATAGCCCTGCATCGTATTTAATTACTCTGCTTGATTCAACCGAGAAGGGCTGCGACTACCCCGGAGAGTCCTTCACCTGTTTTCAGGTTGGTCCGAAATACCTTCATCCCCGGATTGTAACGGTGCATGTCCTCTTCCATGCGATCGAGATTGGCACCGACAAGGGGCGCGAGATCCACTTTATTGATGATACCGATATTGCATCCCCTGAACATCATGGGATGTTTGTTCACCACATCATCCCCTTCAGTTGCGCTCACGACAACAACCCTGGTTGCTGCGCCGAGAAGAAAGTCGGTGGGACAGACCATATTCCCCACATTCTCGATAAAAAGGATATCTATCTGGTCGAGAGGGAGGTGGTCTGATGCGTGTTCAACAAGATGTGCATCGAGGTGGCACTCCTTTCCGGTGTTTGCATTCTCAACTGGGATGCCAAGCACTTTTATCCTCTTGTAATCATCGTCACCAAACACGTCACCTGCGATTGCCCCGCTTCTGAGTCCCCGTGCAGAAAGAACCGGCACGATCCGCTCGATCAGGGCAGTCTTTCCCGATCCTATGGCCCCCAGCAGATCGACAGCACGAATACCGTGCGCCCTGAAACGGGCTGCATTTTTTTCTGCAATCCTGCTATTGACGTCCAATATGTCTTTTTCAAGTCTGACGTCGACATGGTGCATACATTCGATATGGCGCCGGCAGTGTTTATAGGTTCCATCAGCACACCTTAGTGTGATGAAAGAGGAGATGAAAGGGGAACGGGTACTCTATCCCTGTTATTTCAATGCCGCTCTCAGGAGGGGCCAGGGCCGGCGGGTCCCGCGTTCCCGTGCCGTGAAGGACCCCTCTCTAGCAGATATCGAGCGTGCGGTGAAGCGGTGCGGGATCCGTTACCGGGCAGAAGAGAAGAGCCATCCGGCGTTCTGGTGGAAACGGGAGGGACGTATTGTGGTCGCATGGGATAAGGGCAAGGAGCAGCTGCTGAAGAAAGTTGCAGGTTTTCTCGAGGTAAAGAGATGACCGGGCTCTACGATCTGCACACCCATACCACGCATACTGACGGCGAGATGATCCCTATCGAACTGGTGCGCCGCGTGGCAGTCCTTGGTTATACAACGGTTGCCATCACCGACCATGCCGACAGCACAAACCTGCACCATCTCATCGAATCAATTCTCCTCCTGAAACCTTCTGCAGAGCTCTACGGAGTGCGATTGCTTTGCGGAGTTGAACTCACTCATATTCCTCCGTCTCTCATCGCTGCCAATGCACGCGACGCAAAGATTTCAGGGGCCGATATCGTTGTCGTACACGGAGAGTCTCCTGTTGAACCAGTCGCACCAGGGACAAATCATGCAGCCTGCACGTGCAGGGATGTGGATGTGCTCGCTCATCCTGGTTTCGTTACTATCGAAGAAGCCCATGAGGCACGTGACCACGGCGTTGCCCTGGAGATTACGTCCAGAGGGGGACATAACCGGACAAACGGTCATGTGGTTTCCATTGCCCGGGAGGCAGGGTGTGTCATGGTCGTGAACTCGGACGCCCATGCCCCTCATGATCTCCTTGATAAGCGCGCGAAATTTGATGTGGCAAGGGGAGCAGGGCTTCATAAGGACGAGTGCACCCGCATACTGGCTTTAAATATCGATTCACTCGTTTTGCGATGAAAATAATATTTATACCTTTACTAAAGTTTAATATACTACAAAAGAGGATATATATAGATTACTAAACCATTTCACCTGTCTTTATCCGGGGCAGGTGCACGGGGTTTTATCTTGAAAGCGATCGGGACTGCCATGCATACCCTCAGGGCGCGCATCCTTATTATGCGATGTGATCCAGCGCAGCTGCCCAGGTTGTACGCAGACGTTCTCAATAAAAGACTGAAACCCGTCGGAAAAGTGGTGGAGGTATTCGGGAGTGTGGCAGCTCCCTATGCAGCGGTCCACTGCAGCGGCGACTGCAGGATTGCTGAAGGCGAGAAGTTGTTCATAGCGAGATAGGAGGCATTACCATGCAGGAAGTAGAGAAGTTAAAAATTCTTCAGAATGAGCGGGAAGCCCTTAAAAACCGGCTCAAAGAGCGTGTCAAGGAACATGAGAAGAAAGCCGAGGACCACACCGAGACGGTCTGCCCAGAGTGCGGGGGCCGGCAGCTGGTACATGATTACGAGCGTGCAGAGCTGGTCTGCCAGAACTGCGGCCTTGTAATTGACGAGGATTTCATCGACCGCGGGCCGGAATGGCGTGCATTCGACCATGACCAGAGGATGAAACGCTCGCGAGTCGGGGCTCCGATGACCTTCACCATCCATGACAAGGGGCTCTCCACCATGATAGACTGGAGAAACCGTGATTCCTATGGCCGGGCAATCTCCAGCAAGAACCGTGCCCAGCTCTACCGCCTGCGCAAGTGGCAGAGGCGGATCCGTGTCAGCAATGCCACCGAACGGAACCTGGCATTCGCCCTCTCCGAACTCGACCGTATGGCATCGGCGCTTGGGCTGCCACGAAACGTTCGTGAGACTGCCGCAGTCGTCTACCGTGATGCCGTGGACAAGAACCTGATCCGTGGAAGAAGTATCGAGGGTGTGGCCGCAGCGGCGCTTTACGCGGCGTGCAGGCAGTGTAATGTACCGCGTACTCTTGACGAGATCGCCGAGGTGTCCCGTGTTTCAAGAAAGGAGATCGGAAGGACATACCGGTTTATCTCACGAGAACTCGGGCTCAAGCTGCTTCCGACGTCGCCCATCGACTATGTGCCACGGTTCTGTTCAGGCCTCAATCTGAAAGGCGAGGTCCAGAGCAGGGCGGTGGAGATTCTCCGGCAGGCTGGAGAGAGGGAGCTCACCAGTGGCCGGGGGCCCACGGGGGTTGCCGCTGCAGCGATTTACATCTCCTCCATACTTGGGGGTGAAAGGAGAACCCAGCGTGAGGTCGCTGAAGTCGCCGGGGTGACTGAAGTCACGATCAGGAACCGGTACAAGGAACTGGCAGAGAAGCTCGACATCGAGATCATTCTCTGAGATCTTTTTTTCCGACTCTGTCCTCACCAATAAAAAATCATCTCCGTTCACTGTCAAAAGGAACAACTTTAATCAAACGACTCTACACTATTATACTGCATTCAGGGCTTGTAGATCAGGGGTAGATCGTTACGTTCGCAACGTAAAGGCCGCGGGTTCGAATCCCGCCAAGTCCATGGTTAATTTTATTTTTAATTTTTGCTGAGTGCACCCGGTGAAGAAGAGGTGACCGGAGGTCGCCCCCGGATGCGAAGGCGGAGC
>CAZRAQ010000012.1:0-34844 GCA_964598015.1 uncultured Methanoregula sp. | reverse complement strand
ATTAAATTACGTCTGAAAACATTCCATTTTTACTGTTACAAAATCCATGAAAAAATTGATTTCTCATTTAGCAAATCACCAAGAAGGAATTATGTAGTTGATAACATCCTATCGCATTGTAGGGGACACCCCAGCGGCGGGTGTTAGCCGAAGGCGCAACCCCCAGGAGCGTCTTAAATGAGGATAGTGATCTAAATCGGTGGAAAAATGAGTGGATGAGATGCCACTATACCCTAGAGAGTATTTTTTAGGATACCATTTCAATCACGAAAACCGCCTTTGGGACCTCCTTTTTAGGGCATGAGCGTGTTGTCGCATCAGAGATTAGGGGAGCGCCCAGACCCCATACCCTGTGTCCGGTTCACCAATCCCACACCGCACCAGAGAGTGATGAGCCTGAAAAAATCAGAGAAGTGCCGGAATTTATTCTTTTTTCCTCAGACGGATGAGGAAGGCCCCGCCGGAAATACCCGCAATGCAGAGGGGGAGCGCAGCAGGCGCAAGTCCCGGGTCAGGCCTTCTGGTGAAGGTTATATTGGTGCGTGCGAAAGTGACCGATCCGGAGTGGGGCAGGCCAAGGGGAAGGTTCACCACGTATACGGAATAGGTGCCGGGGAGGAGCCTGCCGGCAAGATATGCGGTATCCCACGTGTACTTCCAGGTCCCGTCCGGATTGACATGGGCCGAGGTAAAGTACCCGTGCCCTGCGGGAAGGTTCAGGTTCTCAAGGCAGACCCCACGGCTGTCGAGTCCCGGGCCTGCCACAAAGAGGAATACCGCGATGATCTCCTCTGAATTGGTTGTCCCGGAGAGCACCACCTGGTCACCTATCGCGGACAATTCGGGCAGCGCCCCGATTGTCAGGCGATCCGCGGTGCCTGCCGGGATACACAGCAAGGCCAGCACCAGGACCAGGACCAGGAGAAACAGGTTCCGGATTTCCTGCACAGGTACCTCTTGGAGGGTGTTTCAGGTTCAAGGTTTCGCTCGGGGAATACCCGGGCCGGTCAGAACTCGACCACCATCACCGCCTCCTCCTCCTCGCGGAGCTCCCCCTTCAGGTGGCGGGCATCGAACTGGTAACTCTCCCAGGGATCGTACTCCTCGTACAGCTGGCACTTGTCCAGCACATCGACAAACTCTTTCAGGAAAATGCGGGGGATGACATCGATCCTGCCGCCAAATTTCCCTGTCAGCTTGCCGATCATGGCCCTGATGAAGCGGTGGGAGACCCTGTTTTTGTCCACCTCCCCGTAGGCTTCCGAATAGATGGCGATGACCTTCTCTGCCACCTGTTCGAGTTTCTTTGCATCAAAGCGGGAGAGGAAGATCTGTGGCTGGCGTGGATTTTTGAATTCGCCGCTCTCGGTGACACCGATCCGATCGGCAAGGGGCGGTATCGACCGTATCCCCCTTGGTCCTTCGAAGAATGCAGGGGTCCCGGTAAAGAAGAAGTAGCAGTAGGGCATCTCGCCCCGGTCGATCGAATCGATCAGGAGCCGGAGGGTATTGTATCCTTTCTCGCGCTGGTTTCGCGGGAGGATCTGGGTGGTCTCGAGCTCATCGATAGCGATGGCAAGCCCGGCATACCCGGCATGCACGATGATCCTGACCAACGCCCTGAGGAAGATGAGCGCAAACGTCTCGTCCACATCCCCCCGGATCCCAGCTTTCGCCTTGAACTCCCTGCCGATGTTGGGCTCGGCAGAGATCCACCCAATCGCAGACTGGGCGGTCTGGAAATCCCCTGCATTGTTTGCGCGGTAATACGTCCGGAGCGCAGCGGCAAGCGACGAGCTCATCTCGGAGATACCGGCGAGGGCTGTCTCGATCTCCTTGAGCGTGGCAATCTCGAGGCTCTCCTCCGGCAGCGGGCGGTCGCTCACTTTGATCAGGCGCTCTTCGATAGAGAAGAGCCAGGTGTCGATCACCGCCTTCATGGCATGCTCCTCCTCGCGTGTCCTGAGGGTTGCACAGACCTGCTGGTAGATCCCCTTCAGCTTGTAGAGCGGCGCGGCTGGTGAGATCACCACGTGGGCGGTGACGAAGTTCTTCTCCCGTGCGATCTCAAGGGCGCGAGCGACGAGAAACGTCTTCCCGCTCCCGTAATCTCCCCTGATGAACTTCAGGTCGCCGCCGCCGTCTGCTACGTAATCCAGCTGGGACGCAATCACCCCCTCCTCGACCCCTATGCCAACCGCGATACGCTCGAGCCCGCCAGCCGGGACCGTGCCACGCCGGAGCGCGTTGATGATGTTGATGCTCCCGGTCTTCCCCTTGTCGCTGTATTCAGCCATTGTAGGCATACACCTCCCCGCCCTGCCCGGACCCTTTTTTCACGATGAGGGCAAACCCGGATGATGCGCCATGCTGCATGATTCGGTTCATGATCCCGACCACCCTCCGCGTATTGAGGAGCTGCCGGAGGTCCATCTCGCTCGCCTCCCGGTGCGTCCTGAGAAACTCGATGATCTTCCTCTCCTGGTCATTGCAGGAATCGATGAATTTTGCGAGCGCCTCCTCCCGTTCGTTCATCCCGGCGTCCTCCTTCCTCTGCTCCATGACCGGGATATCAGAGAGGGTCTGCTCTTTGCAGGCCCTGATCAACTCGAGAAAGTCCTCCGGCCGGATATGGGTGGAGAGGGGAGGCACCACATCGATGCCGCGAAGACAGAACTCTTTGCAGGCCCGGTAATTGCGCTCCTTCAGCGCCCCGCTCGCAGAGAGGAGGTAGGCGACCGAGAGATATTCGAACCCGCCGGAGCCGAGCGCAGGAATATGGCTTTCAAGGGCCCTGACCAGTCGGTCAAGGATCCTCCGCTGTGAAAAGAACCGCCATTCCTCGTCAAGGATAAATCCTGCAACCGATTCCAGGTCCCGGGTCTTTTTCACATTGTTCAGGATATAGAGGAGCACCTTCTCGCATTCCCTCCGGTCGTTCTGCCGTGCGAGGAACCGGGCGTAGGCCATACCCCCGGAGAGGTACTCGCTCCGGTACGCACGGTAATAGAAGGACTGCGCCTCGGACAGATCACCGATATGCTCGTATAATTGCGCAGTGGAGAGGAGGCAGACCACGTGCGGAGTCCCCGAAACCTGCTGGAGGAACCGGGCAACCGCCTCCTTCGCAGGATAATACGTGAAGAGATACTCCCGGTATCCCGCAAGCAGGTCGGAGAGGAACCCCGGATCTTCCAGGTTTGCCAGTGCCCCTTTGATCAGATGCTCGAAACATCCCAGGGCTTTCTCCCTCTCGCCGACCATCGCGTTCACCCTGCAGAGGAGCAGGCGGATACGCGGATGGGAGCCTGCGGTTTCACTATCCAGCAGCTCCCGGCATACCCCGAGTGACTCGGTAGCCTTTCCCATGGAGAGGAGCAATGTGGCGTAATCGTAGCCTGTCCCAACATCCCGGTGTGCGGAAAAAAATTCCTTGTATTCCTGGAGTGCAGCCTCAGGATTGTTCCGTGCATGAGCCTGGAGATACGTCCGGGCAAAATCAACCGATCCCGTCACCTGGTATGCCGCGAGGGCCTCTTTTGCGGCATCGGTATAGATGCCCGCCGCCATCAGGGCACCGATATGGTCGCGGTCGGCATCCTTCCAGCGAATGGATGACCGGTACACCGAAAGTGCCTCTTTTGCCTGACCCGCCGCGGTGAGCGATTGCAACAGGAGCCGGTAGTCCTCCTCCTTCCCGGAGAGTGCTGCAAGCTTTTTCTGTACCGGGACCGCCTTCCGGAAGTCCCGCTGTGCGACAAGGCAGGCTGCATAACTCCTGAGGGCTTCCTGGTTGCCGGGATCGAGCGTCACTGCCTGCACGTATTCTGCCACCGCGGCATCCTCATCTTTCCCCTCCAGGATCTTTCCGAGAAAACTGTGCAGGTAGGACGATTCAGGCATCCTGCAGAGGAGGTCGCGGACATGCGCTTCAGCCTCTTCGATCCTGCCGAGGTAGTAGAGGTTCCTTGCCGTCAGGATGGCAATCTGAGTATCGCTTGCCGGCTGCCCGGAAGCAAGGCAGATGGCGAGCGATTCACGGTATTTCCCCTCTTCAAAGAGGGAAAACGCCTTCCGGGCAGACTCTTCACGCTCAACGTTATCCATCCGGACGGCCTCCAGAAAACCTGACCGCGACAAGACCCCCGAGCATGCGGAAGACGTCCCTGCCCCTCACCCGTGACGCCCCCTTGTTCTGCCAAGTGATGGGCGACTCCTTGATCACGTACCCTTTCTGCGAGAGCCGCCATAAGAGCTCAACGTCGAATTCGAAACCGGACGACACCATGTCTCCTATCACAGCATCGATGGCTGATTTTTTAAATACTTTCGCCCCGCACTGCGTATCTGTCAGGGTCATCCCAAAAAGAAGCCTGATGATGAGATTGAAACCCCGGCTCTCGAACCTCCTAAAAATCCCCTGCCGCTCGGGAATAATCGATCCGGGAAGCCACCGTGATCCGATCACGCAGTCGGCCCCGTCCAGTGCATCGAAAAGGGCGACCATCTGGGTGACCGAAGTGGAGGCATCGGCGTCCATGAAACCCACATACGGCGTAGATGCATGGGAAAAACCCTCCCTCACCGCCCCCCCTTTCCCGAGCCGGCGGGAATAGGTCAGGCACTGGAGGTCCGTTCCCGGATGGGTGGCGGCAAACTGGCTGATGATATTCGGGGTAGCATCGGAGCCATCACAGATCACCAGGTAACGGCCTCTGTTGCCGGGTATCTGGGAGAGGATCTGCCCGATCCGGTGCTCTTCGTTATAGGCAGGGATGATGATGGAAAATGCTGTCTTCAAACGGAGCCGCCACCGTCTACTTGTGTCCTTTCAGATGTTCCCGGAGCGCAGAAACGTTGTCTCTGTCCATCGTGCAACTCCCCTGGGGGGAGTAATGCTCTGCAATTTTGAGAGCATGTTCACGCAGCCTGGCATGATCCCGGATACAGGATTCAGGGGGCGGAGACTGGCGCAGTATCGATGAGACATTCTCGGTAATCTGGATCAGTTCGGTAGCGATCACTGCATTCAGCCAGATCAGATCCGCGAGCATTGCTCTTGTCTCCTCACTATCCATGGGAGATAGGTAGGGTTCCAAAGGGTTAAATGATGGCGGCGGCTGTGCTGGCAACCATTATCGTTTTTTGGGGAAAACCTCCTCACATTCATGAGCTATATCGACAGGATACAGAATGAAGGGAGGGATGCAAACCCCTTCTTCACCCTGATGGGAATCGAGATCGGGCCCCTCTCAAGGGGGAGTGGGACGCTCCGCATGCCGATACGGCCGGACATGCTGAACGGGGAGGATTTCCTGCAGGGCGGGTTATTCACCGCGCTTGCCGATGAGGCGATGGTACTTGCAATCTACCCCCTTCTTGATCCGGAAGAACAGATCGCCACCATTTCCGAGTGCACGACGTTCATGAGCGGGGCGCAGCGAGGGGTCCTTGTCGCGACCGGGAAGGTGATAAAAAAAGGCCGGCGGGTCATATTTGCGGAGGGAGAGGTCACACAGGAAGGATCCGACCGGGTCCTTTCCCGCACCACGGCAACCTTTATGGTGACAAAAGCATGAGAACCCGCGCTGTTCCCCTGCCAGGCCGGAGGGGATCCTTGGGAGACCCGCAGGGCGGGGAATAAAACTATCTCCCAATTCGAAGCATCTATAGTGAGATAAAAAGAGTGCATCTGGCGGGGGAGTTTTCAAAATGAAGTATATTTTTGTTACCGGTGGGGTGATGAGCGGCCTTGGCAAGGGGATCACTGCTGCATCCATCGGGAGGATACTCAAGAACCGGGGATATGCGGTCACCGCGGTGAAGATCGATCCCTATCTCAATATCGATGCCGGCACCATGAACCCGGGCCAGCATGGTGAGGTCTTCGTCCTCTCGGATGGCGGAGAGGTGGACCTCGACCTCGGGAACTACGAGCGGTTCCTCGATATCGACCTCTCCTCGATGCACAATATCACGACAGGGAAGATCTACCGGAGCGTAATTGAAAAAGAGCGGAGGGGCGACTATCTGGGGGAGACCGTCCAGATCATCCCGCACATCACCGATGAGATCAAGTGCGGCATCCGCGCTGCCGCATGCGATGAGATCCCGGGGGCAGGGAAAGCCGAGATCTGCCTTGTCGAAGTGGGGGGGACGGTCGGTGATATCGAGAGTATGCCGTTTCTCGAGGCGGTACGCCAGATGCGGGGAGAGCTCCCGGATGAAGACACGGTCCTAGTCCACGTCACGCTCATCCCTGAAGACAGCATGGGCGACCTCAAGACCAAGCCGACCCAGCACTCGGTAAAAACCCTCCGGGAGGTCGGGCTGTATGCCGACATCATTGTCGGAAGAGGAACCCGTCCCATCGGCTCCACTACCAAGAGGAAGATATCCGCCTTCTGCGATCTCCCCCAGGAGGGAGTGATCAGTGCCGCCACGGCCCCCGACATCTACCAGGTGCCGATGGAGATGGAGAAGGAGGGAGTGGCAGAGGTGCTGTCCCGTCACCTCCATCTCGAAAGCAGCGAGGTGAATACCGACTGGTACTCGCTCGTCACCCGGGAATACACGGACAGGATAGAGGTTGGCATCGTCAGCAAGTACGGGATCGAGGATGTCTACATGAGCATCAAGGAAGCGCTCAAGCATGCCGGCCGTGCGTGCGCAACCGAGGTGAAGATCACCTGGCTCGATGCAGAACGGTATGAAGAGCGGCGCCTTTCGGAATTTGACGGCATCCTCATACCCGGGGGATTTGGGAAGCGCGGCATGGAGGGGAAGATCAACGCCATCCGGTATGCCAGGACCCGGAAAATCCCCCTCCTTGGTCTCTGCCTGGGCTTCCAGCTCTCGGTGGTGGAGTATGCACGCACCGTCCTTGGATGGGAGAATGCCACGAGCGCAGAACTCGGGGAGGGGAGGCACGTGATCGCGATCCTGCCCGAACAGGAGAAGGTCACGGATCTCGGCGGGACGATGCGGCTTGGCAACTACCCGGTCACGGTCAGGAAAAACACCCTTGCGATGCGTCTCTACGGGCGGGATGAGATCACCGAACGGCATCGCCACCGATACGAGGTGAACCCGATCTTCATCCCTGAACTCGAGAAGGCTGGGCTGGTATTCTCCGGGTCGTGGAGGAACCGCATGGAGATCTGTGAGGTTGCGGATCACCCGTTCTTCCTTGCGACGCAGTTTCACCCGGAGTTCAGGTCACGGCCGACAAGGCCTTCGCCTCCCTTTGTCGGGTTTGTAAACGCATGCGCTGCCGGAAGGGCAGGGAGGTGACGAGCGAAATGGTACATGCAGAACGGTTCATAGAAGAAGCGGTTGAAGAGATCGCAAGCGAGGCAGGGGGCCACCGGGTCGTGATAGCACTCTCCGGGGGTGTCGACAGCTCGGTCTGTGCCGCACTGGCCTCACGTGCCATAGGCGACCGCCTGGTCCCGATTTACGTCGACACCGGGCTGATGAGGAAGAGAGAGACCGACCGTATCGCCCGGATGTTCGGGCACCTGCATCTCCAGGTGGTCCATGCCGAGGACGAATTTTTCTCGGCACTTGCAGGGATAACCGACCCGGAGGTGAAGAGAAAGGCGATAGGGGAACGGTTCATCCGGGTCTTTGAGCGTGAGGCAAAAAAGACCGGGGCTCTCTGCCTCCTGCAGGGGACGATCTACCCCGACCGGATAGAGAGCGAGGGCGGGATCAAGAGCCATCACAATGTCGGGGGAATGCCGGCCTTGACGGAGTTTGAGAAGGTGATCGAGCCCATCCGCGACCTGTACAAGGATGAGGTGCGGGAGATTGCAGGCGCCCTGGGTCTCCCTCCTGAGATCCAGCACCGGATGCCGTTCCCGGGCCCGGGGCTCGCGGTCCGCGTCATCGGGGAGGTGACGAGGGAGAAGATCGAGGTCGCCCGGGAGGCAAACTGGATCGTCGAAGAGGAGCTGGTGGAACGGTACCGCCCCTGGCAGTGTTTTGCCGCGGTGCTGGGACTTGGCACCGGGGTGAAAGGGGATAACCGGGTGCATGGCTGGATCGTCTCCGTCCGTGCCGTCAACTCGAGGGACGGGATGACTGCCGACCCGGTGGAGATCCCATACGACGTGCTCGGGGCGATTGCGTGCCGGATCACCTCGGAAATCCCGAGCGTGGCCCGGGTGGTGTACGATGTCACCCCCAAGCCACCCGCAACCATAGAGTATGAATAAGGAAGAGCAGAACGAGAGAAAAGGCGGATTTGGTCACATGAACGAGATGGATTACCGTGCCTGCGATGCACGGTACTATATGCCTGCATTCTCCCGGGAGATCATGCTGGATCATGGTCTCCTGTCGAAGGTGTGGGATGCTGAGGGGAAGGAGTATATCGATTGCGTGGCAGGCATCGCGGTCTGCAGCACAGGCCACTGCCACCCGGAAGTTACCCGGGCCATCTGCGAACAGGCCGGGAAGCTGATCCATTGCTCCAACCTCTATTATGTCCCCGGGCAGGCAGAGCTGGCAAAAAAACTGGTGGAGATCTCCGGGATGGACAAGGCGTTTCTCGCCAACTCCGGTGCGGAAGCAAATGACGGGGCGATCAAGCTGGCCCGCCTCGCGACCGGGAAGAAGAGATTCGTTGCCTTCACCCACGGGTTCCATGGCCGGACGCTCGGATCGCTTGCTGTCACCCACAAGCCTGCCATCCGCGAACCGTTCCTCCCTCTCGAGCCCTCCTGCACCTTCGTGGAATACGGCGACCTTGAGGGGCTCAGGAAGGCAGTCGACAATACGGTTGCCGGGGTCTTCGTGGAGCCGATCCAGGGCGAGGCCGGCGTGATCATTCCCCCCGATGACTTCATCGCGGGCATCAGGGAGACCTGCGACCGGCACGGGGCGCTGATGATCGCAGACGAGGTCCAGACCGGGATGGGGAGGACCGGCAGATGGCTTGCCATCCAGCATACCGGGATCCAGCCGGACATGGTGACGCTGGCAAAAGGGATCGCAAGCGGGTTTCCCATGGGGGCGCTGCTCGCACGGGAAGGGCTTGCGTTCAAACGCGGGGAGCACGGGAGCACCTTTGCCGGCGGGCCCCTGGCGTGCGCAGCAGCCCGGGCAACGATAGGGGGAATCGAGAAGGGCCTGCCGGATGTCCCGAAAAAGGGGAAGCGGTTTGCAGACCGGCTCTCTTCCCACAACCCACGCTACCGGGGGCTGATGATTGGGGTTACGATAGGCGAACCCTGCCCCGCGGTGCAGAAGAAGTGTGCTGAAAACGGCGTGCTTGTCAACTGCGCCTCGGACGGCAACCTCCGCCTCGTACCCCCACTCGTGATCACCAACGACGAGATCGACCAGGCAGCAGCAGTGATCAATTCGGCAATCGCCGCGACCAAGCCCTGAATACAACAAGGGTTCCTTCCTGCTCCTCTCTTTTTTCAAACCGGGACTGCCAGTGGCACCATTGCGATCGGAGAACAGGCATGACCCGGGATTATTGTCCTCAAAAGATGCGTCATCCAGGAATGCTAACAGGATTACTCCTGATACCCGGGAATACTGCCAGTCCATGGTGCAGAAAAAGAGGATTTTCAGGTCTCAAGGGCGTTTTGGGACAGGATTTTTTTTATGCTCCTCAAGCGAGGTCTATCCCGGATACCAGGCTTTGCTCAAGGATGGCTGGGTCTTGTGGGATCTCTCCTGCAGGTTCCCGGACAAAACGCCAATCCTGGACGAAAAGCCCGTCCTGGACGAAGGGGACCGGCACCGCAGTTTATGTTCTTTCAGGAGCATACAGCTACCCGCTGGAGCATTGGGGATGACAACCGGGGAGAAGGGTGGCCGTAATCGGTATGAAAACCTTGTGCGGGACTGCTTCCGTTCGGGGGGATATGTCTTTGCCGGGAAAGCCGGAGATATCCCCCGCAAGGAGGGTATCAGCCGGGTAGCCAGGCTTGCGAGCAACGAGAACCCGAATTCCCCCGCTCCTGAAGCAGTCCGTCTCGGCTGCGCTGCCCTGCATGGAGCGAACCGGTATCCTGACGAGACCATGGACCTGCTGGTGCAGTCTCTTGCACGGACCTTCGGCCCCTACCGTTTCATCACCGGGGTCGGGATGGACGGCGTCATCGAGACCCTGCTCCGGGCAATGGTGAACCCCGGGGACAGGGTGGCTGTCGCCACGCCCACCTTCTCTTTTTACGGGCTTGCGGCAAGGGCACAGTCTGCAGAGGTGGTCCTTGTGGAAAGGGAGAAGGATTACTCGGTTGACCCAGGGCTCTTTCTCGAACGGGCAGGGGATGCAAAGATCTCGTTCCTCTGCTCGCCCAACAACCCGACCGGCACCGTGACCCCCTGCAGGGATATTGAGGAGATCTGCGAGGGCATTGACGGGATCCTCTTTCTTGACAATGCCTATGTCGAGTTCTCTGCTATCGATTACCTGCCGCTGCTCGCGGACCATGAGAACCTGGTCATCGGACGGACGATGTCAAAGGCATACGCCCTTGCGGGTGCCCGGGTCGGGTATGCGTTTGCACCTGACTGGATCCTGCCTTATTACCGCCGTGCCGCCACCCCGTTCACCCTCAACTCTGTCTCTGCCCAGGCTGCCATCGGGGCGCTTGGGGACAGGGACAGCATGGAGGCCTATGTCAGGCATGTCCGGCGGTGGAGAGAGAGGTTTTCCCGGGAATGCGGCTTTCCGGTTGCCCCTTCGGGTGCAAACTTCATCATGGCCGATATCTCACCGTGGACCGGGGATGCGATGGTGCAGGAACTTGCATCGCGGGGAGTCCTCGTCAGGTCCTGTGCAAGTTTCCCGAATCTTCCCGACCATTTCATCAGGGTGAGCGTCGGGGCGGACTGGGAGAACGAGCTCTTCCTGAAAGAGATGCGGTCGATACGGGAAGCAGGGCCCGCCGTTTCTGCCAGGAACCAGGGCTGCCCATGATGTGCGGGATCACCGGGACCCCTGGCACCGGAAAGACTGCGGTGGCAACCGATCTGATCCGGCAGGGATCCCCTGTCCTGCACCTCTCTGACACCACCTCCGCGTATATCCTTGAAGAAGACAAAGAACGGGATACCCTGGTCATCGACGAGGAGCGATGGGCCGCCGAGTTCACCCCGTTTGACGGATTTGTGGAAGGGCATCTCGCCCATCTCCTCCCCTGCGACCGAATAGTCGTGCTGCGGTGCAGGCCGGATATCCTGATAGAGCGGTTGAAGAAGAGGGGATACGGGGAGGAGAAGATCAGGGAGAACGCCCTGGCAGAGGCCCTCGATGTTATCCTCATCGAGACCGTGGATGCTTACCTGCCGGAACAGATTTATGAACTGGATACGACAGATAAGACTATCACTGACTGCTCGATGCTCCTCCACCGGTTTGCGAACGGAGAGATCCCCGCGTCGTTTGGGACCCTTGACTGGTCAGGGTATATCGGGATGATAGAATGACGCTTGATACCCTCCGGCCGCATCTGAAGTGGATATATCGGCCTTTTGTCGACATTTCCATAAAAATAGGGATCAAACCCGATCATTTCAGCATAGCCTCGTTGTTTGTTGCTCTTTTTGCCGGCATCGCGTTTTATTTCGGTGAAGTTGCGCTTGGCACCTTCTTCATCATGTGCAATGCCGCCTTTGACTCGATGGACGGGGCGGTGGCACGGGCGATGAATATCCAGAGCAAGAGAGGGGATTTCCTTGACCATGTTATCGACCGCTATGCCGATATTTTCATCATCACCGGGATCTTTGCCGGCGGGTTTGCCCCCTGGCCGATCGGCGTGTTTGCCCTGACAGGGGTATTCATGGTCTCGTATCTCGGCACCCAGGCACAGGCAGTGGGCGTCGGCAGGTATTACGGGGGGATGCTCGGACGGGCAGACCGTCTCCTCCTCCTCATCATCGCTGGACTTCTCACGCTCGTCTACCCTGCCGGGGTCTACGGCCTCCCGTTCCTGGGGTGGCTCCTCGTCATCTTCGGCCTCATCGGGCACATCACCGCGATCCAGCGGTTCCTCTTCGTCTGGAAAGAGCTTGCCTGAAGCGGGGTTCTCCCTTTTTGATCCATTAGATAGTGTCCATCAGGTCCTGGTCTGCTGTACCAGGGACATACTATAAAATTCCAGGCAAAGAAATCTTCTCCGTATGAAGCAGTGGGTCAACAGACTTCGTGCTCCTTGGCGCGGGATTCTGGCTGCTTGGATACCTCGCATCGCTGCTCCTGTTCTTTACGCCGTTCCAGAGCAGCATGGGCTGGATAATCACTGCGGTATGTACGCCGATCACGATCGCTGTTGCGTGGTGATGGTTCAGGACACGGGACCTCCCGCTCAGCTATTACGTGAAGGTTGGAATTGCATGGACCGTGATCGCCATTCTCCTCGATTACCTGTTCATCGTCAGGCTTTTCCAGACCCCGTATTGTCAGACGGATGTATTTGTCTACTATGCCCTCACCTTCCTGATACCTGTAGGAGTCGGGATGTTCATTGCCCGGTCTTATGGAAAAAATAGGGTAAAGTGAGAGAACAGGGCGGAGTGATGAGTCGGCAGGGAGGATTATTTTTTCATGCAGTGCGGCCTTTCATCCCCCGATTTTGGACGACAAGCAAAATGTCTTTTGAGGACGCCCCATGGATCCATCCTTGAGCTTCCCCCCGCTCCTGTCGCGTCCCCCCTTGCTATCTCAATGGCAGATTCATGTTAATACGACCTCTCGTTTGTCTTCTCCGATTCCGAAACGGTAAATCTCGAGATGTTCGGGGACAATACCGAAGTTGTCTTGCTGCCCCTATCAAGCAGGGGGAACTCGCCGCACATCTCTCGCAACAGGGAATGCTTTCGAAAACTCTCAAATGTTTCTGCAGTGACCAGCGAGAAGAGTCGCCGTATCATTGAGGTGCCGAAAATAAGTGAAGCCAATTCCTGAGAGACTCAAGCTCGAAATATTCCCTGATAGGTAAGGAGTTTGGGCTCTCATTACGCCCCCGTGCGGTTGGATGCAAGATGCCCCAAGTGGGGTCGCCTGGCGGGCGTGTTTTTTTCTCATCGTTTCATGGGTGATGGAAAAGAGGAGAAGGTCCTGCCGGATCCATCAGACGACCCTCACTGGAGGTTCCGGGCCGCCGGGCATCATCCGGAAGTTCACCCATTTGAAAAGTTCCATGACAACGAGTACACTGCTCGCTCCGGCAACACAGACAAGCCATTGGAACGGTGTCACGGGTGCGAGGCCCAGGAGGTCCTGCATGACGGGGACCTGGAGCGAGAGGATATGCATACCTTGCATCACGAGAACACCGAGGACAAGGAAGTAGTTGTTGCGGAGAGGAACCAAAAATGCGGAGAGGTATTCCGAGCGGCAGTTGAAGACATGGAAGTTCTCAAAGAGGACCATGAGGAGGAGGAGAAGGTTCCGGGCCATAAACAGATCGGTCCCCTGTGCAAGCAGCAGGTGAAATGCGATAAACGCTGCGATCCCGATCGTGCACCCGGAGAGCAGGCTCTCCTTCACCATCAGGGGGTTGAATACGCCTTCATCCGGACTCCGCGGCTTTCGCTGCATCGCTCCCTTCTCCCCTGCTTCAAACGCGAGTGCGACCCCCTGTATCCCGTTTGTGACAAGGTTCAGCCAGAGGAGCTGGACGGCAAGGAGCGGGATGGGGAGCCCGGCAAGGAGCGAGAGGATAAAGAGGATCACCTCGGAGAGGCCGGTCGAGATCAGGAGGTAGGTCACTTTCCGGATGTTATCATAGGCAAAGCGGCCTTCTTCAACTCCGGCTACGATGGAAGAAAAATTGTCATCGGTCACGATCATCGAGGCAGTTTCCTTTGCCACATCGGTCCCCGAACCCATCGCAACCCCGATGTTAGCACGGCGGAGTGCTGGTGCGTCATTCACGCCGTCCCCCGTGACCGCCACAAAGTGACCCCTCCGTACGAGGGCGTTCACGATGTCCCGCTTCTGGAGGGGGGTCACCCTGGCAAAGACCCGTACCTGCTCGATTGCTGATGCATACGAGGGGAGGGACGGATCTCCCAGTGCCTCCACCTGCTGGCCGGTCATCACCTCTTCAATGGACCGGGCGATGGTGAGTTCTTTGGCAATGGTCAGCGCAGTCCCGGGATGGTCGCCCGTGATCATCACCACATCGACTCCGGCTTCATGGGCGGTTTTGACCGATTCTTTCACGTCGGGCCGCAGCGGGTCGATGAAACCGACCAGGCCAAGAAAGACCAGATCGGGTTGCACAGTATCGAGATGGGGGGATCCGTGAGGTTTTGAGGGGGTTGATCCTTCTGCAACGCCAAGCACGCGGTACCCTTCTTCCATCAGGGCATGGAGCTGCGGTTCAATTGCCCGGGGGTCGATGGGAAGATCTCCGGCCGGGCTTTTCATTGCTCTACAGAAGGGGATGAGGGCCTCCACTGCCCCCTTTGCCGCGACCCGTATTGGTGCATCGATGGTTTTCGTATCTTCGCGGTAATAGGAGGCTGCGTACATCGTCTCGGACTCGAAAGGCACTTCTGCCACCCTGATGACCGAGTTTCTGACACTGTCGGGATCAAACCCGGCCTTGTAGCCAAGAGCAAGGAACGCTACATCCATCGCATCCCCGTGATGGATCCATTCCCCGTCCTGCGGGAACAACGACCCCTCATTGCAGATCACTGCTGCCGTTGCGAGCCTGGAGACCGCTGTCCTCACGCTCTCACTCAAGGGTTCACCACCGGATCCGGTGATCGTTCCATCAGGGAAATAGCCCGCTCCCGTCACTTCAGCACGCTCACCTGAAGGGAGCAGAATGATGTGGGCGGTCTGCTGGTTGACGGTGAGGGTGCCGGTCTTGTCAGTGGCAATGGTAGTACAGCTCCCGAGGCTCTCCACCGCGGCGAGCTTTCTCACGATCACGTTCCGCTTTGCCATACGGGATGCCGCTATCGAGAGAGCGACTGTGATGGCGACCGGCAACCCTTCAGGTATTGCGGATACCACGAGTGCAACGGCCAGGAAGAAGACATCAATTGGCGGAGTGCCCTGGTAAAAGGCAATACCTGCCACGATCATGCTCGCAGCGATGATCAGGATGCCGACCTTCCGGGAGAAGTCCTCCATCCTGATCAGGAGCGGGGGTTTTGCCGCCTCGGTACCGGAGACAGCCCCGGCTATCTTTCCCACTTCAGTCCCCGAACCGGTACCGACCACAATTCCGCACCCGCGACCTGTGACCACGGTGCTCCCAGCATACGCCATATTGCGCCGGTCCCCTATCGGAATATCAGGTTCAACAACCCGGATGGTCTTCTCCACCGCTGCAGACTCGCCGGTGAGGAGTGACTCATCGATAGTCAGCTGCGCTCCGTGCAGGAGCCGGAGGTCAGCGGGGACCCTGTTGCCGGACTCAAGCGCAACGGCATCCCCGATGACGATCTCATCGGCAGGGACCGTGTGCCACGCGCCAGACCTCCGGACACGGGCCATCACCCTGAGGAGGCTCTGAAGCTGCAATGCGCTCTGTTCCGCCTTCCATTCCTGTACAAACCCTATGACCGCGTTGACGGCTACTACGAGAAAGATGAACCCGGCATCCTTGAGATCACCAATGAAAAGTGAGATCAGGCCGGCGGCAAGCAGAATATAGATAAGCGGGCTTGCGAACTGGTGGAGGAGGATGGCGAAAATACCCGGGGGCTTCTTTGCAGGGAGGATATTTGGCCCAAACTGGGCCAGCCTCCGTGCTGCTTCATCTGCATTCAGGCCATCACGTGACGTCTGAATCCGGGAGAAGATCTCCTCCTCTTCAAGAGCATGCCATTCGAGAGGGTTTTCCAGGGTAGTAGTGTTCTGCATACTGGCTCTCCCGGACAGGCAGAATCCTGTCGCTCATTTTTGGTCTCTTATTTTTTTGGTATTCGTTGCAACTTACAGAGCATCGGGACCCTGTTCCTGTCTACCTCATGCATGAACAGATCCCCTGCTCAAAACCATGCATCGAGGGTCTTCTGGCCCTTCTTTTCATGCATCCCCTCAAGTGCCTTCTCCACCCGGTCGGGATCAAAATCATACCCGTCGCAGAGCATCTTCATGACACCGTCGTGATCGGGCGCATCCCATGAGAGGGAATACTGCCCGGTCACGGGTGGGTTCCGGAAGAAATCCAGCACCGCTTCGCAATCGAGACCGGGGAGTTTTTCATCGATCGTCTTCTCGAATTCCCCCTTCCTGACGATCTTTAAGGCAGTCTTCGCACCGACACCACGGGCCCCCGTGTTGAAATCAGTGCCGGTCAGTATCCCTATCCGTATCAGGTCGTCCCGGGTGAGCGATAGACCCTTGAGGACCTCGGACAGGATGATTTTTTCAGGCGATACGGAGATCGTCCTCCCATGCAATTTCCGTTTCCCGCTCACCGTCAGGTTCCGGACAAGGAGCGGGGCGCCAAAGAGAAGGGTGTCATAGTCCTGGGAGACGACGTAGCGTGCATCCCCCATAGCGACCATCGATGCTGCCTGGGCTTCCCCTTCGCTTGGGGCGTCCACGAATGGAAGCCCGAGGAGGCGGATCAGGGTCTTTGCCGTTGCGATCACCTCTGCATCCACTTTTGATGCCGAGCGGGCCTGCTTGTATGCCTCGGCAGCGTCCCCCTTCTGCACTGCCTCTTCCCACCGGGCATGGGCCTGGTCCCTTGCCATGCGCCGGGATTCGATGGTCGCCTGCTTGAAGGGGGGTGGCGTCCCGTCAAAGACGTACACCGGGCGGATCCCTTTCTCGATGACATTGGAGGTCCGGAAGAGTATCCCGGAGAGGTGGGAGGTGACCCTGCCCCGCTGGTCCATCAGCGGGGTCCCGTCAGGCTGGCGGATGATGCTCAGGAACTGGTACAGGGCATTGTGGGCATCGACCGCAGCAATCCCGGGGAGCGCCTCCCAGGTGACCGGGGTCTTGTATTCTGCTATGATATCCCGCAATGCAACTCCCATGCGACACCCATGCCTCCTTGGCGGTCCTTTAACGGTAGACCCGTTTTGTGACCTCTTCTACGATCGACTCGACCCGCGCGATGCTGCTGTCGTACCGCTGGGCCATCTTCGCCGAGATCTCCTCGAGGCTGACCCGGATCATCCGTTCCCGGTTCGTGATGTTCAGTTCGATCGTGCGGAGTTTATGATGGAGGATCAGGAAGAGCCCTCCTACCGAGAGGACAATCAGCAGGGGGTATGCCATGAGGGAGGGGGGGAAATTGAGCCCGGCAACCAACAGATACGTCGCTGCAACGAGTATGATAATGAGTATTATATCCCCAAGATACTCACGTATATCCATGCTTTTACTTGATGAAGACCGGGTAATTAAGTTACCTGAGGAATCCGGGGTCGTATAATGGAACAGACCCGGCTCCTCCCCCTCATCACGATCCCGGCCATGCTCGTCGTCGTCGAGATTGCAGCCCTCCTCCTCTCCCTCCCGATGCAGGCTGCCGGGATCACCGCGTTTGAAGACCCGGAATCGGTGGCTAACCCGTTCATCTTCATCATCATCCTGCTGGTGTTCACCGGCATTCTCCTCCTCCTGTTGAAGTTCAAGTGGAAGAAGCTGATCGGTGCTATCATCGGACTCTCCATCTTCTTCACGTTCATCTATATCTTCGCCGGGATTACAGGATACTTCCTCGGGCTGGTGACCCCGGCCCTCCTCCTCACCCTGGTCCTCTCGGTTGCTGCAACGGCGCTGCTCTATCTCTACCCGGAGTGGTATGTCATCGATACGCTCGGGATCCTGATTGCTGCCGGTGCAGCCTCAATCTTCGGGATATCCCTTTCTCTTGTCCCGGTCATCATTCTTCTCGTCATCCTCCTCGTCTATGATGCCATATCGGTCTACAAGACCAAACACATGATAACACTCGCCGAAGGGGTGGTCGATATGAAGTCCCCGATCCTTTTTATCGTACCGAAAAAGAGGGGCTACAGTTACCGGACCGAGGGAATCGGGAAAATCGAAGAGGGAGGGGAGCGCGGAGCGTATGTTATCGGCATGGGTGACCTGATCATGCCCTCCATCCTCGTGGTATCCGCAAATGTCTTTCTTGACACCGCAGGAGTCTGGCTTGTCAACATCCCTGCTCTTGGAGCGATGATCGGCTCGGTTATCGGGCTCTCATTCCTGCTCACGATAGTCCGCAAAGGAAAGCCCCAGGCTGGCCTGCCGCTGATCAATGGCGGTGCCATCCTCGGGTTCTTAGCAGGGTATGGCGTCATCCTGCTGCTCTGAACGCTCCAGAAAACCGATCAGGGTATCGAGCACCTCGTCGATACCTTCCCCGGTCTCGGTCGACATGTTCAGGTACCCGTCAAAATAGACAAGGTCGGACTTGTTGACCACCGGAAGAATGGGGATGCTCACCATCAGTTCGATCTCATGGAGGAGCCGCACCTGCTCTTCGATCGGGTACCCACAGTGCTCGCTGGCGTCGAGAATGCAGAGGACGACATCGGCAAGGTTGATGATTGCGGTGAGGGCCTGCCGCTCGATCTTGTTCCGCTCAAGGGTCGGGCGGTCGAGAAGACCCGGGGTGTCAATGAACTGCATCCGCTCCGACCCGGCAAGCCGGTGTCCCAGGATGATCCCCTTCGTGGTAAAAGGATAGGAGGCTATTTCTGGTGTCGCAGAGGATACCATGCGGATAAACGATGACTTTCCGACATTCGGATACCCTGCCACCACCACGGTAAATTCATCATTCACGTGGGGGAGTTTCCGGAGCACGTTTCTCATGTCGTTTAAAAAACGAAGTTCGTCGTCGATCTGGTGGACTACGGAAGAGAGACGTGCCACGGTCCTCTTCCGTATCACCGAAGGAGTCTCGGCTTTCCGTGTCTGGTATGCAAGGCCCGGGCCATGGTTCCGTGCCCACCGTGCTGCCCAGCCTACTGCACCAAGCGCCTTCCTGACCCGGTCCAGTCCCCACATGATATCGACGATATCGCGGTAAAAGGGCGGGAGTTCGTTCAGATCCGGAAATGACTGGATGATCTGGACAAGCCGGTCATGTATTCCATTGCTCACCGCTCGGACAAATTCTTCGTTTGCCCGGTCCTTGTTCCTCTTGAGCCGCATCTTGGATGCTGCCCTCCGGAAACTCCGATCCAGGATCTCATCAGCGGTCGGCACTGTCGGTATTGTTTCGAATTCCACCGGATATTCAACCCAATCTATATATGCAAAATCAGATGATAAACCATTATGGATTTATCCCTCATCCAGAAGGATATCCTTATCACGCTTATCAGCCTTTACCACCAGCACTCGCACCCGATCAAGGGGGAAGAGATCGCAGAAGTCATCAAAAGGAACCCGGGAACGGTCCGAAACCAGATGCAGGCGTTGAAGGCGATCGGGCTCGTGGACGGGATTCCCGGCCCGAAGGGAGGGTACAACCCGACGACCTCTGCCTACAAGGAGCTGAACCTTGGTTTATCCGACGGGGAGTATGATGTCCTGATATCCCGTGACGGTGAGGAGGTCCGGGGAGTCAAAGTGGTGGAGATAGCCTTCACCACCCTCTGCCATCCTGACATCTGCCAGGCAAGCGTGCGCATTATCGGCAGCGTCAGGGCCTTTGAGATTGGGGACAAAATCACGATAGGGCCGACCCCGGTCAATAAGCTCCTTATCCGGGGGGAGGTGTATGGGAAAGATGAGATATCACAGACACTGCTCATCTCCACCTACGAGATGATCTCCCTTCCAAAGCGTCAGATCCGGTATTACATGAAAACTCCCCTGATCACCCTGAAGGGCTCGGACTCGCTCGCTGATGCCATACGTCTTTTTACCACCCACCACATCCATGGAGCTCCTGTGATCGAGGACAACGCCCTTGCCGGGATCGTGACCATGAGCGATATTGCAAAAGCGATCGGCGATCACAAGACGCTCGATGAACCCGTCAGGGAAGTCATGACAACCGATGTCGTGATAGCCCCCTCGACCGTGCAACTCTTCGAGGTGATCAGGCGGTTCAAGGAGCGGGATATCGGGAGGCTTGTTGTCATGGAGGGCGACCGGCCGGTCGGTATCCTCACCCAGTCCGATATCATTCGCCAGTTTCCGACCCTGTGACCCCCCGAAATTTTTATCATTTCCCCCACCGGGCAGAAAGATTTTCACGAAATACGGCCGTTATTCTGGAAAACCTGCTATCCTTCCGGGCTGATTTTGAACATCTTTAAATATTAAAAGCTCAACAGTTCTGGTATGGCCAGAGTATTAGCCCGCAGCCTGTCCAAGAAGAAGATAGTCACCAACGAAGGGAAGGTGATCGGCACCCTCAAGAACCTCGTTGTCGATTTTGAGACAGGGCAGGTCGTCGATATGATTGTGCATCCCGATCCCACGTTTGATGCCTCGGGATACCGGGTGGAAGGGGACCGCATGTTTATACCGTTCGAATCGGTCAAGGATGTCAAGGACTATATCATCGTCGACCGTTATCTTTCGAGGAAGTAGGGCATATACCGGTCGATGGCTTCCACAAAGCCGTCGCCATACTCTTTTTTTGAGATGTAGGTCGCAGCAGCAGCCGCAGCTGGCGGTGCATTCCGGACCGCTACCCCGATCCCAGCATAGGTGAGCAGTTCGATATCGTTTTCAGCATCACCTGCAGCAAGGAACTCTGACGGGTCGAGACCGAGCTCGGCAGCAAGGTTCAGGAATGCAAGCCCCTTGGTCACTCCCCTCGCCTGGAGATGGATTGCAAAGCCGGTGTCCAGCACATCGACCGGAAATTCCTTCACGATCTCCCTCACCTCGTCGACAGGAACGGTCCGGGCGAACGCGAGATCGGCAAACCGGTACGTGGGACTGTACAGATCAAGGGTGACGCCAGCCTTGCGGTAAAATTCCGACACTGCATCGAGTGCTTTGCGGCAGTGGGACTGGTCCCCCAGGATACGGATTGGTGCTGTGTACCCGGTTCGGTACACGCCACCGTTCTCGGCGATAAATGCCCCTTGTGTGCCGATCATTTTGGAGAGGGCATCCATAAAACAGGAGGTGTTGCCGCTCGCCAGCACGACCGGGATGCCATGATCGCAGAGCTCGCGGATGCGTTCGATTGCACCGGTATGGATCCTCCGGTGCGGGTCGGTGAGGGTGCCATCGATGTCGGTGACCAGCCCTTTCAGCACTGCTTCAGTCCCGCCTCCTCCACCATGAAAGGCGCCTCCCCTTCCGGCAGGTTCGGGCTGTCTACCAGCCGGGCGATACGCTTGCCCCCCTTGCTCTTCCGCAGATAGATGCGGAACGTGGCGGTATGCCCCACGATATTCCCTCCGATAGGCTTCGTAGGGTCTCCGAAAAAGACTGCCGGGTTCGAGAGCACCTGGTTTGTGACAAGCCCTACCGCATTGTTCTCGTCAGCCAGCTTGAAGAGGTCGTGGAGGTGCCGGTTCAGTTTCTGCTGCCGTGCGGCAAGCGTTCCCGCTCCCGTGCCGTGTCCAGCATCAGGACCTGGTGGTCCGAGGTATGGGCCCGTGCCACGTGGATATTCTCCAGGAATTCTGCAGGGTCGGCATCGAGGCCCAGGCCGATGACCATCTGTTCGATACGCTCCGGGCGGAAGGTGTTCTCGGTATCGATGTAGATGGCGCTGCCGGACAGCCCGCCTTCTTCCTCAGGGAGCTGGACATTGACCGCCATCTGGTGCACGATCTGGCTCTTTCCCGAACCAAACTCGCCGTACATCTCGGTGATGGCCTGTGTCTCGAATCCGCCTCCGAGCAGGTCGTCCAGCTCCGGTACGCGGGTCCTGAGTTTCCGCACGCCCTTCCGCTGTTCAAACACGTCCTTCCCGGTCCGGAACCCGCCAATGTCAGCCAGTTCCCGTGCCGATTTGATCATCTTCTTTGCAGTGGATTCTCCAATCTCCGCAGTCTCTGCCAGCTCGGCGGGAGACGCAGTGGCGATGCTCTCCACGGTCACAAAACCGGCCTCACGCAGCTTCTCTGCCGTGGTTGGGCCGACTCCGGGGAGATCTTCTAGTTCCAGGGGTCCGTTTGTCATTGCTCGAATTTCACCTTTGTCAGAGAGAGCATGCCACATCCTCTCTTATATCTTCGCGGCCATGCAGCGTGAAAGTATTGGAGGAGGTCATGGGGTGCCGGCCAGGGTCTCAAGGAGATCTCGTACCTTGCCTGCGTCTCTCTCCAGTTCTTCGGAAGATCTGACCGTAATCCTCTCGCCGGACCGGACACCGCTGACCCGCATCTCGTGGCCATGCGGGAGACTGCCACTGAGAAGGAACCTCACCGTCCCGTTATCGAGAAAGGTCCCCTCCCTTGTCACGATCACGGTCCCCTCCATCGTAATCTCCTCCTCCTCTCCACGTGGCGCAATCACAACAAAGCCCCCAGCGCCTACGTGCAGTTCGGGCTCCCCGGTCCTCCCCTGCTTCAGCCGGGCGTTGTACAGGGACACCAGGTCACCCCGTACCATAGGTAACAGGGCCCGGTCCCCCCACAGGACCACACGGAGATTGGCCGTGCCATCAGCGAGGACGAGGTTCCGGACATGACCGGGCCTGCCATCCCTGGATGAGAACGCCCGGACCGGCTGGAGCGAGGAGACGGTACCCTCGACTGACCAGTCGCCCTCATCACTCACCGCATCGAGCCGGTGAAACGAGAACGGGATATCCAGGCCGTCGGGAATCACATCGCTTTTTTCATCGATGACATACTCAGTCCCCCAGTTCCTGGCTTTTACGAGCGCTCCCTTCACGAGTATGGTCGTTCCAGGGAGGATATCATCGAAGAGCTCGGGAAGCCAGGTCACCACCCGGGTTACCCGGGCCCCGTCAGTGACACATCCCTCGATCATCTCGGAAGTGCTGCCATCCCGCCGTGTAATCGTTCGGGGGTCCTCGAGATGCAGGACCCTGATCCGTATCTCCTTCCGCTCAGGAGGAGCGAGCCGTGGCTGGACCGCCATGCCGCACTCTATCTCGCAGGGTGACTTTCGGAGGGCCAGGACCGTGATATCGGAATTCTGTTTCCCTGCGTGTTTCCCTATCACTTCCAGGACTTCGCCGGTCTCGATCTCAGCTGCTGCCGCAGCCTTCTCGTCCCAGAGTACCGCCCTGACCTGGCCGGTCTCGTCAGCAAGGACCAGGTGGGCGACGTAGCCCTTCCCGCCATCCTGCCGGTCGAACTCTTTTGGGGCGGCGACCGAGATCACCTTGCCGAAAAACGAGAACAGGGTGGACGGCCCGGAGAGTCCGCTTATCTTCACATGCTGGCGGCCGAGCTCGCCAACAACAAGCATTGCGGCAGTGACATCATCGAGGAGATCGCCGCATTCCTGCATCTTTGCCTCAACACGGCGTTCGAACTCTTCGCTGCTGACCAGGTCATCGACGAGTGCGTAGTGGAACTGCATAGCGGGACAATCCTTCCGCGACCCTTCACTGCTCCTGCCAGGGGGGGTGCTGCATCGTAGAGGTCAGGTCGCGTATCGTCTCTCCTCGTCGCATGAGGGCAGCGGTCCCCCCTTTGAGCATCACTTCGGGACACCGCGGCCTGCTGTTGTACTGGGACGACATCGCAAATCCGTATGCTCCGCAATCGAGCAGGGCAAGGATATCGCCCGTTGCGGGGTCCGGGAGGAGCCTGTCAGAGGCAAGGATATCCCCGGTCTCGCAGATGGGTCCTGCAACAGTGCAGAGAGTTGTACCCACCCTGTCCGCTTTGCCTGCTGCGATCACCTCGTGGTATGCATCGTACATCACCGGGCGGACCAGCAGGTTGAAACCGGCATCGACATTGACGAATGTCCGGTGAGCCTTCTTGACCGAGTTCACCCGCGCCAGAAGCAGCGTGGAATCGGCGATGAGCGATCGGCCCGGCTCCACCCAGAGCGACGGGCTGATCCCTGCAGCAGCGATTCCCCGTTTGAATACCGGCACGACCGCTTCCGCATATTCCGACGGGGTGGGTGCACGCTCTTCCGACCGGCGATACGGGATGCCGAGTCCCCCGCCAAGGTCGATAAATTTCAGGTGCACTCCCCTGTCGGTGATCGCTGCCGCGATCCGGACCATCACCTCGCAGGCACGCGCGAACGGCTCGACGGAGAGGATCTGGGAGCCGATGTGGCAATGGATCCCGATCGGATCGATGGAATCGCAGGCAAGAGCCTCATCGTACGCAGCCGGGATCTGTTCATGGGCGATGCCGAACTTGCTCGTTGCAAGGCCTGTTGCAATCTTCGGGTGGGTCGGCACCTCCAGGGCAGGGTTGACACGAAACGCGATCTCCGCTCTCTTCCCGGCTTGTGCAGCCGCTGCATCAAGCTGGTGGAGTTCGTCAAGGGAGTCGACCGAGACGATGATGCTCTTTTCCACCGCGAGTGCAAGGTCCGCAGGACTTTTCGAGCTCCCGTTGAAGAGGAGGGAGGAGGGAGACATCCCGGCGGCAAGCGCAAGATGGAGCTCGCCTGCAGAGAATACATCGGCTCCTGCACCGAGACTGGCGAGAGCCCGGAGCACGGCAAGGTTCCCGTTTGCCTTTGCAGCGTAGAGGATGCGGACATCAGGGTAGCGCGAGGTGAGCGCTTCATGATACCGCTGATAATTCGCCCTGATGCGATCTTCATCGGTCACGTAGAGCGGGGTGCCGTACTGTTCCGCAAGGGCTACCGTATCATGCCCGCTGATGCAGAGGTGGCCATGCCGAATGTCCAGGTGTTCCGGGAGGATCATCGTGAGAGCCTCCCGATCCTATCGACTGCTTCCTGCATCCGCTCGGTCGACCGCGTCAGGGCAAACCGAACGTATCCGTCGCCGCCGGACCCAAACCCGATGCCGGGCGTGACAACGATGCCGGCTTCGTCAAGGAGGCGTGTGGCAAATCCCATGCAGTCATCCACCGCCATCCATACATAAAAGGTGGCTTTCGGCGCCTCCACCTCAAATCCCAGGGCCCGGAGCCCTTTCACCAGCACGTCCCGCCGCCCCTCGTAGATCCGGCAGGCATCGCGGACACAGTCCTGCGGTCCCGTAAGGGCAGCGATTGCTGCCTTCTGGACTGCATCAAAGACCCCCGAGTCCACGTTGGTCTTCACCCGCGAAAGCCCTGCGATGATACCAGCATTCCCGCAGGCCATCCCGATCCGCCACCCGGTCATGTTGTAGGTCTTTGAGAGGGAGTGCATCTCTATGGCGGTCTCCATCGCCCCTTTCACCGAGAGGAAGGATGGAGCCCTGTATCCGTCAAACGCTATCTCAGAATAGGCATTGTCGTGGACAATAAGGATCCCGTGCTCCTGCGCAAAGTCCACTGCCTCCTCAAAAAATCCCGGGAGGGTGACCGCAGAGGTCGGATTGTTCGGGTAATTCAGGAACATCAGCCCGGCAGCCTTTGCCACTTTTTTCGGGATTGCGGAGAGATCGGGGAGGAACTGGTTCTTTGCGAGCAACGGCATCTCGTACACCTTCCCCTCGGCAAAAAGGGTCGAGGTCCGGTAGACCGGGTACCCGGGGCTTGGGGCAAGGACATACTCCCCGGGATTGATGAATGCCTCCGGTATATGGGCTATGCCGTCTTTTGAGCCCATCAACGCGAGCACCTCTTTTCCGGGATCGAGCGTGACCGCGAACCGGGACCTGTACCAGCCCGCGACCGCTGTCCGGAACGACTCCATGCCGGCATAGGACGGATAATGGTGATTCCCCGGATCGTGTGCGGCTTCGCAGAGGGCGTTTACAATATGGTCCGGGGTGGGGAGGTCAGGGTCTCCTACCCCAAGGTCGATGACATCCGTGCCGCTCCGGATCTTCGCGGCTTTCATCTCATCGATCCGCGCAAAGAGATACGGGGGGAGCTGCCCCATGCGTTCCGCGTACATGCGGGGATATATTCTCCCCGTAGGTTCATTAAGGTGCCCTCACGGGAGGGTGCTCTTGGCCCAAAACCACGAAACCGAAGATCTCTTATCCCGAAGTGTGAAAGGATGGTTGTGGCAGGTGATTTGTGATGGACGATGAACCCGTGATCATCCTCTCGACTGCAGGAGAGAAAGAGGCAAAAGGGATTGCCCAGGCACTCGTCATGCAGCGCCTGGCGGCCTGCGTGAACATCACCGGGGTTGAATCTATGTACCGATGGGAAGGAGCCCTGTGCGAAGACCGGGAGCAGCTCCTGATTATCAAGACGGTAAAAGGGCAGGTGGATGCGGTACTCCGGGAGATCCGGAGCCTCCATTCGTATGAACTCCCCGAGATGATCGTGGTGCCCGTGGCAGGGGGATACCCCCCTTACCTGCAATGGCTGGCAGAAGAGACGAGATCATGAGCACCATCCGCATCACCGGGATACAGGTCAGGGAGGGGAAGGCTGCCCCGATCGAGGATACCGTGGTAAAAGAGGAGAAGTTCTCGCTCTTCTTGAACGGCAACCACTTCACGAATCTTGTGGCAAGCCATGACCACCTCGAGGAACTTGGTGCCGGCTTTGTCATATGCCAGGGGCTGGCAAAACAGGTGGAGAAGGTGACCGTGTCAAGCAGCGAGATACGGGTCACGGCTCCCATCAGCGGGACGATGGAAAAGGAGATCGAGACCACGGGCTCGACAGGGGTCATCCGGCAGCCGCTGGCAAAGGTCCTTTCCGAACACGCTGTTACTATCGCTGAGGTGTATGAGATCACCCGCGAGATCGTCACCGATCTCTGGCGCCAGACTGGGGGTGTCCACTGCTCGGTGCTGTACCATGATGGGAGAATCATCGCGAGGAGCAGCGATGTGGGGAGGCATAACACGGTCGATAAAGTGATCGGGTATGCCGTCCTGCACCAGATCCCCCTTGGAGAGTGCGTCATCGGCTGTACCGGGCGGCAGCCCCGCGACATGGTGATCAAGTATGCCCATGCCGGTGTGCCGATCGTCATCTCCCGTGCAGCAACCACTGACCGGGGGATCGCTGCCGCCCGCGAATTCGGCATCACGCTGATCTGCTTCTCCCGGCAGGAGCGGTTCACGGTCTACACGAATCCCGGCCGCGTCAGGGATCTTTGATGCAGGGAGTCGGCCTCTCCTCTTTGAGGTGTTGGGGACCGTCCGGGTCATTTGTCCCTGGAAAGCGGGCTGCTATCGGTTCATTTGGAAGGGCGAACGGTAGCGGGACTGTGTCATAGCTGCTGGCCGGGGTGTGCTCCATTCTCTCATGAGAGAAGGTGGGAAAGCAGTCTGATCATCGATTTCCGCATGTGCTCTTCCTTCCCCTCACGAGGCAGGGTGTCTCGCAGTCAGGACCTGTGCAGGATCGATTCCCTCTTCAGGAACCTGTCAGGAAAATGCTTTGAGGGACCGGGTAAAAAGGATGTGTGCAGAAGATGACCAGCGAACAATCGAATGAAGGGAAGACGGCGGTCCTCGTGCTCGGCTGCCCGCAGGTCCCGGTGCAGACCGGGCTCGCGCTGTACCTGATGAGCGCTCTCCGGAAAAAGGGGGTGAAGGCGGTCCTTGCGGGAAACCGGGCCGCCCGGTTCCTTGTCGAGGTATCTGACCCGGAACGGCACTATGTGGGAGAGGTGATGGATATCGACCGGTACATCGGCGAAATTGCCGAGAAGAAACGGTCCTTTGATTATCACTTCATCTTTATCCACAACGATGCCGGGGTGAGCTATGCGGCAACGGTCCAGTCCATCACCGGAAAACCGGTCGTCGCCCTGATCTATGGCGAACATTACCAGGAGATGGCAGACCTGATCGAATTTCCCTGCGAGAAGATCGCGGCAAAGGCAGTCCATAACCCGATGCCGCTCAAAAACAAGCTTGACGAGGTGCTCCCATGGGTTGTATCGAATCTCTGAAGTACGAGATCATCCTCCGCGATGCAAGTTTCAAGGAATGCAGGGACTACATCAGGGCCAACTACAAGGAGCATGTCGATGTCGACCCCGGGTTCAAGATATTTGACAAGTATATCATCGGGGTTCCCCCCATAGCCATCGGTTTTGACGGCGATGTGCTCATCTTCCCTTTCACAAAACCCTGCTACGGGACCTTCCTGATGAAGATCGAGGACCCTGATGAAGCAGCACGGATCCGGCAATCTGCCGTTAAAAAGACAAAATAATCTCTATTATCAACTATTTTAGAAAAAACACAGCTCCTGTGCGGAATATATATCAGCTTTTGTGTGAACCAGACTGGTAGGTGGAGCACGATGAATGACATCTCGGTCCTTACCGGCGGCAGGGCAGGCGACGGCATCAACAGTGCCGGGCTGCTCGTCGCCCACCTCTTCAACCAGATGGGGTACCAGACCTATATCTATTTCGATTATCCCTCGCTTATCAAGGGAGGGCACAATTTTACTATCACCCGTGCAGCGGAACAGAAGATCGGGGCGCACCGGGACCGGTGCGATTATCTGCTCGCCCTCTCCCAGGACACTCTCGATCTGCACCGGGACCTCCTCCGCGATGACACGGTCGTGCTCTATGACAGCGGCCGGGTCCATGGCAAGGGCCAGGGGATACCGGTCGAAGAGATACTGAAAGCCGAGGGCGCCTCCGCAGTGATGGGGAACACGTGCATCATCGGGGCCTTCGCAAAGGCGGCCGGCATCCCCTTCGAGGTGGTCGAGACCGTTCTCCGGCGGCAGGTCCCAAAAGACCCGGAAAAGAACCTGGTTATTGCCAGGAAGGGATATGACGCAGTCCGGGAACAAAAGGTCATCCCACGGGCAGGCCACACCTGCTGCCCGCTTCTCACCGGAAACGAGGCGATCGGCCTGGGACTCCTGCACGGCGGGCTCGATGCCTTCGTGGCCTATCCCATGACCCCCACCTCGAACCTGCTCCATTTCCTGGCAGGGGTTGCCGGCCAGTTCGCCCTGACTGTAGTCCATCCCGAGAACGAGATAGCCGTGATGCTGATGGCGCTCGGGTTTTCCTACGCGGGAAAGAAGACTGCGGTCGGCACCTCGGGAGGCGGCTTCTGCCTGATGACGGAAGGGTTCTCATTTTCCGGGTCATCAGAGGTTCCTGTGGTGGTGGTGATGGGGCAGCGGACCGGGCCTTCCACCGGCCTTCCCACCTATACCGGGCAGACAGACCTCCACTTCGTCCTCCATGCAGGGCAGGGAGAGTTCCCGCGGCTCATCGTGGCGCCCGGGGACGCCGAGCAGGCATATGTCTGGTCCTCGATTGCCCTCTCCCTCGCATGGAAGTGCCAGGTCCCGGCAGTCATCCTCTGTGACAAGACCCTCTGCGAGGGCACCTACAGCCTCGATGAGACCGTGATTGCAGTCCCGGGCACGGGAGAACCCGGGTCGCCCGGTGACTCCGATCCATACCAGAGATACGCGATCACCGAAGACGGGATCTCTCCCCTGCGCTATCCTCCTTCCCGTGATGCCGTGATAAAAGTGAACAGCTACACCCATGACGAAGCCGGGATCACCACGGAAAGGGCTGACATGACGGTGCTGATGACCGAAAAAAGGCAGCGGAAAGCGCTCTCGCTCAAGCGTGAGACCGGGTCGCTCGAATGTGTGAAGACCTTTGGAAAGAGTGACTCCCCGACTGCGATCCTCTGCTGGGGCTCAACCCTCCCCGTCTGCCGGGAAGTGGCGGAGCAGCGGGGTTTTTCAGTCATCCAGCCGGTCGTGCTCTCACCGTTTCCGGAAGAATCCCTGAAGGCTGCGCTGGCAGGCAAACAAAACGTGGTAGCGGTTGAAGAGAACGCCAACGGGCAACTTCGCATGCTCTGCAGCCAGCATGGCATTGCCGTCCACCATCACATCGGAAAGATAGACGGCCGTCCCTTCTCTGTCGAATCACTGGATGCACGGGTAAAGGAGGTGCTCTGATGCCGGCAAAAGACCTGATCACCGATGCACAGAATACCTGGTGCCCAGGCTGCGGGAACTTCACGATCCAGTTCGCCCTGAGAAATGCGATAAAAGATCTCATCACAAGCGGCGTTCCCCGGGAGAACATCGTGCTCGTGACCGGGATAGGGTGCCATGCCAAGATGGGGGACTATCTCGCCGTCAACAGTTTCTATTCGATCCATGGCCGGACCATCCCGGTCGCGACCGGGATCAAGCTCGCCAATCCCGACCTGACCGTGATCTGCTGTGCGGGCGACGGTGATACCTACGCTGAGGGACTCGATCACCTCATCTTTGCCGCGAAGCGCAATGTCGACATCACGGTCATCATCCACAACAACCGCGTGTACGGTCTCACCACCGGCCAGTATACTCCCACCTCCCCACTCGGGTACAGGGGGAGGTCTACTCCCGGGGGAACACCTGAAGAACCGTTCAATCCACTCACCCTGATGCTTGCGAGCGGGGCAGGGTTCATCGCCAGGAGCACCTCGCGGAAGATGCCCCACCTGGCAGGGATACTCGGCCAGGCGCTCCGCCACAAGGGATTTGCGTTCGTCGATGTGCTCCAGATCTGTGCGACCTATTTCAACATGTCCGAGCTCTACGACCGGCAGGGCTACGAGTTGTCCGGCCACGACCCGGCCGATTTCCAGGCGGCATGCCGGAAGGCGGAAGAATGGGCATACAACAGCGACTCCCCCATTCCATTCGGGGTTTTCTACCGGGAAGAGAAGACCTGTTTTGAGGATCGCTTCGTGCGGCATCCCCCCTTCAGCGGGAGCAGGGAGGAGCAGATACGGGAGTATCTCGAGAAGAAACGATAAGCATACACGACAGATAATCCGTTCTGACAACAGGAACGGGAGAAAAAAGAGGGAACATGAGTGAACAGAATCTCTTTGAGGAGGTCAAGCGTCACCTTTGCAGCTGCTCGGCAGACCTCCAGGTAACCCCCAACCTTGAAGCGATCATGAAAATGCCTATGCGTGAGCTCCATGTCTCGATCCCGGTGAGAATGGATGACGGCTCCATCAGGGCTTTTCCCGGGTTCCGGGTCCAGTACAACGATGCACTCGGGCCGACCAAGGGGGGAATCCGTTTCCACCCGGATGAGACGATCGATACTATCCGGGGACTGGCTGCGATCATGACCTGGAAGTGTGCCCTCCATTCCCTGCCGCTCGGGGGGGCAAAGGGAGGGGTGATCTGCAACCCGAAAATGATGTCGCGGGGGGAGATTGAACGTCTGTCGCGTGCGTATATCCAGGCAGTCTGTCATTTTATCGGCCCTGACCGGGACATCCCTGCCCCGGACATCTACACGGATGCATCGGTGATGGCGTGGATGATGGATGAGTACTCAAAGATCGTCCAGAAGACAACCTTCGGGGTGATAACCGGAAAGCCGGTCAGTCTCGGGGGATCCGAGGGGAGAGACGATGCTACCGCACGCGGAGGGTGGTGTATCATCAGGGAAGCTGCAAAGGATACCGGCATCTTCCTTGACGGGGCACGGGTGGCGATCCAGGGGTTCGGGAATGTCGGTGCGAATGCCGCCCGCATCGGCCCGGAACTTTTTTCCTGTCGTGTCGTGGCGGTAAGTGACAGCCGTGGCGGGGTCTATTCCCGGAACGGTCTTGATATTCCTGCCCTGGTTGCACACAAGGAAAAGACAGGGAGTGTTGCGGACTTTCCCGGCGCAGAAAACATCACCAACGATCAGCTCCTCGAACTCGAGGTGGACATCCTCATCCCGGCTGCGCTCGAGAACGTGATCACCCTGGACAATGCCAGCCGGGTCAAAGCAAGGATTATCGCAGAGTTTGCGAACGGTCCTGTCAGCAGCGATGCAGATGCCCTCCTTCACGCAAAGGGCGTGCTGATCCTGCCCGATATTCTCTGCAACGGCGGAGGGGTGATCGTCTCGTATTTCGAGATGGTCCAGAACTTCAATCTTGACCACTGGGATGAGGAGGAGGTGAACCGGAGGCTTGAAAATAAGATGGTGGATGCCTACTCAGCGGTTCGTGACCTCGCATTCAAGAACAATGTCCCGCTGCGGCAGGCCGGGTACACCATCGCGGTCGGAAGGGTCATGAGAGCGATGAAATTCAGGGGGTGGGGATAAATCCCAGCAAGTGAGGTGAACGGGTAAATGGTTGCCATCACCACATCATCCGATCTCTTTGCATGGGTAATCCTCCCTCTCCTGATCTTCTTCTGCCGTATCTGCGATGTGAGCCTTGGGACGATCCGGGTCATCTTCATCGCAAAAGGACTGAAGTACATCGCCCCGGTCATCGGTTTTTTCGAGGTGATCATCTGGCTGCTCGCCATCGGGCAGGTGATGAACAATGTGTCAAATGTCGCCTGTTACATCGCCTACGGCGGGGGGTTTGCAGCAGGGACCCTGCTCGGCATGACCGTTGAGGAGCGCCTCTCTCTTGGGACTGTTGTCGTGCGGGTGATCTCAAACGAGGACATTACCGGGCTGGTCACGTTCCTGAGGGAGCACAGCTTCGGGGTCACCATCGCTGACGGTGAGGGGTCGAAAGGGAAGGTGAAGATCATCCTCTCGGTTATAAAGCGGCAGGACCAGGGGGAAGTTATCGGTGGAATACAGCAGTACCTGCCCAGGGCATTTTACTCGGTCGAGGAGCTGCGATCAGTGGCTGACGGGGTATTTCCCGAGAAGAAGTCATCGCTCCTCTTCAATCACCGCGACCCGTTCGGATTTTTCAGGAAGGGAAAGTAATACCCTCTTTTTGTCACGCCCCATGACCTGTGCCTGTTTTTCGGCAATGCCGTGGAAAAGTGGAGACGGGTAATTTTTATCCGATCCGGATCCAGATCAGGAGCAGTGACAGTTCACATGCCCGACACTCCCAGCGACCCAATGACCGGGACACCTGCACCCGATTTCTGCCTGCCCGATGCGGAAGGAGAAGAATACTGCCTGAATGATTTTTCAGGCAAGTGGCTCGTGCTCTACTTTTACCCAAAAGACAATACCCCGGGATGCACGATCGAGGCGAAGGGGTTTTCCGATGCGATGGAAGAGTTCGCAGCGCTCGGCGCCGAGATCGTGGGGGTGAGTGCCGATTCGGAGGCCAGCCACCAGAAATTCACCGCAAAGCAGGGGCTCCGCTTCCGCCTCCTCTCAGACCAGAAGCATGAAGCCATAACCGCTTACAAGGTCTGGAAAGACTGGGTGCTGCTCAAGGGGATCGAGCGGAGCACCTTCCTCATAAGTCCGGATAAGAGAATTGCCGCAGTCTGGAGGAAAGTGAAAGTGACGAACCATGTCGAGGAGGTCCGGAACACGCTTCGTGCGCTGCGAGGGTAGGATCAGGAGAAGGGAAGCACACTCTCCTCTTCTTTCCTGATAAGCGAAGGATCGTCCCTCCGGGGGTCATTGACCGCCCGGGATACACGGAATGCGATGAGGTGCTCCTCGGGATACGGCTCGAGCAATTTCTCAGTCTCTTCAGGTGACAGGCTGCATGAATCAAGCCAGCGGGCTTCGTTCTCCGGAAGGAGCATTGCCGGCATCCTGTCATGATACCGGGCGGCCAGGTCATTTGGCCGGGTCGTGATGATGGTGAAGGTCTTTTTCCATTCCGCATCAGGAGATTTCCATAGATCGTAGAGACCTGCAAAGGAGAAGAGGCCGCCGTCCTTGCGACTGATATAATAGGGAACGGATTCCTTGCGCAGCTTCACCCATTCGTAAAAACCCGTTGCAGGCACAATGCACCTGCGGGAAGCGAGCAGCGGCCGGAAGGATGGCCGATCGTACAGGGTCTCGGCACGGGCATTGATGGGCCGTGGACTTTTTGAAGGGTCCTTTGTCAGGGAAGGGATCAGCCCCCAGCTCATCTCCTGGCATTCACGCCCGGACCCGAAGGGATGCATGATGACCGGGACCGGTTGTGAGGGGGCGATATTGTAGCGGGGCAGAAAGGGAATATCGCAGTGAGCCACCCCGAACCGCTCGGCAAGTCCGATAGTCACGGTGATAGTGAACCTCCCGCACATGGATCAGACTCTCTCGTTCCAGTGTAAAAGAGGTATCGCGGAAGAATTGCGTGAATCCAACAGCGCCACAACCCTGCGAAATGAATATACCCCGGGTATTTTAAAAAAAAGTGCTTGATCCCTATCAGGTCTCCCCGGCAACAAACCGGTCGATCCAACCGGTTAGCTCGTCCCGGACCTCACGGAACCCTGCAAGTATCTCCTCATCGCTTCCCGTAAAGTCCTTGGGATTTCTGAAACTGACGTGGAGCGATTCCTTTGCCCAGGGAAAGAAGGGACATGCTGATTTTGCGCTGTCACACACCATCACCGCAGCATCCATACCGACCCCGGCAAACTCCTTCAGCGACTTGGACCGCTGTCCCGTGATATCCACGCCGATCTCCTGCATGACCCGGACCGCGTACGGGCTGACGGTCGAGACCTCGGTGCCGGCACTGAATACCTCGAACCGGTCCCCGTACCGGGCACGGAGGTAGCCTTCCGCAATCTGGGACCGTGCGGCATTATGGGTGCAGATGAAAAGGATGCGTTTTCTCACCATGCTCGCCTGGATACTCTTGGTTCTCTGCCCACATAATTCTCCCGGATTCTCCTTGATGGCTCGGGGAGATTGCCTCAAGGTCCGCGATAAGGGCTGGTCCAATAGGGTTAGAGTGAGGATAGCAAGGGTGATTCTGAAAAGGGGTCGATTCGGGCCAGTATCCTCCAGTAATGACGGATTCCAGTTGATCTCCGGGAATGGGTCGTCACACGAGAGTCAGCTGCTTCGTGCCCTTCTCCCTGCCACCGTTTAATCCCAGGATACCCAGAAGCTCGGGAAACGAATCGATGACGTGGTCTGCCCCGCCATCCAGGGTTGGGCGCGAGAACCGGTCGCCATACCGGGCTTAGAC
>CAZRAQ010000011.1:0-35164 GCA_964598015.1 uncultured Methanoregula sp. | reverse complement strand
CTCTTGTATCGATCCGTGAGCTGAACGATTTCCTGAAATGTCTTTCGTTTCGGACAGTTCTGGATTGCAATATCGTCTTTTGACCGCAAACCGCTTTTTTATGGTTTTTCCGGGTTACCCATGAATCAGGATCAGGACAATGATCATCCCGTGAAGGGCAATGAATGCAGGGACCAGAAGGACAAACTTTCGTGTACTGGTCTTGTGCCTGAAGAGCACCATACCAAAAAGAGCCCCGAAAGGTGCGATTGCGGCCGATAGCAGGAGGGTTCTTTCAGATATTCTCCGCCCGGAAAGAACTGCCTGGGACTTGTCATATCCGTACAGGAGCAGCACACAAAAATTAGCAATACAAGAAAAGGCCGGAAACCAGAGCGTCGGACCGGAAACTATCATGGTCCTGCGGTTAGAGCATCATCCATCCATTGCCCGTCAGTACCCTGTCGCGTAATAGTAGCCCCCTTCCTCGATGACATGCACGGGAATGGCAAACAAGTCTCCAAGATTGGCATCGGTGAGGATCTCTTCTTTTCCCCCATCTTTCCAGAACCTGCCTTCTTTCATAAGGATAACCCGTGATATCTCCGGGATTATGTCATGGAGGTTGTGCGTTACCAGGATGATCCCGGTGCCGGACCGGGCTATCTTCCGGATTATCGTCCGGAACGAGTGGAGTGCATGGAGATCGAGGCTGTTTGTGGGCTCATCAAGGATAAGGGTCTTTGGATCATGCACGAGCGCCCTCCCGATCAGAAATCTGCGTGCTTCACCTGACGACAGCAGGTTCATCGATTTCTCCTGCAGGTGGCTGATCTCGAGGAATTCCAGGATGCGGTCTGCCTTCTCTTCCATTTCCGGGGTGATCTCATGAAAAAAGAGCCCGATGCTCGAGAAGAAACCTGAAAGGATCACTTCGCGACCTGACAGCTCCCGGGTAAATGTGTACTGCAGGTCATTTGAAACGATCCCGAGCAGCGATCTGAGATCCGAGACCTGCCATACATCCTGCCCCCACATCCTGAAGACGACATCGTCATCCTGGAGGACCGGGTAGTATTCCCTGCTGATTGCCTTGATAAATGAGGATTTTCCGGCACCGTTTGGTCCAAGGACCGCGACATGCTCCCCTTCGCGGATAGTGACCGAGATATTGTCAAGGAGCTTTTTCTTCCCCTTCAACACCGTGACATTCCTGAATTCAAGAAGTGGGGAGGGGGTGTTATTCCGTGATGGTGTCATGATCGGGTCAGTTGTGTTTTTTTGAGGGATTTTCACTATAGAATCCGCGGTAATTCGGATTAATCTTTGTTGACTGGTGAAAATCCGGGTTAATACAAGACATTACTGGTGCAGTGAGGAGAACATACCGAATTGTGCTGGAATTTTCATCATTACAGAGTTATACCTGGATTTCTCACAACTATTAGAGGCAAGGGCAGGTAACACCTCACGATACAGACAAGGAGATGCCTTTCCAGAGGTAAAGAAGGATATCTCTTTTCGCATAGTTTATCGGGGTTCCCTACCCGTCAATAAAGTATGGCACAGATGACTCCAGAAATAATGACGGCGTTGAGAGCAGGCAAAATCTTCCCCCTGGCAACCGCATCCAGGGACGGCGAACCGAATGTCGCCCCCATGGGGGGTGTCTTCGCACGGGACCCGGAGACGATATGGATCGGCAACCAGTTTATGAAGGCGTCGATCCAGAATGTCCTCGAAAACCCGCGTGCCTGCCTCTATGTCTGGGGACCTGGCATCACGGGATGTTATAAAATAAAAGGGGACGTGAAAGTAAAGACGAAAGGGAAAGACTACGAGACGATGAAGGAACAGGTGGCAAAGGCAAAACCCGGGCTTATCTGCAGATCGCTCTTGGTGCTGAAGGTAACAGAAGTATATGAGTGCATGCCGGGCGAACATGCAGGAGACCGCCTGATCTGAGAGAAGGGAAATAACGAGACTACCGCTATTCCGGTCCCGGGTATCAGTTTATAATCCCTGGAGACTCGGGAATACTCCCACTTTTTCCTCCCACATTGTGAATGTTATTAAAGAATGAAGATAATCGGATTATATGGGAGATTTCAATCCAAAAGTGCACACTGCCGAAGAGAAAGGCTATGATGCCAATGATGATTACGTACGTGGACTGAAGATGCCCGAGACCAGGTTCCAGAACATGGTCAATGGGCATTCGGCCGAAGAGCAGAAGAGCATGCGAAAGCAGGTCGACGAGGCCGAGGCAAAGGGCCTTCGCACCTACCAGGTCAAACACGCCAAGGGGTACTACAACATCGAGAACGGGATCGTCATCGGAAGCGCAAGGGGATAAAGTCCCCTTCTCCTTCGTGGAATGTTCGAAGGATGAGCATCCTGCTCTCTTTTGAGAAGGAAATTTTTCCGGATACCAGGTCGGGATCCCCTCGTTCTGCGTCCAGTGGGTTCCAAAAAGGGAGACTGCCCTCCTTCGTCGATCAATTGCCCAAGAACTCGGAGATGAGGTGCTTTCTGGTTCATTGTCGCGTATCTTTACCTCAACAGTGGAATCTTTCTTATCATGGGAGGAGGTCACCACGACCCGGTGAGAAAGTGATCGAGCACGAGATAGAGAATCACGATAGCGCTCAGGACGATCAGAATAAATCCACCAATTGAAAGAGGGATGAACACGACAAAATGCAGCCGGGAAAGGACGTACCAAAGTACGATCAGCACAATGAATGCCAGCAACAGGATCGATGCATTATTTTTCGTCCCATCCCGCATAGAGGCAATTCTCCTCTTTAAGGAAGATATACCTTAGGATAAGAGACTTGGAGTATCCTCTCATTTTGTACACGGTGCTTTGGGGTGAAGAGGGATTAAAACATTACTTTGAAAAAAAGATTATTTTCCGAATAGTTTCTTGAAAAATCCTGAAATGCCGCCCACTTCCTTCTGCGACCCAAGGAGTTCCTTGGCCATGTTCGCTGCATCAGGAGAGGCTGCCATCGCCATCTTTGATTGCTCTCCGAGGAGACTCGTGAGACCCTGTGAGTCCACCTTCTTGCCGGCAAACATCTTGCTCACATACCCGATGACCATCGGTGCCGCGATTGCCAGGACTTTCCCCACAATCGCAGGAGGCAGCCCGGTCTTGTTCGCAATAGCGTTCTGGATCGGGGCCATCTGGCTCCCCAGCAGGCTGCTGACCATACCGGATCCTCCCGATGCTGCGGAACTGCCGAGGAAACCTCCCAGGTTGTCGATGGGGCTGCTGCCGCCCATCTGGCCGAGCATGCCTGTGATCAGGTCCGCCCCTCCTGGCTTTGAGGCGGTGTTCGACATGGATCCAAGGATCATGGGGAGCGCCATGCCAAGGGCAGACTGGACACCCTTCTCGTCCCCTCCCACCGATTTGCTGATCTGGGCAAGGTTGTCGCCCGTCGCTACCTGTTTTAAAAGATCTCCTACTATGTCCATAATGGATACAGATAGTGATATGGGGGAAATTAAAGGTATGCATCCACTGTTGATTCAAGTGAAAAATCAACCGGTGCATGAGGAGTGCCACGGTCAAAAAGTATATCGTGCAGCTCGTAGCTCATAACATGGAGATGTGTCTTCCAGAGTGTGAGGACAAGGAGAAGATACCATGGGTCTTTTGAACCGTATGGGGACTGTCATCAAGGCAAAAATGAACAAGTTGGTTGGAAAGATGGAGGATCCGAGGGAGACCCTGGATTACTCCTATGAGAAGCAGCTCGATCTCCTCCAGAATGTCAAGCGGGGAGTAGCAGAAGTTGCCACTTCGAAGAAGCGGCTTGAGTTGCAGAGGGCAAAACTGCTTCAGAACAGCGAGAAACTGGAATCGCAGGCACGCGAGGCGGTCGTTGCAAACAGGGAGGACCTCGCCAGGCTCGCCCTCGAACGGAAAAATGCCCTCACCACCCAGATCGCCGGTCTCGACAAGGAGATTGCAACGCTTGCAGCAGAGCAGGAGAAACTCGTTGCAGCTGAAAAACGGCTCTCCACAAAGATCGAGGTGTTCCGGTCCAGGAAAGAGACCATCAAGGCACAGTATTCCGCGGCGGAGGCGCAGGTCAAGATAAGCGAATCGGTCTCCGGGATCAGTGAAGAGATGGCTGACGTGGGGATGTCGATCGAGCGGGCAGAGAGCAAGACCGAAGAGATGAAAGCACGCTCGGCAGCCCTGGACGAACTGCTGGAAGAAGGCACGCTGGTTGATTTCACTGCTGGCGAGGATGATATCGAACGCGAACTTGCCAAGCTCGGCCGGCAGGGCAGCATCGAATCAGAGCTAGCGAAGCTCAAATCGGAGGTAGGCAAAAAATGATCATACGAGTCATCGGCCAGGGGCAGTATCAGGTGAAGAGCAGTCTTTTTGACGACCTGAACAAGATCGACAACCAGATCGTGGAATATGTCCAGAAGGGAAACGAGAAGGCATACAAAAAGAGCCTCGCCGAGCTGATCGGGAGGATCGTCAAGGAAGGGGAGACGCTTGACCACAAAGAGATCATCGAATCGGACATCATCGTACCTCCCGCGGATATGACCCTCGATGAGGCCAGGCAGGTCTTCAAGGGTACCGGGATTTTTCAAGGGTGAAGGAATTCCACATCGGAGAGGAACCGGACTCGTGACAACAACAAGATGCGGTTAGAGGGGAATGCCCCAGAGGGGGTACCACTTCCCGACATCTTTTTCGATCGGCAGCTCCCGTTCCATCACGGACCGAATCCTGAATTCAGCGGCACTGTCACGTTTTTTTCCTGGGACGGGAATGAAGGGATAATACCGCCCCTGCTTGAAGTTATAGATCCAGAAGAGGGGGTTTAACCCCTCAAAACGGAATATGGCGCAGAGGAGGTAGTCACCAAACCCTTTCTCGATAAGTGTCTGGCTGACGAGATGAATGCCGGTCACCAGGTCATCAAAATCAGGGTCCTCGAGGATCACCCAGGTGAAATGGTACTCATCAGTCAGGAGTCTGGCAATGCTCCCTGTCTCCCTGGAGCTATAGGACAGGAGCTCTTCGATCTCCTTTTTTGCGGCATCGAATTCGGATGATTCCACCGGTTTGAAACAGATCCCTGCTGTTGGGGCGGGTTTCATGTCAAACTCGCTCTGCATCGTGATGCTGGCAGCAGAGATTGCAAACAGCTTGTCGAGGCTTGCCTTGGGGAGGGAAGTGGTCCCCAGCAATGTGCCAAGGGCTTCTCTAAACCCCATGACTCGAGAGCTCCTGCTCAATCCGTTCAAGCGCAGCGATCCGCTTTTCGACTGACGGGTGGGTTGAGAAAAGGTCCAGGAATGACGATCCAGATATCGCCGGAATGATGAAAAAGGCGTTCATTCCCTCGACGTCCCTGAGATCTTTGGTGGGGACGCGTTCCATTATTCCGCTGATCTTCATCAGGGCTGATGCAAGCACCGAGGGGCGCCCGGTCAGGATCGCCGACCCCCTGTCCGCGGAATATTCACGGTACCGTGAGAGCGCCCGGATCAGAAGATAGCTGATGATCCAGACCGCCGCAGCAACCAGCGGGATGATAAACACGAGGTTCTGCTTCCCGCTTTTTCCCCGCGAGACAGAGCTGTTCAGGGTGCTTCTGAAGAGGAAGAACGCTGCAGTGGAGATCAGGCTGGCAAAGGTGATGACCATGACATCCCGGTTCTTCACATGGCTGAGTTCATGGGCAAGGACCGCCTCAAGCTCTTCCTGGTCGAGCATGGAGCGAAGGCCGGTGGTGACGGCGATAACAGAGTTTTTTGCATTCCTTCCGGTCGCAAAGGCATTCGGGATGGAATTATTCGCAATGGCCAGCCGTGGCCGGGTAATTCCTGCAATGGCGCAGAGACGGGTCAGGGTCTCGTAGAGTTGCGGCTCTTCCTGCTCCGAGACAACCCGGGCGCCCATGGAGAAGAGGGCCATGCGGTCCGAGAAAAAATACTGGAGCAGGAGCATGATCGTGACGATCACAACCAGCAGGAGGGTATCGATCCCGATATAGGCCAGCACCGCGACAAAGATGAAGTACACCAGGGCGAGCAGGAACATCGTCCCGAGCATCCGCACCTGCAATCCCCAATCCCTCGGCCATCGTACCATAAACGAATACCCCCTGTGGTGTCCTGCAAGCGATCCACCGGCCCGGAAAGAGAGAACGGGTTACGGCGGAACTATGCCTTATTCCAGATAGGTACCAGATAGACCACGGGATGATAAATACATTCTTACTCCGGAGGCGTGGACCCGGTTTTTCCGCCAGCAGAAACGTTCGTGCACCCATAGCAAAAATCATGGTGCTATTTTGATTCTGGGCAGGCAATTTTCATCGGGTAGGAGGTATAGGTAGTCTCCGAAGAGAACGTGGAGAAGGTACCATTCGGGAATGGGCATGATATCCACAAAAAATGGTGCGAAGAGCGGCTTACAAGACCCGCCCGTCTATCGAGATAGTGACCTCCTTTACGGGGATTTTCTTTCCCGATCGCTCCAGGGCCTTGTTTACGATAGCGGTGACCCCGCTGCAGCAGGGGACTTCCATATGAAGGATGGTGATCGAGTTGATCGCGTGTCCGGAGAAAATGTCCGCCAGTTTCGTTATGTACCCCTCTATATCCGGATCGAGTTTTGGGCAGAACAGGATCACGATCTTGTCTTTCAAATAATCGCGATGGAAGTCTGCAAAGGCGAAAGGAACACAGTCTGCGGCAACCAGGATATCGGCATGCTCGAAGTAGGGGGCACGCGGGTTCTGGAGCGCCAGCTGCACCGGCCATTGTCTCAGCTCTGATGCGGTTTTCCCTGACTGCTGCTGGTGTCCACTAGGGGGTGTTCGGGGAATGGTCCTTGCGGCAGACCCCGGGCAGCCTGCAAAGGAGAGAGGCCCCTGCTGTTTCTGAGACGGGGGACATCCCGGGGTCTGGTGTCTGGGGATCGGAATATGCTGTTCGTTCAGGTACTCTAGAGCCTGATTGTAGAAGCCCGTCTCTCCATGCCTGAGCAGGTGTTCAAGATGTGCAGTGATGACCGCCGGCCCCTGGGGGACGACATTGGCCATGACGGCCTTCTCGTCGTATGCGCCTGCCTCCCTTTCGACGACCGTGATTGCCGCCTCCGGGCAGGTCCCCATGCAGGCACCGAGGCCATCACAGAAGAGATCGCTCACCAGGCGTGCCTTTCCTTCGATCAGCATTAGGGCCCCTTCCGGGCAGTCAGGGATGCACTGGCCACATCCGGTGCATTTTTCTTCGTCGATATTGATGATTTTTCGTTTCATTGCTTCACTCCACCAGTATGATAAGGAGATCTCAATCGAACACTCCTTCGTTTTTTCATATTCTTCCTTTACTCTCTTTCAGAGGATCCTCAATTTCGGATTCGAATAGTCCTGGACGGGCAGGAATTGCAACCATCCTCTCGAGAACGTCAACCCGTTGGCCCGGCATTCCTCCTCAAGGGAAATTTCCCCGATTCCTGCAGACCCAGAGGAATAGTGTCCCTGCAGTTGTTTAGCCAGCAGGGGTGCGTTCTCCCTTTTCACACAGAGCGTCCTGGTTTTTCGGCCGTCAGCTTGCGGTAGGTCTCCTCCCCGACGCACTCTTTTGCATACTTGCACCACTGGACGCAGGAGAGGGTGTCATTGTAGACGGTGAACCCGCACCTGCTGCAGTTCACCGAGACCTCGTTTGAAAAGACCTCGATCTCTTCACCGCATTGGGGGCACTTTTTCACGGTAAGCGTAGGGGTGCGTATGTTTGATGCCCCGGGACAGCGGTCAAGCATTCTCCTGCTCCCATTTCCGGTATTCCCGGAGCAGGCCTTCCGCATAGAGGGCTTGTTTCTTGGTTGGCACGTAGTTGAACTCTTTCACCCGTTTCAGGATTTCGGTTGAAAGAACGGCATCATCGGAACACTCCAACCGCTTCACATTCTCGAAGATGAAGTCGAGATGATCGATGCCCGTCTCCTTGCCATCTATCAGGACCTTTTTGGTCTTGATCTTGTCTGGGGGGATCCCTCCGCAGATCGAGCAGTAGTACCCGTCTTTCTCATCGCCGGCCATGGTTACTCCCTGATCATGGTCAGCATCATCTTGAACCGGGTGATCGCAGAGAGAGCATGCGGGACGTTGGCCGGGAAGATGATCGTCTCCCCTTCTCTCATCTGGTGGGTCGTGCCGGCGACCCAGACCTCACATTCGCCATCGAGGATGGTGACGACTGCATCATAGGGAGCCGTGTGTTCGGAGAGCCCCTCATCCTCGTCAAAGGAGAAGAGGGTGATACTCCCCGGCTTCCGGTTCACAATCATCCGGCTGGCAACAGTGCCGTCCTGGTACTGGACGAGGTCCTTCAGGACGAGGACCTTTCCCAGGAGCTCTGCCCGCTTTGCATCGCGGCTGTCCGGTTTCTCGAGGCTGAATTCTGCCATGCTATGCTTCCCTTTGCATCATAGGAGTGCGGATATAATAATACCGCACCGGTTCAGCAACCCGGGACCATGCGGGCAAGATCGACCTGCACCGTGGTATTTGGTTTCAGGTCGAACTCCTTGACAAGCACGTCCAGCACCGCTGGCGACACGAATGCCGGGAGTTTTGGGCCGAGGGTGATGTCTTTTATCCCGAGCGAGAGCAGAGCGAGGAGCACCAGTACGGCCTTCTGCTCGTACCAGGCGATGTTGTACGAGACCGGGAGCTCGTTGATCCCGACTCCAAATGCTTTCGCGAGCGCCTGTGCGATCACGACGAGAGAGTAGCAGTCGTTGCACTGGCCGGCATCCAGGACACGCGGGATCCCGCCGATGGTCCCGAGATCGAGCGCATTGTAACGGTACTTGGCGCAGCCGGCGGTAAGGATGACCGTGTCTTTTGGGAGCGCTCTGGCAAACTCTGTGTAGTATTCCCTTTCCTTCTGCCTCCCATCGCATCCGGCCATGACGATGAACCGCTTGATATCGCCATTTTTGACTGCTGCGACCACCTGGTCGGCAAGGGCGAGGACCGCATCATGGGCGCACCCGGTGATGATCTCTTTCCCGCTTCCCGGAAGTTCCCGTGGAGGCTGGCAGGTCCTGGCAAATGCGATGATCCTGGAGAAGTCCTTCTTCCCGTCAGGGCTGGCATCGATATGCGGGACGCCCGCATAGCCAGTAAGACCGGTGGTGAAGAGGCGGTCCTTGTAGGTGTCCTTTGGGGGAACGAGGCAGTTTGTGGTGAACAGGACCGGTCCGTTGAACAGCTCGAACTCTTCCTTCTGGTGCCACCAGGAAGAGCCGTAGTTGCCATAAAGATGGCTGTACTTCTTGAACGCAGGATACGCGTGTGCCGGAAGCATCTCGCCATGGGTATACACATCCACGCCTGCATCTTTGGACTGCTCGAGCAGCATCTCAAGGTCTTTCAGGTCATGGCCGGTTATCAGGATGCCGGGGCGTTTTCCCACGGTAGTCTTCACGCTGGTCACCCGGGGTTTTCCATACGCCGATGTATTTGCCTCATCGAGCAGGGCAAGGGTGCTGACACCGACTTTCCCGCACTCCAGGACGAGCGCCACCATGTCAGGCACCGGGAGGTCTTTGAGGGTGGAGGCAAGCCCTTTCTGGATGAAGGTGGTTATGGCCGCATCGGTCTTGCCAAGTATCGCTGCATGGGTGTAGTAAGCAGCCATCCCCTTCAGCCCAAAGATGAGCGTGGAACGGAGCGAGCGGACGTCCTCGTTTTCAGTCGAGAGTGTCCCGACGGTTTTTGCCTTCTCGAGGATATCACCCTCGCCCTTCGGTATCCAGGTACAGGCATCCGGTTCCGTGCTGCCGCTCTTTTCGAGCGCATCGCGCATCGCGACCGCCTTGTGGATCATTGCCATGAACCGGTCTTTGTCGAAGTTGACATTGGTCAGCGTTGCAAAGAGCGCCTCCGCAATGAACAGCCCCGCGGCCGGATTGCCTTTTCTTTTCTCCATCGCCGCGAGATTCCGGACAGCGATCCCCTTGCAGAGATAGATCAGGACATCCTGGAACGCTGCAATCTCATCCTCTTTTCCGCAGACGCCCTTGATGGTGCATCCGGTCCCCTTCACGGTCTCTTCACACTGGTAACAGAACATGGTCTACTCCTGGTATGTTTTTGTAACGAGATATTCTTTGTATACTTAATTATAAATAGCCGTGAGTTTCAGAAACTATACCATGCAGGAATCCTGCACGGTCAACCAGACGGTGCGTTATCTGACAAAAAAATGGACACTCCTTATCATTCTCGAACTGTACAAAGGAGAAGGGTATACGAGGCGTTTCTCCGACCTGAAGGACTCGCTGGCCGGGATCACGCCGAAAATTCTCTCCGAGCGGCTCAAGGAGCTGGAGGGGGAGGGGCTTGTCGCACGGAGCGTGGATGCTACCTCGTTCCCGGTGCGATCGGAGTACACCCTGACCGAAAGCGGCCTGGAAATTATCGAAATCATCCGTGACATCAAGCGGTGGGCCCTGAAGTGGAAGGTCAAAAATATCGCCTGCGGGAACCAGGACTGCAAAATCTGCGTCCTCTGAATGTCCTGCCGCATGAGAATGAGAGAGGTTATTCGCTCCTGCAGCTACAAAATGAGAGGGAGATTGTTGATATGAAGATCGTTGATGCAAACAAGGCACACAGCTCGCCAAATCCCCACCATGTCGATGCAAGAAAGCTCTGTGAGATCCCCCACGCAGTCGTGGTCATGATCACGCTGCAACCCGGGGAGTCGCTGAAGAAACACATGACCCCCGTTGACGTGATCTTCTACGTGCTGGAAGGGACCGGCACCGTTGAGATAGGGGAGGAACGGGCAACGGTGGGGAAGGATACCCTGATCGAGAGCCCGGCACGGATCCCGCACCGCTGGATCAACGAGAGCGGCGGAGTATTCCGGGTGCTGGTCATCAAGGTGCCGAAGCCAACCGAAGAGACAAAACTGCTCTGATGGGAAGAACATGGTTCATCCTGCGGGCGCAAGCCACCAGAAGACCTTGGTAGTCGTGACCAGGATCCCCGGAGGGTTCGTGACTCCGGAGATGCTTGAGAAGATCGCGACCATCGCCCGTATCTACCAGGTGCCTATGGTGAAGATCAGCTCAGGCCAGCGTTTCATGCTGATCGGCATAAAGGAAGACGACCTTGCCGCGATTCGCCGGGACCTCGGGCCGCTTGCTGAGGAGCAGCCGCCATCCTCGGTCAGGTATGTCCAGGCCTGCCTTGGCACGGATGTCTGCAGGTACGGCACCCAGGACTCGACTGGTCTGGGGAGGGAACTCGAAAAGAAGTACCTGGGTGCTGTATACCCGGCAAAGCTCAAGATAGGCATCTCCGGCTGTCTCAGGTGCTGCGGGGAGAGTTACCTCAGGGATATCGGTCTGGTGGGAATCGCAAAAGGGTGGACGGTGATATTTGGCGGAAACAGCGGGAGGAGACCGTCACCAGGGGTAGTGGTTGCACAGGAACTCTCCCGTGCAGATACCCTCGATCTCGTCCATCGTCTTCTCGAGTATTACAAGAGCAATGCAAAACCAAAGGAGAGGACGGCACGGTTCCTTGAACGGATCGGGTTTGCGCAGATTGAATCGGACCTTCTCACGCTCCTTCCGTACATCCCGCTCAAAGATGCACGGTGAGGGCAAGGGTCTCTCTTTTTACCCCCTTTTCCCACCCAGGCTCATCCCGGTCACTGTTCCATTCCCCCCTGGCACCCAAATGGCTTCTCTTCCCCCCTGCTCACCTCCTGTACTTGTTTCTTCAGATTCCCCCTTCCCTTACGAGGGTAATTCCCGCTTGACTCACACTCTTCCGCTGCCGGGCTCCCACACAATGCAATCGAAGCTCGGGCTTCTGCAGCATGACCCTCCCTGTATCCCGCAAATCCTGTTCGCGAGACTTCCAAAAAAGAGAACGCGTGAAGAGGATCAAAAGCCGGCTGATGGGCGGAAGAATGACCGGTTGGGATTTGTTTGAGGCCCCCCTTCCCTCACCCTTCAGGTGTTGTCCATGAAAAACCGGATGGAGGGGCAGACAGGAACCGATCCGCTATCACCTTGCAGACCATCCGGCTTTTCGGAAGGTATTCCCTGCTCTGGGAGAGGTGGGATGACTGTTCCTGCACGGGACGATTGGAGATCCAGTCCTGGATCATTGGAAGGGTGAGCTCTATGTGGAATTGCAGACCAAGCGCACTACCGATACACAATGCCTGGCTTTGCACGCCCTCTCCCCGATATACCAGCGCTGCTTCTCCTGGAATGTCAAACGTCTCGCCATGCATCTGGAATACCCGGAACTGACCAGGCAATGCCGGAAACAGGGTCGTATTGACCGCCGTGACTGAGGACCATCCCAGTTCCGGCTCACAGGGATAGACCGCAGCGCCGAATGCCGAGGCGATCAGTTGTGCACCGAGGCAGATCCCGAGTACGGGTTGCCCTCTCTTCACACGCTCCCGGATAACCTGCTTCTCTGCCTTCAGCCAGGGGAGCTCTTGTTCGTCATTGACACTCATCGGACCGCCCATGATAAGGAGATGAGCTGAAAGGACAGGCGGGATATCGTTTGTCTCAAAAACCGGAATATGCAGGAGACTCATCCCCCGCTCCCTGGCAAATTCCTCAAAAAGGCCGCCGGATTCGTTGCTCACATGCTGGAGGACGGTTATTTCCCGTCGTTGCGCAGTCATCCGATGCCTGTGGAACCCCGACCTCAATAATGATAGCGGTTCGCTCCTGCTGTCGATGGGCAGGCGGTGATGGGGCGAAGACCCGCTCCTTGTGGAGGGAAGGTATGGAGGTTCCCGGGAATTCCTTTTTCTCCATGCATCCCATGATTGGTACAAGGCCAAAGAGATGTCCAGTACCAGCCAACCACCAGACCCCCTGATGCACCGAATCCTCCCACTGCTGTTCCTGCTCGCTGCGTTACTGCTGAGTGCCGGATGCATCGGATCATCTCCCTCTTCTCCGGATCCCGTTCCCGGGACGGCAGTCCCGTCGGGTACTGCGACAAGTCCGGCAGCGGATACCTGTACCTACGATCACCTGATCGGTGACGCTGGGGTGCACCTCTCGAATGGAGATTCCTGCTATTTCAATACCCATTCGCCGATAGATTTTCTGAACGACCTGCGTATGCATCCTGACCAGCCGGTCATGGTCCTTGATGTACCTGACGACTGGTTAACGCTCCCAGACGTGGACCTGCTGATGCAGGAGATTGATTCCACAGAACCTGCTGCCCCGGTAGTATCCCCGATAAGCTCGTACTGGCCGTTCAACCAGACCTCTACGGTGGGAAACGAGGCGCTCTTCCTCATCGAGGGGTATCGGACCGGGAAGTATCCACCGGCGCTCTGCTCCCTGTATTATTTCAAGCCAGACCGAACAGAGGTGCGGACCTGGTGGGATGCAAGCGGGAAGCAGGGGTTCATCGATGCACAGGATGCAATCCGGATACTCCAGGAGACCTACCCTGATCTCGTGGACTATCCTTCCGGGGGCTTGCCACCCCGATCAATCAGGACGGAACAAGCCCCCAATGGCTGGTATATTGCGTTCATCCAGGAAGGATCCGGGCTTCCCATCCTTTCGGCCCGTTGTTATTACGTGGGCAATAACCAGACGACCAGGCAGACCGGGATGGTCAACCAGAGCATCATGGTCCTGCCAGGGGATTTTTCCCCAAAGCGGTGCGGATGATCGCGTCGTAATTCACGGTCTGCCTTCACGGGGAAAGCCGGGAGAGCTTGTATTCCTCCGCAATGGCAGAATCGTTCCTGAACATCCTTTTTATGGAAACCCGGTATGACCGTCAGAGAGCAGTAAAGTACAATGACAAGATCTGATGAGGTGGTTGCCAGTTAGACATCCGGATTTGCCTGCGTCTGCAGTATTCTCCAAGTTCTCTGATGAACAGGGCTTTGACGGAGATACCGAAAAAAATCTGTTCCGGCGGGAAATCTTTGATAATTTTTTCAGTGGTGATCGCAGCCACCTTTCCCCACATCCCTCAGGTGACGATACTGCCACTCACGTTCCCTGATCGTCGCACCCTCAGTATCAGAAGAATTTGCAGCGTCACGGACAGCGGTAGCTGCATAGAGAGCAGCGGCGAGAGCATGACGGGGGACATGGGCAGTTGCCAGCGCCTGGCCTGCGGCACGGGCGGCAGAACGGGCCGGATGATATGCTTCGACTCCACGTGCAGCCGCATGAGCCGCAAGAGCATCCCTGCGGATATCAGCCATCCTGAACACGCCCGTTTGTATCCACGTTCGTAACGCGTCGATTGCTTTCCGGGGACGATTATCGTCCGGATATCGTTCTTCAAAATAAGGCAATACACGCTCGGCACAGTCAGCCGCCCAGATTGCTAATGTTCTGTGGTCAGTCCTGCCTGCAAGCTCTTCAATTGACGTGTCCATGATCGTCTTTGCTAATAGTGGTTTTTTCATGGTACGACAGTCCTGATTCAATTGCCCTTTGCACTGTTTGACCTGGATGGTCCTGAATATCACTGCGAGGTAATCTTCCTTCAATACAATACTGACGCCACACCAAGCTCGTTCTGGCTGTCGTTTTGCTCCTACTCTCCAGTCGGTCCACGTCAATGGTGGTTTTGTGATCGTGCAGAAATGCTGTTGAAATAGTTGAGAGAAATGTCTTTGCCCTTTTTCCACACTTTACCTGATGAGCACCTCCAGCCGCTTGTTCACCTCATCCCAGTTCACTATGTTCCAGAAGGCTTCCACAAACCTGGGTCTCTCGTTCTTGTAGTCCAGATAGTAGGCATGCTCCCAGACATCCAGGACCATCAGGATGCGAAGCATGGGGTAGACATTCACATTGTGCTTCTCGATCTGCATGATCAGGAGCCGGCCGGTCAAGCCACACCTCGCGAGCGCCGCCCATCCCGAGCCCTCGGTGCTGGCTGCTGCCAAGGAAAACTCCTTCTTGAAGCGCTCGAAGGAACCAAACTCATTCTTCAGGGCTTCCGCCAAAACGCCTTTTGGCTCCTTGACAACCTCTGATGCGGGTGCCAGATTCTGCCAGAAGAGTCTGTGCAGGATATGCCCCCCGACCTGGAAGGACAACTCCTTCAGCGCGGCCTTCATGTCTATGTCCGTTCCTGCCTCACGAGCCTTGTCCAGCCTCTCCAATAGGGCATTGGCGCCGTTCACGTATGCGGCGTGATGCTTGTCATGGTGCAGCCGTAGCTGGGACTCGGATATATGTGGCGCTAAGGCATTGTAGGCATATGGCAGCTCCTCTAGTGTGTAAAATGTGTTGACCATTTGGAAATCACCTCTTCAGATAACGAGTGAGTTATGGCTGCCTCTACATATCACTTCGTGCAACCCTCAAGAGATTCCTGTTACAGGATCGATTCTGGTGTGTATCAACCTGATTTTTCTGGGAATATCACGATAGCTGCTTATCTCCCCTTCACTTTCACTCCACCTGTGGCTGAGCCAGTTTATCCAGAAGCATGGAGGTTTTCGCATGCGTGAGGACCCTCCTCCCCTTATCCGGTGTCCCAGCTGCGGTTCAATCCTGACGTCCCCCCTGGCTGATCCCGAAATGTGGGAATGTCACTATCATCTCTGTCGTGCAGTCTTCCCGGCATATGCTTTCAGGGAGATTTCCCGGATGCCATTGGTAGCGGAAAAAGATCCGCCCTACGTTGCAGAACGTCAGAAGAACAGATCGAAATCTCTTTGAGCGTACCCATACAATTCAGACTGTTCTGCATAGGCTATGGTGCCCGTCTCATGCACAGCAGGATCTCTATAATCCTTTGAGACGGGGTCATGGGCAGGACAAAACCCTTCCGCGAGATCGAACGCTCGCGCCACCTTGAATGCCTGGGTCACCTCGGCCTCCCCTTTCGCCGGGGTGACAGGGGCGTGGCAATTCTGAAATCCAGCACAACTGCAGCAAACGGCCTATTCTTCTCTGACGGTTCAAAATGTGTCATGTGGAACGCACATGAGACTCCTTGATCACATCCCCCCATATGAAAATCGCGAATGCAATTTTCATGCCAGCGTCAGGGTGCACTTCCACATAAAAAACACTGGAATCTATATCTTTGAAAGGACAAGAAAGAAGCAAGGATCCTCGCATGGTTGCATCGTCTGCAAAACCCTTTTTAAAATGGGCCGGTGGCAAGACGCAACTACTCGAAGAGTTCAAAAAAAGGATCCCGCCCGAACTCACGGAGGGCAAATTACCGGTATTTGTTGAGCCATTCGTTGGAGGGGGGGCGGTTTTCTTTTATTTCAATGGGGTTTTCCGTTTCAAGGAATGCCATATCTACGATAGCAATGAAGAGCTGATTCTCACTTATAATGTTGTAAAGAAGAACGTCGAAGAACTGATTGATCATATCGGCACTATCTCTCAGGAATATTTTTCAAAGGATGAATCCGGGAAGAAGCAGTATTTCTACCAGGTACGTGACGAATTCAACCATGCCAAACCATCAATCGACTTCCACAACTTTGAGAGGAAGTGGGTTGAGAGGGCTGCACAGCTCATTTTCCTCAATAAAACATGCTTCAACGGTCTCTTCCGGGTGAATTTCAGGGGAGCGTTCAACGTCCCGTTCGGCCGCTATAAAAATCCCAAAATTTTGAACGAGGACTTGTTGAGAGTTGATTCAGAGATCCTGCAAAATACTACGATTCACCTGGGAGATTTCGAAGATTCCTATTCGAAAATCTCGAATAAATCCTTCGTATATTTTGATCCACCCTACCGGCCATTAAATGCAACCTCCTCGTTTACTCAATACTCGAAAGGTGGCTTTGGTGATACTGATCAGAAAAGACTAGCCGAATTCTTTGCGAAATGTGATAAGAAGCAGGCGAAACTGCTCCTGAGTAATTCCGATCCAAAGAATAGCAATCCGGATGACGACTTTTTCGATATCCTCTATCGCGACTACCACGTCGACAGGGTGCAGGCCAAACGGATAATCAACTGCGACGGAACAAAACGAGGGGATGTACGGGAGATTATCGTCACGAATTATTGAGGATGTATGCCCTCGAAGAATGATAATGCCTGGAATAAAGTCTTTTACGAATTGAACTTCCTTGAAAGGATCAATGCAGAAGGATTTGCACACGTTACTGCCGTTATGCTCAAGGAGATAAGCGGAAGGGAGCCGAGACTCATGGCAAAGCAGGACACGCTCGAATCCCGGCCAGAAATCTTCCGAAAAAATCACCTTTCGATATTACCGACAACCAATGGGGAGTATGTTATTTTCAAAGATCCTTATAAAAGGAGTTACTTTTCATTCGATTTTGGTTCATTATCTCTACCGGTTGAACACCACGCATGTGAATCATCAGCAGATTCAATTGAGACGCTCAACCTCGGCTCGATTAGCAGTGAATTCCAGGCAATCGATTATGCCAATATCGTATCAGTTCTGAAAAGTTTCACCGATGAATCGAATCTCATCCTTACGATTCGAGGAAAATCACGGTCGGGATCATTTCAGGTAACGCTGCCAGATGGCCCTGCCATCACGATTGATGGAGTTCAAATAGAAATAGATTCGGGCTACGAGGGTTCCCGTGGTATCTACCTCATTGAAGCGAAATTAGGGAAACGGGATGATTTCCACATCCGACAGTTATTCTTTCCGTGGAAAGAGTGGTCCCAGAAAACCCGGAAGCCGGTAATCCCAATATTCTTCGCTTTCTCGAACGGATTGTTTTACTTGTTTCAATTCCAATTCGGAGAACAATATGGGGACATGGAAATCATCAAAATGAAGTGCTATTCGGTTGATGAAGATCCGGTATTAGCCGTACAGTTTGATGCCCTGACTCGGGCGATCTCTGTTGATCCAGCTGAACCTGACTTCATGCCATTTCCCCAAGCGAACGACCTGGATAAGGTCATCGACCTGATCATTTCGTTCAATGAAGAGTTGAGCACCAAGGAAGGCATAGCAGATTATTTTGAATTTGATGAACGTCAGGGGGATTACTATGCTAACGCAGCAATTTATCTGGACTTTCTCGATAGAGATGAGGGAAGCAGCCAATTTTCTTTAACTGAGCTTGGTAGAGAGTTGAAACGCTGCCGAACCCGGAGGTGCAGGAATGGGATATTGTTCAATCAGTTGCTCAAACGACCAACGTTCCGGCGTTCCCTTGAAATGTTTAGGGATTCTTGTTTTGATATTAACGCCATTCGCAATGAAGAGATAGCAGATATCATTGCGACATTTGATCCTCGTTATAATAAAGTTACCCGGCTGCGGAGAGCATCAACAATAAAGACCTGGCTGAAATGGATTAATGAAAATATCCGGTTTGAATCGTAGATATCGGTGCCTCAATTATCTGTTTGATTGTGGCATTTGCGAAACGCTCTTCTGCTGCTTCCCGTTCTTGAATTTTTGCTTATAACTTGTCACAGAGTCCGATCAACGCATCTACCGCCAAACCTACTTCTGTCACAGCCCCGGTTTCTTCCGGCAGAAAGCGCTGATCATCACCAGCGCCGAAAAAGAGGGAAATGGGGGTGTAAGGAACTAATTGTTCCCTAGCCAAACCAGAAATTATACCGCAGATAGGCACCGCCGATGATCACCAGCAATAGTAACGCAATGAGTACGATCCACCACATTTTCGATTCCATGTTTTTGTCCTTCTTTTCAGTAGAAGGCAATCGGATTGGAACAATATAATCCTTATCCCGTGTGGCCGATGATTCATCTGGTCAACATCATCTGAAGTATATGGGGAAGGGAAGTATCCTCTGTAAATGAAGGGGAACACACTCCTTTTACTCCGGATCAATACCTGCAGTGTGCTGGATATCGGGCGTGTCTCTCATCGGCCAAAGACGGTGATCATCTCGGCGTGCAGGTCCGGTGCGTACACATCGCTGTAGACACCATGCACCGAGCCGTTGTACTGGTACCAGGCTTTGGGCTCGAGTGCGTTGTCGTACAGGGATCTAGCGTGCGCTATCGGGATGATCGTGTCGTTGGTGAAATGAAACATGACCAGCTTCCGCGGCGGCAGTTTCTGCAGATAGGTCGCAGGCTCGACCGAGTCGACAAACCTCTGCGCATCTGTATTGTTCCCGGCTATGATTCCGGATGGGCCGGAGCTGACGACGACCGCTGCTTTCAACCCCGGCTCGATGCCTGCTGCAACGACTGCGAACCGGCCGCCCATGCTTTCGCCCAGCACCGCAACGTTGTCACCGTCCAGGTCCTTCCGGGACCGGATATAGTCGTAGCCCAGGAGCACATCGTAGATCTGTGCATACTGCGCTGGCAGGTCACCATTGCGGAAGGCATCAAAGCCGGCCATAAAATCCAGGGGAGATCTCCCCAGGGTTTCACCGCCGTTGCCCCGCTCGTCCAGCGTGAGTGAGGCGTATCCCCAGGAGCGGAGGGCTTCAGCCATCACAAAATCGCCTTCCTTGGTGACGGTGGCAGCAGGCAGCACGATCACGACGGGTGGATTCGGCACGTTTTTTGGGATTCGCAAGAGCCCGTAGACAGTCGTGTCGTAGCTAGTGAAGCTGATCGTTTCCAGTGAGTAGTTCGGTGTGTCTTCGATCAAATTCGCGTGAGGGGAGACGAGATCGCGATGACTGAACGACAGTGCATCTGATGCATCGACAGACCATGCAGTCTCCGGGGTCTGGTCGTTTCTATTTGAGAGGGTGAACAGGGTCACGACCACTGCCAGGATGACAACCAGTGTAAAAAGGCCGATGAGGAGGGTGCGGGTATTTCTCTGTCCAATGCTTTTGGCCTCGGATTTTTTAGACACGCCCCAGAAGTGGATTTGTTACGCGAAAAGCCTTCGCCCGGCAGCAGGGATTTCCAGCGGGAATCCAGAGACACACGCCGATAAAGCGAACAGGTAGACATCCCTCCAGAGGATTCATCGTGAAATCCCCGCATGTTCATCTGACCGTGACTACAAGTGAATCCTGGACCCGTGTTTCAGCCCACTTTTTCGAACTGATCTTTTCCCACCCCATTCCTCCCTGGTATCGGAATGGCGGTCGCATCTCTCCTCCTGTTCATATCTGTCGGTCTCCTGTCCGTACGGAAGAAGCCAATGCCCAAATAGCGGTCCCTTTTCGACAGGGAAGACCGAATCCATGGACGATACGAAACATCCGGATCTGATCCACATCATTTTTCTCCGTTCCATGCCACCGTGATCTATGGATATTTTCACCCATGCAGTCGCCATCATGGTACTCCTTTTTGCAACGGGCAATGCGGTACTCATGCCGTTTGGCGTCCTTGGGGCAGTAATCATCGATATCGACATGGCATACTCCCTTATCGCCCGCAGGAATCCCTCTCTCTACCTCCTCTATCACGGTGGAGTCAATCACAGTATCTTCGGGAGCACGGTCCTTTCGGTCGTTGCGTTTGGTGCTCTGCTTGCCCTGTCATCTGCTGGTCTTTTTCAGGGACCCCTCCAGGCTACTATCGTCATCCCTGCCTTCGCCGCAGTGCTTGCCGGGGCATACCTCCACCTGTTCCTGGATTACCTGGCAGCCCCGGGTCTGCCGCTCCTCTACCCTCTGACAGAGAGACGGTTTGGACTGAGCCTGTTCCCCATGCCCCTCTATTTCCTGATCACGGTTCTTTCCCTCGCCTTTCTCGGAAGTAGCTTTGTGTGGGGGCTCACGCCAGGGCTCGCGGAGATATATGGGGTGATCTTCACAGGTATCATCGTTCTTTGCCTGGGAATGAAATGGTTCGTGTATCAGAGAATTCGGGGAAAATCCTATCAAAACTTCCATTCCTTTCAATGGATTGTCATACAGGATGCGCAGGCATCCTACTCGGTCTGGGTCTATGACCTCTTCAGGGGGGTGACCCGGAAACATATATTTGAAAAATACCGGAATATCACGCCTTCAGATGCCCTCAGGTACGACAACCTCCCGGAGGTGAGGCGCCAGAAGTACTTTTCCTACATCAACACCGTCGAAAAGAATGGCGGCGAGGTCACGTTCCGCGATCCGGTCCGGGAGGAGGGTCTCATCTCTTACCCGCCCTGGTATCCATCTGTGACGATACACCCCATTGAAGCAGCGTCGTGAAGGGATGACTCCCGCATGCCTGCACGGCCCAAGGGAGCCAGGCACAAGTCAGGGAGAATACACCCAGAAATTGCTCTAAATCGTAAAGTAAAGATAATCATGCCGATTCATGAATGAATGGCCCTCACCGTGATTAGGGCAGAGATGATCCGAACGCACGTTTGTGGCTGCATCGCAGAAAAAAAAGTGAATTATTCATCGGCCAGTTTCTGGCGGGCTTCTTCGAGTTGTTGCAGGCTCTCATCCGATACTTCAGGGTAATGGAGCTTGAGAGCCCGGATCTTTGTCGAGATGATATCCGCGATGACGCTGCGGGCTATCCATTTGTAATCGGCAGGGATGATGTACCAGGGCGCTGTCTTTGTGCTTGTCTTGTACAGCATCTTCTCGTAGACATTCAGGTACTCATCCCAGTACTGCCGTTCCGCGAGGTCGGACAGGGAAAATTTCCAGTATTTCTCTTTGTCCATAAGACGTTCAATGAGCCGTTTCTTCTGTTCCTCTTTCGAGATGTGGAGGAAAAACTTCAGTATGAAGGTCCCATTCTGCACCAGGTGACGTTCAAAGGCATTGATATCATCATACCGGGCGTTCCAGAATGCATTGCCACGTTTTCCAGGCGGCATCTGCTGCCGTTCGAGGATTTCAGGGTGAACCCTGACAACGAGCACATCCTCATAATAGGAGCGGTTGAAGATCCCGATCTCGCCCCGTGCGGGAAGAGCGCGGTAATACCGCCAGAGGAAATTGTGATCGGTCTCTTCCGACGTGGGAACCTTGAAGCTGGTGACCCGGCACCCCTGAGGGTTTACCCCGGCCATCACATGTCTGATGATCCCATCCTTTCCCGCGGTGTCCATCCCCTGGAGGACAATCAGGAGTGAATATTGATTGCTCGCCCAGAGGAGTTCCTGCGATTCTGCCAGTGTTGCCCGGTTTGCCTCGAGTATCTCGGCCGCACGCTCTTTTAACGCATCCTTGCCGACATTTTTCAGTTCGTCATCCTGAGCCCACCCGGTATCGAACCGTTTCAGCGATACCTTGCGTCCCGGGCTGACGGTGAGTTTCCGTATGTACTTCTTTTTGATCATTGCTCATACCTCCGTTTGGAATAGGTTCCTGCACATCCCCGCCCCTCTCTCCTGCCATCCCTGCCATGGCCGGGAGAGGATGGTGAAACCTGGGTTTCCTCTTACCGCCACCTCTTGAGTTGGGGGAGGGTAGTCTCGCAGAGCTGTCGTGCCATGCCCTCCGGCATTCCCATTTGAACGCCCAGTTTCACATTCTTCTCAATTTTCTCCTGGAGGGATATGCCATCATCCAGAAATTTGCCGCCCTGGAAGCAATGAAAGCAATACTCCTGACACGCACTGCCGTCCTCTTCTGTTCCGAGATCCTCATCCTTCCGGAGGGGCATGCCGCAACTCTGACAGATCGGTCCCTGGGGAAATGCCATAGTTACTACTACATTCGTGATGGTATAAAAATAAAAACCAATTGCCTGGCTGGTATCCCAGGGGCGAAGATTCCAACAGGTTGCATCTTTGTGAAACCGGGAATACTCAACGCGGGAAGAGGGCGAGCTTATGCCCGTTATCTGGACAACCGTTCAAGAGCGAGAGCCCCTACCTGTGCCATAGCCACCGAAACCCCCCTGGTTTCAAACGACAAAACCGCATCCGGATCCTGGAAGGCAAATGCCAGCACGCCATAGACAAGTCCATGGGCTTTCATCGGGACATAATGCCCGATCCCCCCAACCAGGGTATCAGTGCCTCGCCCTGCTACTTCGCCGTTGTCATAGACCCATCGGGCAATCGTCATCTCCTTGTCCGTGAATGGGTAGTCTTTGTCGCCAGTGCCTATTCTGAGACCCCCATCATCGGGGACAAGGATAGCGACTTTCCCGGGGGCGAATGCACGCATATGTCTGGCAAGAATTTCCAGCATCGTGTCATATCCCTGTGCATCTACAAGATCTTTTGAGAGCCCGGCTACCGCGGCAACCGTTGCCTCACTCCCACGAACCTGCGGAATGAGGTAGCGCAGGCGATTGGCCAGGTGACTGATGATGATGGCGATGACGACATACCCTGCAAATGAGATGAAATATTCCCAGTCAGAAACGCTCAGGGTGTAATAAGGGGCCACGAACGCAAAATCAAAGACGAGTATACTCATCACAGCGGCGAAAATCGACGCTCTCCGGCTGAAGAACCATGCGCTGACCAGTACCGGCAGGAGCTGGATAATGATGAGGTTCGCGGTGCTGATCGTGCCAAGCAGCAGATAATTCAGGAGAGTGACCGCAAGGATGAGCACCAGGATGAGAAGGTAGTCCCTTGGAATGAGCCGGGGAATCTGCTGCTCGATGGGGATTGCTGGAGCTCCCTTTGGATCGAAGAGAATGATGTCGATACCATGAGATTTCCGCATGATACGATAGACTGGTGAGACCAGGATATCCAGTCCCCGGGGTTTGCCGAGCATGATAGTCGTCACGTTGTTCTGGCTGGCGTAGCGCAGTATCTCGTATGCCACATCCTCACCGCGATAGACCACAATCTTGGCTCCCAGTTTCCGGGCGGTATCCATGGCGTCGCTGAGCCAGGCACGTTCCTGTCCGGTTGGAGGCCCTTCCCGTTCTTCCTGGATTGAGAGAACCACCCACTCAGCATTCAGCCGCTGGGAATCCCGATATGCCGCCCTGACCATAGCTTCGGCAGCAGGGCCGGGGCGAATGGCAACGAGGATACGGTCCACCGCAGGCCATGGACCGGGGATAGCCCGTGCACGCATGTGGGTCACCATCTGCTGGTCGGTTCGCCGGGCAAGGTACCGCAGGGTAAGCTGACGGAGAGCGATCAGGTTTCCTGAGGAGAAGAAATGTTCCACCGCCTGCGCTGCCATCTCACCGAGATACACTTTCCCCGCTTTCATGCGGGCTATCAGCTCTTCCGGGGTGAGATCGATAAGCCGGATATCATCCGCACGATCGAAAAATGTGTCGGGAACGGTTTCTTTGACCTGGATGCCGGTGATCTGTGAGAGCGCATCATTCAGGCTCTCGACATGCTGGATATTGACCGTCGTATAAACGGAGATCCCTGCACGCAGGAGCTCTTCGATGTCCTGATACCGCTTGAGGTGCCGGGAGTTCGGGGCGTTGGTGTGGGCCAGTTCGTCCACAAGCACGATGGAGGGTTTCCGAGCCATGATGGCGTCGAGGTCCATCTCCCTGATGTCGAGCCCCTGGTACCTGATAGATAAGACGGGGATGGTTTCGAGTGCGGCAGCGAGAGCATCGGTCTCTGCCCGCTTGTGAGTCTCGACGTACCCGATGACCACATCTGTCCCTTCTTTCTTCCGCTGGATGGCATCCCAGAGCAGGGTGTACGTCTTGCCCACTCCCGCGGCATAGCCAAGGTAGATGATGAGTTTTCCCTGATTGCCCGTCCGCTCTTCTGCATTTGCGAGTGCCAGGAGATCTTCCGGCACAGGCCGTTGTCTCTCCATGTCCTGTACGTTCTTCATGGACTGGCCACCTCATCGAGCGCCCGGTTCAGGGAGAACACATTCACGTAGACCTCGTCCAGCGCGAAGAGGCCTGAATCGATATGCTCATACACCATTGCCTGCACTTCAGCCTCGCTCATTCCACGGGCATCGGCAACGATGGGAACCTGCAACAACGCCGCGTCGAGTGTGATATGCGGATCGAGACCACTTGCAGATGAGGTCACCAGGTCGGCCGGCCAGGGGCCCCCCATCCCCAGGCTTTCGAGGTGCCGGATTGTCGTATTCACCTCTTCCCACAGTGCAGGATTTGACGGACCGAGGTTCGATCCTCCGGATCGGGCTGCGTTGTAAGGGTTACCGGGGGTTGCGGATGGTCGCCCCTCAAAAAAGAGGGGGCCCGTCCAGTTCTGGCCGATGATCTCTGATCCGATCACCATCCCCCTTTGATCCCGGACAAGGCTGCCATGTGCCTGGTAGGGGAAGGCTAGTTCGGCAACGCCGGTCAGGAAGAGCGGATAGACCAGTCCGGTAAGGAGGAAAAGGATTCCAAAGAGGAGGATTGCCGTCCTGATCGATCTTCCGCAGTTCATACGGCCAACACCGCCGAGAGGAGGAGGTCGATTGCCTTGATGCCGATGAAAGGGGCCACAATCCCACCAAGTCCGAAAATGACCAGGTTGTAGGAAAAAAGCCGGGCGGCAGGCATGGGCCTGAACTGCACGCCCCGGAGGGCGAGCGGGATCAGCAGCGGGATGACCAACGCATTGAAGATGACCGCAGAGAGGATAGCAGTCTCCGGGGTGCTCAGCCCCATTACATTGAGAACGGCAAGCTGCGGGTATATTGCCAGGAACGCTGCGGGAATGATGGCAAAGTACTTTGCCACGTCGTTGGCGATAGAGAACGTGGTAAGGGCTCCCCGCGTCATCAGGATCTGTTTGCCGATCTCGACGACATCGATGAGCTTGGTCGGGTCGGAATCCAGGTCGATGATGTTGGCTGCCTCCCGGGCGGGCTGGGTGCCGTTGTTCATGGCAACCGCTACGTCAGCCTGGGCAAGCGCCGGGGCATCGTTTGTCCCATCCCCGGTCATGGCCACCATGTTCCCTTCCTCCTGGTACGTCTTGATCAACCGGAGCTTGTCATCGGGCTTCGCTTCAGCAAGGAAGTCGTCCACCCCTGCCTCTGCAGCGATTGCTGCGGCAGTGAGCCGGTTGTCCCCGGTGACCATGACCGTCCTGATCCCCATCTGGCGGAGGTCAAAGAACCGTTCCCTGACTCCTGACTTCAGGACGTCCTTGAGATGGACCACGCCAAGGATGGTCCAGTCCCTGCTGACGACAAGCGGGGTCCCTCCCGTTTGTGCAATCCGGGTGACTTTTGGGAGGAGGTCCGGGGGGATGGGGTTCCCGTGCAAGGCAACCTCGCTTGTGATGGCATCTGTCGCACCTTTTCGGTAGGATATGCCGCTGATATCCATCCCGCTGATACGGGTGTGTGCGGAGAATGGGATGAAGGTAGCCTCTTTGGGGATGCTCTGTGAGGGTTGACCCAATTCACCTGCTAGCGCTACCACGCTCCTGCCCTCAGGGGTCTCATCTGCAAAGGAGGCGCAATAGGCAGCATTGACGAGATCTTCCTCTTCCACACCATCGACAGGGATGAACGCCGCCGCCTGCCGGTTCCCCAGGGTGATTGTGCCTGTCTTGTCCAGGAGGAGGATATTCACATCTCCGGCTGCCTCGATGGCTCGCCCTGACAGAGCGATGATATTTCTCTGGAACAGCCGGTCCATACCGGCAATCCCGATGGCCGGGAGGAGTGCGGCAATGGTGGTGGGGGCAAGGCAGACGAAGAGTGCTATCAGGACCGTGAGAGGGGCGGGGCTCCCGCTTCCTGAAGTTGCCGCGCTGTAGGCAGACACCGGCCAGATGGCGGCCACAACAAGGAGGAAGACTCCCGTCAATGCGAAGAGCAGGATCTCGAGGGCCTGCTCGTTTGGGGTCTTTCTTCGTTTCGCTCCCTCAATCATCTGTATCATACAATCGAGGAAGGTCTTGCCGGGTTCAGCGGTTATCCTGATGATCACTTCATTCGCGATAACGGTGGTTCCTCCGGTCACCGCGCTCCGATCCCCACCCGATTCACGCACCACCGGGGCAGACTCCCCGGTGATAGCCGCCTCGTTGATCAGCGCTGCCCCTGCAATAACGTCCCCATCACCCGGGATCAGATCCCCCGTCTGGACCAGCACCAGGTCTCCGGGCCTGAGATCGCTGGATGCCACGGACTCGATCGGTGCAGTGAACTGGGGGGAGGCCAGTTTTTTTGCATTCGTGGTGGTCCTCGAACGCCGGAGGGATGCAGCCCGGGCTTTTCCCCGCCCTTCTGCCAATGATTCCGCAAAGTTGGAGAAGAGCACCGTAAGCCAGAGCCATACGGTTACCATACCCACAAAAAATGTTGACGGTCCAGCCGGTGTAATGAGGGCGTACAGGAATGCCAGGGTAGTCAGGATTCCGCCGACCTCTACAGAAAACATGACGGGATTTTTAACCTGCTGGCGGATGTCCAGTTTTTTCAGGGAATCAATGGCAGCAGTTCGCAGCAGTCCCAGGTCAAACGGGGTAACCTGAGTCACTCGTTTGCGTGCCATATCAAACCCCTCCAAGGAGCGAGAGGTGCTCTGCTATCGGCCCCATTGCAAAGAAGGGGAAGAACGTGAGTGCTCCGATAATCAGGATCACGGCGATCAGCCAGAGGACGAACGTGGGTGAGGTCGTAGGGAGGGTCCCCGGCCCGGAGGGGATCGTCTTTTTTTTCGCGATGGATCCCGCAAGGGCTATGATGGCAATAGTCGGCACGAATCGTCCCACCGCCATGACCAGAATACCCGCCAGGGTGTAGAAGGGAGAGGCTGCATCGAGCCCGGCGAAAGCACTGCCGTTGTTGTTCGCCATCGAGGCGAATGCGTATACCACTTCCGAAAGGCCATGAGGACCGGGATTGAAGATCCCGGCAATGCCTCCCTCAAGAACGAGTGCAATTCCGGTAAAAACCAGGACGAGGATACCGGGGACAAGGATGATGATGAGCGCCATCTTCATCTCAAAGATCTCGATCTTCTTTGCAAGATACTCCGGAGTTCTTCCGATCATCAGGCCTGCGATGAAGACTGCGACAATGACAAATGCGATCATGGTGGCGAACCCGGAGCCGATGCCCCCAAAGACCACCTCCCCGAGGAGGATCAAAAACATCGGGACCAGCCCCCCCAGGGGGGTGAACGAATCATGCATCGCATTTACCGCCCCGTTTGCAGCTGCGGTAGTCGAGGCACTGAACAGAACGGTGCCGGCAAGCCCGAACCTGACCTCCTTCCCTTCCATCGATATTCCCGCAACACCCTGCGAGGCAAGGGCAGGATTGCCGGCAAGTTCTGCGCTATACAGCATCCCCGTGGCAGCGACAAAGAGCAGCAGCATCGCAGCAAAAATTGCCCAGCCCTGCCTTTTGTCGCCGGAAAAAAATCCGAAGGTGAAGGGAAGTGCTGCAGGTATGAGAAGGATAAGAAAAATCACGAAGAAGTTGGTGAACGGGGTTGGATTTTCATAGGGATGGGCAGAATTGGCATTGAAGAATCCTCCTCCGTTTGTCCCAAGCATTTTGATCGCCTCCTGGGAGGCAACCGGACCCATGGCGATGGTCTGGGAGTCTGCTCCACCATACCCGGAAATGGTGAGAGAGGGATCGATGTTCTGGATCACTCCCTGGGAGAGGAGGACGATTGCGGCGATGAGTGCCATAGGCACGAGCACATAGAGGACCGCACGCGTCATGTCCACCCAGAAATTTCCGATTGTATCGGTCATCTTACGGGTTAATCCCCGCATCAGGGCAATGGCGATGCAGAGCCCGGTAGCCGCGGAAAGGAAGTTCTGGACCGTCAGACCCGCCATCTGGGTCAGGTAACTTGCGGCAGTCTCACCGCTGTAGATCTGCCAGTTGGTATTCGTGGTGAAACTGACTGCGATATTGAGTGCTCTGCCGATCGAAAAGCCAGAGACCTGCTGTGGATTGAGCGGCAAAATCCCCTGGAGAAGGAGAAGGAGAAACAGGATGGAGAAACCGATAGCATTGAAAATGAGCAAGTCGCGCACATACCCCTGCCAGGTCTCCTCCCGGTCCGGGGAGGTGCCGATCAGGTGCAACAGGGCCTTTTCTATCCTCTGAAGGGGATTCCATTGAAGGTTCCCCATGAATACTGCTGCCAGGTAACGTCCGAGGAAATATGCTGATACCGTGACGAGAAGAAGAAAAGCAGCAATCGCAACCAGATCAAGCACCGGATTGGCAATGGGCATTAGGGGATCTTTCCCAGGAATCCTGAACCGAACAATTCCAGACTCCTTAGAAGGGGGCTTCCATCTTTTAGTTTAATATGTTGTTTGTCGAAAAGAGAGGTCACGTCCCAACACCCCCCCTATGCGATACACGCCGCCGCCCCCAAAGGGCGCCCCAGCTGCGGTTTTCGTGACTGAATTGGCAACAAACCTCGAATCAGTCTCCCCTCACGATATAGCGCGAAAGCGAATAACCAAATCAGGCGATTGAAAGAGGACACGCCCTGATCGGGTTGTCAACGGAGCGTGTCAATCAGTTATTTTTGTGCTCGCGCAGAAATGCTGTTGAAAAAGTGCAAGGCTGCTATTACCGTGAAATGCCCGTGCGGCCATAGTCAATCAGACTTTCTGCGCTGCGATGACACAGAAGCCAGCTTGCGATTCAACGTGGAGCAATCGGAATCCTGTGTCGCGAAGGTATCCAAGAACCTCATCGCGTGAGGAGAACCGGGCTCGTGAAAGAAACCGGTGTTTTCCCTTTTCTTCCAGGTATCTCCGGGCAATGCGTCCCTCCCGTTCGATAAAACCAATGGCCAGAGTACCCTGCGGGAGCAGAACCCTCTGCATCTCCTGGATTGCCTTTGCGGGATTATCCAGGTAACAGATGACGGTCACCATGAGCACCGAGGAGCAGGACCGATCCTTGAAAGGGAGAGCCTCTGCTCTTCCGCGGACGATTTCGATACCTCGCTGTCGTGCCATCCGACCAAGTGCCCGTGAAGGTTCGATCCCGAGTCCTATTCCTAGGGGTCCTGCAAACCGCCCTGATCCGACTCCCACTTCGATCGCCCGGGAGTCCGGCAGCGGGAGGACCCTCCTGATACGGGCAAGTTCTGCGAGATACTCATCGTGGTGATCATCGAACCACCGGTCATAGTCATCAGCATACTCTTCAAACACATCCTGAGGCACGAGATCCACCAATCCTCACAGTCCGTAGAGATGTTTCCGGACCCGTTCCCCTACCGCCTGCTCCCTCTGTTTCAACAGAGAAAGATCGGTCGCTCGTTCTGGGTATGAGGAGAACAGGAAGTAGAGGAAATCAGACGTCAGGTCCATCACCTCCTTTTTGAATCGGACCTCGATAGTGGTATCGCCAACAAATCCCTTGATGGAGAACCAGTCCGGCTTCTCGAACGTATAAAAGCCCTCCCCAACGTTTGGGAGCGCTTTCACCTGGCCAAAGTTCCCGAGGTAGGTAAAAAATTCCCCGGTGACGGGAGCGTCGAGGAGCAACTCCTTCATGAACGAACCGTCTGCACAGACCTTATGGCGTATGGACCGAAGAATCCGCATTTCGTGCAATCTCCCGCACTGCTCTGGCTGCAGTCCTGACTTCTTCATCTGTCGTGAACCAGGAGAGGCTGAGTCGCACACAACCGCTCCCTCCATCGATTTCCCTGTGCACCAGGGGAGCACAGTGGAGCCCGGTCCGTGCAGTGATTCCATACGCACGGGCAAGGATGAACCCGACATCATCGTTTTCTATTCCCTCAATGTTGAACGCAACGATGGGAAGCTTGGGGCGTTCGTTGTAGAGGGTGATGTTCGGTTCCTGCTTCAACTCGTGAATGAGGAATGTGGTCTGCCACTCTGCTTTCGCTGCAATCGTGTCAACACCAATGGTGAGGATAGAATGCACACCCGCTGCGAGCGCTGCAAGTCCGGGATAGTTGTGGGTCCCTGCCTCGAACCGCTCCGGCATCTCGCGGGGATGGAGAAGAGAGAACGAGTCCGTCCCGGTCCCGCCGTACCGGACCGGTGCGATGGCGTCAGGGTCCCGGAGGTAAAATCCTCCCGTTCCTGCAATGCCGAGAAGGCCCTTGTGGCCAGTGAAGACAAAGGCATCGACCGGGAGGTTTCTAAGATTGACAGGGATGTGTCCTGCAGTCTGTGCTCCATCCACGATGAAGTAAATCCCCTGATCGTGAAGGATGGTTCCGATGCTGCTGATATCCTGGACGGACCCGAGCACATTGCTGCCATGGGTCATGACCATCAACCGGGTATCAGGCCTGATAGCCGATTCGAGGGTATCTGGATCGACAAAGCATTCCCGAAATGGAAGGACGGTCAGTTGGATTTTGTGCTGCCGTTCGTATTCATGGAGCGGTCGCAGCACTGAATTATGGTCAAGCGCGGTGGTGAGGACATGGCAGCCCCGGTTCTTTTCTGCGAGGAATCCCTGGATGAGAAGGTTCAGGGAATCGGTCGCATTCTGGGTAAACACGATGTGTTCGATTGGATCTGCATGCAGGAGGCGGGAGAGCGCTTCCCGGGCCAGGGTGACAGCATCTTCTCCCTGACTGCCGGTCGTCCTTCCTGATCCGAATACCGGCAAGGCGAGGGATCGCTTCACCGCTTCCAGTACTTCAGGAGGTTTTGGCCAGCTGGTTGCAGCGTTGTTGAGGTATATGATTGGCCTGTACCTGTCGACCATGTGTTCCGGTTCAGAGTATCTGGCGACATTGAGCAAAAATGATTCGTTCCTGGCTGAAAGCATTATCCGAAGACAAGCAGAAAAGATAACCTATGGTTGAGGTCACTCCCCAGGCACTCAAGGAGGCAGCGGATCTGTTGGGGATTAGCGGACGTGCCAGTTGCAATGAAATTCGCCAGGCGTATCATGAACAGATCAAGAGATGGCACCCTGACGTGTCAACGCAGGATCCGGCGAAGGCGCATGATATGACGATCCGGATGAAGATGGCCTATGATCTCCTGGTCGATTACTGCATGAACCATGCGTTTTCGTTCAGAATCGAGGATCTCGCAAAGGACCTGGAACAAAGTCCTGCAGATTTCTGGATGGAACGGTTTGGCGATGACCCTATCTGGGGATGACGCGACATCGCCGGGCAAAAGGTATAGTATGCGACAGCCCGTAATGCTCGTCTCCCCTCCACTCTATCAGTGTTCCCGTGCTGTTCATCACGGTCCCGAAACCGACCGAAGCAACTAAACTGCTGTGAGGGAAAAAGAGGACTATGGCTCATCATACCGGTGCTATCCTCCAGCGTGATGGAAAGACCTTTGCAATCGTAACACGGGTTCCTGGAGGATTTGTCACTCCCGAGGCGCTTGAGAACCTTGCCGCCGTTGCCCGGAAATACGCTGTGCCCAGAGTGAAGCTCACCTCCGGCCAGCGGTTCATGCTGATTGGGATCCCTGAAAAGGATCTTGCGGCGGTCTACAAGGATCTTGGGTCATTCGGCGAGAAAGAGACTGCCCCCTGCGTCAAGTATGTCCAGACCTGCCTGGGCACAGATACCTGCAAGTACGGGGTCCAGGACTCCACCGCACTCGGGCTCGCACTCGAAAAGAAGTATCATAGCATCACGTTCCCGGCAAAGCTCAAGTTCGGTATATCCGGCTGCCCCCAGTGCTGTGGAGAAAGTTACCTGCGGGATATCGGGGTCATCGGCACCCAGCGAGGGTGGACTGTCGTATTCGGTGGAAACAGCGGGAGGAGACCTTCCATCGGGACTGTGATTGCAGAGAACCTCTCGCAGGACGATGCTCTCGATCTCGTCCACCGTCTGCTGGAATATTACATGAATAATGCCAATCCAAAGGAAAGAACCGCGCGGTTCCTGGAGCGGATGGGGTTTGACCGGTTGAAATCAGAACTTCTCACCCTCCTGCCGTATGTCCCGCTTGAGGATGTGCGGTAGCAGGCCTCCTCAAATATTCGCAGAAAAGCAGGTGAATCTGCGGGCTATCCTACTTAACAGGAGATATTGAAGTGTTGAAAAGTTATGTTCAACAAAATCGAGGGGAGCCACATCAGTTTTTATAAGCTCAAAAATACTACTACTATCAAATATGAGCGAGCAGGCAATGCATGGACCTCATAAGGCAGAATGGATTACCATCTCTACCGATGAGTACGAATCCATGCAGCGTACCATAGAGGTTCTTTCGGACCCTGACCTTATGACCCAACTCGGAGAGGGGAAGAGAAAGAATGCTAAAACCAGGGATTTTGAGGAACTCGCCGGAGAATTGGGAATTTAGAACTCATCTTTGTGCTTGATAGCTTCAATAATAACCTCCCCCTTTTCAAAGTCAATGGTATAGAGAATCCGGAATTTTCGTTCAAAATAGAGTTCCCATAATCCGTGGAGGGAACCTCTCAATGGTTTTCCGTGAAGATCAGGATTCTCAGATAATTTCCTGATCTTCTGGGCGAATCGTCTCTGGATTTCTTTATCGTAACCCTTCAGTCTGTCCTCTGCGGGTCTCCTGATGACGATCCGGTAAGAACTCACAACCAGTATACACGCCAAGAGAATAAATAATTACAATTTCATTCGTTTGGTGCACTGGGTGCAAAAATAGGTGATTTATCGATTATGTTCAAATTCTAAGCCCCAGCCTGGTTGTCAACGGAGCCCGTAAATCAATCCTTTTTGTGATCGCGCAGAAATGCGGGTGAAAAAGTGGAATGGATTTTTTTAGGGAACGAATGTGCGGGAAAAACGAGAAGGGATCTCCCTTTAAAATTTTCCCAGTTGTGATTCAAATGCATCAAATTGATGCTGTGCCGATTGGTTTCTGGCATCCAGAATCTTTTGTGCAACTACACTTTCATTGCAACCTGAAAAGGGAGATTATTATTTTTACCTCAAGAGTATCTCACGAGGTTTGATTCAAAGGCATTGAGATGGTTCATTGACCCCTGCAACAGGTTGTTGTACATGGTCCTGATATCTTTATGCGTGGTTGCAGCGATTGCCTTGTTCAGGTCGCTGATATCGGTCTCCTCGATGAATATCCCTACCTTGAGGGCGTCGACACCTGAAACACTTCCCTGTGCGATCAGGTCGTTGTAGAGTTTCTGGAGAACAGGGTCAGTGAACTCTCCCTGGGCCTTACCTGCCGCCGGGTCTGGCAGGCCATACCGGTCGATGAGGGTTTTCACGGAGTCCATGTGCACCTGCTCGCTCTGATCGATGTTCGTAAAGATCGGGATATTCCATCTGCTGCCGAGGGAGAGATAGACATCCCTCGCAAGTTTCTCTTCTTCCCGCATGTAGGTCAGCCAGTATTTTTCATCGTCCGTTAATACAGCAGCCTGACCGGTCAACCCCTGCACACGTGAACCCCCGAGCAACCAGCCAAACAGTCCCCGGTCACTCTCCTCCTGCTGCCCGACGGCGATGAGCCGGTTCTGTTCCTGGGAGAGCACCTGCACCTGTTCTTCAAGCATCATCCGGACCTGCGGATCACATTCGGAGCAATTCGCGAGCAACTGCGTCATCTGCTGGATCCGCTGCAGGTTCTGATCGGCATACTGGATCAACAGACCTGCTGATTCCCGGTCGCCGCCAAAGAGCATGCGCATGAAAGAACTCCGGGATTTCATCTGCTGCTCTGTCTGGTAGGCAGCGGCAAAGGAGTTGTTGACTTCTGCTCCCAGGCGGGTAAGTTCAGGTCCGCTGCTCCCCGTCACATTCCCGGCCAGGGAAAAGGCGGAGAGAGCGAGATGGATCTGTGCCTGGTCCTGATTCTGGTCGCGGGAATAGTTCTGTTCCAGCTGGCTGATCTGCTGGAGGAACGTATCACGGTCCCTTTGCCGGATACTATCGGGACTTGTGGTATCGACCGAGGTGTCAACACCGGTCCTGCCCTGGGTCTGGTCCTGGTCCTGCTGGTTGATCTGGACTCCGGGTTGTTCAACGGCATCCTGCTGTATTCTCTCCTGTTCTTCCTGAAGGACCTGGGCCTGTGGACCAGCCGAACTGGGCGAACCTGACTCGCTCCCTGCATTCCCTGTCGAACCGTCGCCATTTCCGCCTCCATTGGATCCACTGGACCCTGCTCCGTCCGACCCCGATGACCCTCCATTTCCAACGGCCGCCATCGCTGGGATACTCATTACAGAAAGAATGAGGAGGAGCACTACGATGACCGATAATTTCGGAATCACTATCATCACCCTGCTCAATTCAAGCAGTTACTTGTGGAGGGAGAGAATAGAAAAATATGATCACGCTCCGCATAGGAACCGGGTATTCATGGATTTCCCTGAAGCCATCGATCCGGATTCCTGCGATTACTAAGAGAGCCTTGTTGAGGTACCGTACTCCTCTCCGGACTC
>CAZRAQ010000010.1:28420-36484 GCA_964598015.1 uncultured Methanoregula sp. | reverse complement strand
ATCTCTCCAGGACCAGGATCCGTCTGGTGAGGCTTTTATGCACCCGCTGGGGGTAGCATGCTTTCACCGACAGGACCTTCGCGGCCTCACCTGAAATATCCCTGTGGGTGACCACCACTGCTCTCTTTCCCGGAAGGAGGACACGCCTGATCTCAGAGAGGGCTGAGGAATACAGCACATCCAGGCTCCCTGCAACAATCGAGGAGGATTGTCCGTACGGGAGATCGGTGACCACGGCATCGATGCTCGCATCCCTGAACGGGAGGCTGCCCGTATCAGCCTGCACGAGGTCGGCACCAGGGACATTCTCCCGGCTGCCGCTGACCATGCAGGGGTCAATATCGCTCCCTGTCGCACGGGCACCGACCAGTGAGGCTTCAAGGAGGATCCCCCCGGTCCCGGAGAAGGGATCGAGCAGCCTCTCTCCTGGACGAACGAGGGAGATGTTGACGAGTGCCCGTGCCAGGCGGGGCATCATCACCCCGGGATGGAAGAATGCCCGGGAGCCTGGTCTCCGCTGGTCATAGGACGACCGGTCGACCTGCAGCAGCACCTTCCCAAAATAGCAGCGGTCCCCGGAGAGGACAGCCCGGTACTCGCAGGCAGGATCAGACAGACTGACCCTTCCCCTGATAATTGATCCAATCCGCCGTTCCAGGTCGGGGACGGTGGTGTCCATGGAGGCTCCTGCAACCTTCTTGACCCGCACCGCAAACGGACCTTCCGCCGTGATACCAAGGTCACGCACCATGGCAGTACATGATTCGGTATCGGCAGCAGATTCGCCGAGATAGGCAAGGACCGCGTGGGCCAGGGAGAGCCGCCGGGTCGCCAGGGGAGATGCGCACTCCGTCACGGCAACCTGGGGCCTCCTGTCAATGACGGTGCCCACCACTTCAAGCTCGGCAAAGGGCAGATCCGGATGTTCTCCCGAGAGCTCAACGATCAGTCGCACGTCCCAGTACTGTGGAGAGCCGTGAGAATAAACCTGTGGCCTGCAAAAAGCCACCCTTGTCCTGTGAGAAAGAGAGAGGGGGAGGGGAGGAGCCTTCTCCCTTCCCCTTTCCTTATCCCTTCCCCTTGAGTCCTGCGAAAAATCCCTTTTTCTTGCCGGATTTCAAACCCTCAATCTCGAGGATCTTTCCGTAGAGTTCCTTTGCTTCCTCTGACACGTGTTTGGGGATCCGGACCTTCACGCGCACCAGGAGATCGCCCGGCCGGCCGCGCCGGCGCACCCCCTCACCGGGTATCTTGAGGGCAGTGTCATGCTGGATCCCGGCAGGAATGGTGAGGGCCAGTTTCTTCTTCTCGATGGTCTCGATCTCTATTTCTGAACCGATAACCGCCTGGGCCGGGGTGATCTCCGCTGTCGTCTCAAGGGTGTCGCCATGACGGACAAACCGGTCATGCGGCCGCACGGAGACCTCGAGAAAGAGATCGCCGTTCCGGGCGCCATAATCGCCAGCTTCCCCGTACCCTTCCAGCCGGAGCCGCATCCCGCTGTCGATCCCGGCAGGGATCCTGACGGTCACCTTCCTCTTCGCCTGGGTGATCCCGGCCCCCTGGCAATCGGGGCACCGGGTCTCCGGCATCTTCCCGAGTCCCCGGCATTCGGGGCAGGTGCTCATCCGGACAAACTGGCCAAACAGGCTCTGGCTCATCTGCCGGAGCTGCCCGCTCCCTCCGCAGCGGGGACAGGATACCCTTTTTTTGTTGCTGCTCCCCGTCCCGTCGCATGCCGGGCAGGGTTCTGAATGGGTGGCCTCGATCTCTTTCTCGGCTCCAAATACTGCTTCCTCAAGGGTGATCCAGAGGTGCATCAGGAGGTCGGATCCATGCCGCGGGCCTGCCTGGCGCTGCCCTCCCCCGAAGAAGTCAAAGATATCGCCAAACCCGGAAAAATCTGCAGAGAATCCCCCGGACCCTCCGCCGCCTGAGTAGGATCCCTTCGAAGCACTGGTGTAATGCTCGTGCCCCAGCTGGTCGTACTGCGCCCGTTTCTGGGCATCCGAAAGGACACTGTATGCTTCGTTGATGTTCTTGAACCGCTCTTCTGCCCCTTCCTCCTTGCAGACATCAGGGTGATACTTCCGGGCAAGGGAGCGGTACGCTTTTTGTATCTCCTTCTCATCGGCTGTTCTCGGTATGCCCAGGATCTCGTAATAATCTCCCGCGGCCATCGGGCTCACTCGTCTTTCATGGTATAATCAGCATCGACCACAGTATCGTCTTTTTCTTTTTCACCCTTTGCCCCGCCTGCTCCCTCCGCGGCCTGCCGCTCAGCCTGCACCTTCTGGTAGATCTTGGTGGTGACGGCGTACACCGCTTCGGTGAGCACTTCCATCTGTTTCTTGATCTCGTCCGAATTGTCGGACTGGAGCGCTGACCTGACCGACTCGATCCCTGCCTGGACCTTCTCGCGGTCGGCAGGTTCCATCGACTCCCCGCTCTCCTTGATCATCTTCTCGGCATTGAATACCGCGCTGTCTGCCAGGTTGCGGAGTTCGATCTCTTCCCTGTTCTTCCGGTCTTCCTCTTCGAACGACTTGGACTCGTTCACCATCCGCTTGATCTCTTCATCGGAGAGCTTCCGGTCGCCCTTGATGGTGATGGCCTGCTCGTTGCCGCTCCCGAGATCTTTTGCCGAGACGTGGATGATGCCGTTGGCATCGATATCGAACGTGACATCGATCTGGGGAATTCCCCTTGGTGCAGGGGGGATGCCGGAGAGCTGGAACCGGCCGAGGGTGAAATTGTCTTTTGCAAGGGCACGTTCACCCTGGACCACGTGGATCTCAACGCTGGTCTGCCCATCGGCTGCCGTTGAGAAGATCTGGCTCTTCCTGGTCGGGATGGTGGTATTCCGTTCGATCAGCTTGGTGGCGATGCCCCCGAGTGTCTCGATGCCGAGCGTGAGCGGTGTAACATCGAGAAGGACGATGTCCTTTGTCTCGCCGGTAAGCACTGCTCCCTGGATGGCAGCGCCTAGCGCTACGCATTCATCGGGGTTGATCCCCTTGTCCGGGTCCTTGTGCAGGATCTTCTTGATCGTCTCCTGGACAAGGGGCACCCGGGTCGACCCTCCGACCAGCAGGACATGGTGGATATCCTCGGGTTTCATCTTCGCATCGGCAAGGGCCTGCCTGACCGGCTGGACCGTGGACTCGACCAGGTCGCCGATCAGCTGCTCGAGTTTTGCCCTCGAGAGATCGAAATCGAGGAATTTCGGGCCGCTCGGGCCGGTGGTGATGTACGGGAGATTGATGTTTGACTTCAGTTTCTGGGAGAGCTCTATCTTGGCGTTCTCCGATGCATCCCGCAGCCGCTGCATCGCAATCGGGTCTGTCCGGAGATCGACCCCTTCCTTCTTTTTGAACTCATCGACCAGGTAGTCCATCACCCGCTTGTCAAAGTCGTCGCCGCCGAGGAAATTGTTCCCTGACGTCGCTTTCACCTCGAAGACACCGTCACCCATGGTCAGGATGGACACATCGAACGTCCCGCCGCCAAGGTCATAGACGAGCACGGTCACATCCTTCTCTTTATCGACCCCGTAGGCAAGGGCGCTTGCAGTCGGCTCGTTGATGATGCGGAGCACCTCAAGCCCTGCGATCTTCCCTGCATCCTTGGTAGCCTGGCGCTGTGCGTCGTTGAAATAGGCAGGGACCGTGATGACTGCCTTTGAAATCTTCTCTCCCAGGTATGCCTCGGCATCGACCTTCAGCTTCTGCAGGATCATCGCCGAGATCTCCTGGGGAGTGTAGGACTTGTCGTCTATTTTGATCTTCTCGGTGGACCCCATCTTTCTCTTGATGGACTGGATGGTCCTCGTCGGGTTCGTGATTGCCTGTCGCCGGGCAAGGCTCCCGACAAGCCGTTCGCCGTCTTTTGTAAAAGCGACCACAGAGGGGAGCGTCCGCCCGCCTTCTGCGTTCGGGATCACCACAGGGGTCCCTGCCTCCATGATTGCCATGCAGGAGAATGTCGTACCAAGATCAATTCCAAGAACTTTTTCCTTTGCCATATCAGTCACCTTCCATTCCTTTCGATACTGCAACTTTTGCGCAGCGAATCACCCGGTCGTGCATGCGGTAGCCGCAGGTGAACTCCTCTACAATGGTCCCTTCTTCGGACTCGGAGGGAAGGGCGACCACCGCTTCATGACAGGCGGGGTCAAACCGCGTTCCGACGCTCTCAAAAGAGCGTATCCCGTGCCGTTCGAGAACCGTCCTGAAGAGTTTCTGGATCTGTTCGAGACCCTCACGGGGTTGTAGATCGCTTGACCGCAATGCCCGATCAAAATTGTCAGCCACTTCGAGGAGTTCGCATGCAAATCTCTCGACAGCGAATCTGGCCTGTGCATCCATCTCCCGGGCCGTTCTCTTCTTGTAATTCTCGAAGTCAGCAGCAAGCCGCAGGAACCGTTCATTCAGCTCACGGTAATCGCGCTGCAGATCTTCAGGGGAGGGGGATGCTGAATCAGGGGCTGATACTTCTTCTTTTTCCCGATCCAGCCCGTTAAATTCCTCCTCTGTTTCTTGTACCATAGGACGATCAGGATAACTATTGCATTGTGGTTCTATAAAATCATTGTTATTGATACAACGTCTGAACCGTGGCCTTCCCTTTTTATGCTGGATGCTGCCCCAGCAGAACAGGTGAGCTCCATCACACTGATATGAGAGAATTCCCAAATATCCTGTCCATGCAGTGGGCTCTCCTTTCGGTATGGGACAAGCGCGGGATCAAGGAACTGGCAAAGGCACTCGGTTCATCCGGGGTGAAGATCCTCTCTTCAGGGGGGACTGGTGCGATCCTGAAAGAGGCCGGGATCGATTTTACTGAAGTCTCGGCATACACCGGGTCAACCGAGATGATGGACGGGCGGGTGAAGACCCTCCACCCGAAGGTGCATGGCGGGCTTTTAGGGAGGAGGGGTGTCGATGATGCGACCATGGCTGAGCAGGGCATTCACCCAATCGACCTCCTGGTCACGAACCTCTACCCGTTCGAAGAGATGGCACGATCCATACCGGAACTCGATGCACTGGTCGAGTATATCGATGTGGGCGGACCTGCAATGATCCGAGCTGCTGCAAAAAATTTCAGGGATGTTGCAGTCATCACGGATCCGGCTGATTACCCGCTCGTCATCGAGGCCCTCATGAAGGGGGGATTCACTCCGGATCAACGGTTCATGCTCGCAAAAAAGGCGTTTGCCAGGACCGCTGCCTACGATGCAGCCATCAGCAATCATTTCCAGTTGACCGGGCAGGACGTCGCCACGGTCTGTTCGCTCCAGTTCAGGAATGGGAGGAGGCTCCGGTATGGGGAGAATCCCCACCAGAAGGGAGCAGTGTACGGCGAGTCAGGGATCGCTGCGGTTGTGCCGCTCCAGGGAAAGGAGATGTCCTACAACAACTACCTTGACCTGAACGCAGCAGCAGGCCTCATCCGAGAGTTCGAGGACCCTGCTGCGGTGATTTTCAAGCACAACAACCCATGCGGGGTCTCCCTGGGGGAATCGGTCACCGAGGCCTATCTTGGCGCCCGGGACGTCGACCCGGCATCTGCCTACGGCGGGGTTGTTGCCGTCAACGGTGAAGTGGGGCTCCCGCTCGCTGAAGAGATATGCTCGACCTTCGTGGAAGTGGTCGCTGCACCCTCATTCACCCCTGATGCACGTGCTGCGATGCAGAAAAAGGAGAACATGCGGGTAGTGCTGCTGCCAAAACCCGCGGGAGGCCCCGAGCTCCGCAGTATAGACGGGGGTGTCCTGCTGCAGGAGACGCCGCCCTACCGGGAGCACTGGCAGGTGGTCACCGACCGGGATGCGACGCCGGCCGAGCTCAGGGCGCTGCAGCTCGGGTGGAAGGTCTGCAAACACACCCGGAGCAATGCGATCGTCTTTGCCACCCGGGACAGGGTACTTGGCATCGGTGCAGGGCAGATGAGTCGTGTGGACTCGGCAAAGATCGCCATCGATAAGTCGCTCTTCTCCCTCGAGGGATCGGTCGTTGCTTCCGATGCGTTTCTCCCATTCCCGGACACCCTGGAGGTTGCTGCGGCTGCCGGGGCCACGGCCCTCGTCCAGCCCGGCGGGTCTATCCGCGATGCCGAAGTGATCGCGGCAGCAAACACCCTCAACATGGCGATGGTCTTCACCGGCATCCGGTATTTCAGGCATTAGGGTGTTTATACAATCACGATATCTTTTTCAATCACTTCAGTCGAACCAATGAACAGATGGAAGTGATGCGATGGATTTTGGAGCATTGATCAAAAAATCATTCGATTACACAAAGGAGGGCCTGTTTGGAAACCCATCAACATGGGTCATTCTGATAATTATCGCTCTTCTCCCGGCAATCCCGTTCATTCTGGCAGTATTCTCTATGCTGCCAGTGCTGATGACAGGAGCCCTGCCTGACATTCCGACACTCATCGGGGTCTTTGCGGTTGCATTCATCGTGGCAGTTATCCTCTCTGCATTCTGCCAGGGATACCTGATAAAAATCTTCAGAGGCGAAACACCGTTGCCGGCAGTATCCGGGTACGGCGCAATGTTTACTGACGGTATCAAGTATATCGTGATCGAGTTCATTTACCTCATCCCGTTCATCGTCTTCCTGGCTATCACGCTTGGATACGCATTCATGGCAGCAATGTCGACAGGCCCCAGCTTGGATGCACTCCTTCCCATTATTATCAGTGTACTGGTCAGTGTGCTGGTTGCCCTCGTCATCGCATTCATCCTGTTTCTCTTTATCGTAATCGGGGTGATACGGTTTGCCCGCACCGGGTCAATCGGTGAGGCCTTCAATTTCAGCGCCATTGTCGCCACTATCCGGAGTATCGGCTGGGGCTCCTATATCCTCGCCCTTGTTATCGGAATTGCAATTGTGGTAATTGTCCAGATGATTCTCGGGATAATCCCCTACATAGGGTGGCTCCTCCAGGTTATCGTCTCCCCGTTCATCTCGGTATTTTTCACCCGGTATCTCACCATGGTGTATGAGAGCAGCGAACCGGCAATGCAAGTCGTTGAGCCTGCTCCCGGCCAGGAATAGCCAATTTTTATTTTTTCCATCCAACAACCCTTATAAGAAAACTATTAGGTGATTGTTCTTCAATGTCTGAATTGGAATAATGGAAATACTCGATAAAAAGAAATTAACCGAACGGGATATCTGCTCCAAATTCATTACTCCCGCAATACTGTATGCAGGGTGGGACCAACATCACCATATCCGGGAAGAAGTGAATGTTACTCATGGTCGAGTGCTCGTTAAGGGGAACACAGTGAGCCGGGCCAAACCAAGACGGGCCGACTATATTCTCTACTATAAACCCAATCTGCCAATCGCTGTAGTCGAGGCAAAGGACAATACTCACAGTGTAGGTGCCGGGATGCAGCAGGCACTTGCTTACGCGGAAATGATGGATATCCCGTTTGTGTTCAGTTCCAATGGTGATGGGTTCCTGCTCCACGACCGCTCCGGCAATTATGACCCTATGGAGCGTGAGTTGTCACTTTCAGAATTTCCCCGTCCTGTCGATCTCTGGACCCGGTACCGGATATGGAAAGGGCTGGATGATAAAAAAGAACAGATTGTTACCCAGAATTATTATGTGGACGACGTCGGGAAAGCTCCCCGGTATTACCAGCTGAATGCGATCAACCGGACCATCGAAGCGATCGCGAACGGGCAGAACCGGGTCCTGCTCGTGATGGCAACCGGCACGGGCAAGACATATACCGCGTTCCAGATCATCTGGCGGTTGTGGAAGGCAGGGGTCAAGAAGCGGATCCTTTTTCTCGCCGACAGGAATATCCTTGTCGACCAGACCCTGACAAACGATTTCAAGCCGTTCGGGTCGGCGATGACCAAGATCCGGAAACGGCAGGTGGACAAGAGTTACGAGATCTACCTTTCGCTCTACCAGGCAGTGTCCGGGAACGAGGAGGAGCGCAATATCTACAAGCAGTTCTCTCCCGACTTCTTCGACCTGATCATTGTTGACGAGTGCCACCGGGGGAGTGCTGCTGACGATGCGATGTGG
>CAZRAQ010000010.1:0-28410 GCA_964598015.1 uncultured Methanoregula sp. | reverse complement strand
TATTTCAAATCCGCCACCCACATCGGCCTGACGGCGACGCCGAAGGAGACGAAATATATCTCCAACGTCAATTATTTCGGACCGCCGGTATACGTGTATTCCCTGAAGCAGGGTATCGAGGACGGGTTCCTTGCCCCGTATCGCGTGTACCGGATCGACCTTGACAAAGATCTGCAGGGGTGGCGGCCGACCCGTGGGCAGAAGGACAAGTACGGCAACGAGATCGAGGACAGGATCTACAACCTGAAGGATTTTGACCGGATCCTGGTCATCGAGGCCCGGACCCAGCTGGTTGCCCGGAAGGTCTCGGATTTCTTAAAAAATACCGGCCGGTTTGACAAGACCATTGTCTTCTGCGAGAATATCGATCACGCGGAGCGGATGCGCCAATACCTCGTGAACGAGAACGCGGATCTCGTGCAGCAGAACAACCGCTATATTGTCCGGATTACAGGTGACAGCCCGGAAGGGAAGGCAGAGCTGGACAATTTCATCATGCCGGATTCGAAGTACCCTGTGATTGCGACGACCTCCAGACTCATGGGAACCGGGGTAGATGCCCAGACCTGCAAACTGATCGTGATCGATAAAAGGATCGAGTCGATGTCCGAGTTCAAGCAGATCATCGGGCGCGGAACCAGGATCAACGAGGACTTCAACAAGTACTTCTTCACCATCATGGACTTCCGGAAGGTGAGCGAGCTCTTCTCCGACCCGGACTTCGACGGAGAGCCATTGGACGGGAGCCAGTATGACCCGACCGATCCCATTACCCCGCTTGAGCGTCCTCCGCGAGAGTCAACGGGTGCCAAACGGTACGTGGTAAACGACGTACCGGTGACTGTCATCTCAGAGCGTGTCCAGTACTATGGCGGCGACGGGAAGCTGATCACTGAGTCGCTTGAGGATTACACGAAGAAGAATGTCACCCGGCAGTATGCCACGCTGAATGCCTTCCTGAACTCGTGGACAAAGGCGGAGCAGAAGACGGCGATTTTGGAGGAACTGGAAGAACAAGGCGTGCTTTTCGATGCCCTGAAGGATCAGGTGGGGAAGGACTACGATCCCTTCGACCTGATCTGCCACGTGGTCTTCGGCCAGCCCCCCCTCTCCCGGAAGGAGCGGGCTGCAAAGGTTCGGAAAGCGAACTACTTTACAGAGTATGGCGAGCAGGCGCGGAAGGTGCTGGATGCCCTCCTGTCAAAGTATTCCGATGGGGGGATTGCCGATATCGAGAAGATGGAACTACTGCTGGTGGCTCCGTTCACCACATTCGGTACTCCGCTGGAGATTGTGAACACAATTTTTGGCGGGAGAGACAACTATATGGACGCAGTACGCAGGCTTGAGCGGTGCCTCTACACCGCCGAGTGCTGAAGCGCAAAAGAGAAGGATCTGGTTTTTATGGCAGTCGGGACGACGATCAAAACGATCCAGGACATCATGCGGAAGGATGCGGGTGTCGATGGAGACGCCCAGCGGATCAGCCAACTGAGCTGGATGCTTTTCCTGAAGATCTTCGATGACAAGGAGAAAGAGTACGAATTAATGCGAAAGGAGTACCGGTCGCCGATGCCAGACCGGCTCCGGTGGCGGAACTGGGCTGCGCAGGACGAGGGGATCACGGGCGATGCACTTTTGAAGTTCATCGATGCCGACCTGTTCCCGACCCTAAAGGAACTGCCAGCGGAAGCGGGATCGAACGGTTCCGGGATCCTGCTGCGCCGGGTCTTCGAGGACTCGTACAACTACATGAAGAACGGGACGCTGATCCGGCAGGTGGCAAACAAGATCAATGAGATCGATTTCAACCGTTCGGAGGACCGGCACCTGTTCGGGGAGATCTACGAAAAGATCTTAAAAGACCTCCAGAGTGCGGGAAATGCCGGGGAGTATTACACACCCCGGGCTGTGACGCAGTTCATGGTGGACATGGTGGACCCGCAGCTCGGCGAGTCGATCCTCGACCCGGCCTGCGGAACAGGCGGATTCCTTACGTGTGCCATTGAGAATATCCGGAAGACCGTGAAGACGATTGAGGACGAAGACCTGCTCCAGAGCTCGATCCACGGGGTCGAGAAGAAACCGATGCCGCACCTCCTCTGCGTTACGAACATGATGCTGCACGGCATCGATGTCCCGATCCAGATCAGGCATGACAACACCCTTGCCCGCCCGCTGAAGGACTACACGGCCCGGGACCGGGTGGACGTGATCGTAACAAACCCCCCGTTCGGCGGCATGGAGGAGGACGGGATCGAGCAGAACTTCCCCTCCATGTACCAAACCCGGGAGACTGCCGACCTCTTCCTCGTCCTGATCATGCACATCCTGAAAGACGGCGGCCGGGCAGCGATCGTCCTCCCCGACGGCACGCTCTTTGGTGAGGGCGTCAAGAGCCGGATCAAGGAGAAGCTCCTGACCGAGTGCAACCTCCACACCATTGTCCGGCTCCCGAACGGCGTCTTCTCTCCCTATACCGGGATCAAGACGAACCTGCTGTTCTTTGAGAAGGGCAAACCCACAAAAGAGATCTGGTACTACGAACACACCTATCCCGAGAGCGTCAAGTCCTACAACAAGACGAAGCCGATCCGGATCGAGGAGTTCAAGCCCGAGAAGGCCTGGTGGACCAACCGCTCTGAGAACGAGCATGCGTGGTGGGTGCCCATCGAGCAGGTGATCGCAAACGGGTTCAACCTCGATATCAAGAACCCGAACGTGATAGCGGATGAGTTGGGCGATCCTGCGGAACTGCTCCGCGAGTACGAGCGGATCCGGGCGGAGGCGGCGGCAACCCGCGAGGCGCTGAAGCGGGAACTGATGATGTCGCTCGGGACACCTTCCTCTGGGAAAAAGCAATGAGTACCGATCTTCTTTCCGAGCACTTTGCCACGCTTGCAACCGCACCGGATGGTATGGCACGGCTGCGGGAATTGATTTTGCAGCTCGCCATACAGGGGAAACTCGGGACGCAGGATGCGGGGGATGAGCCGGCGAGTGAAATATTAAAAAAAATAGATACGAATGATAAACCAAAAAAAAGAGTTACTCATAATAAAAAAGGAAATTCACTTGATATTTCTCAAGACGAGCAATTATTTCAAATTCCTCCGAGTTGGGTCTGGATAAAACTCGAACGACTAAGCAATAGAATTACTGACGGGACTCATATTACACCAACATATCTCAATCATGGTATCCCATTCATATCCACGTCTAACATAACTCCCTTTAAAGAGGGTTTTGATTTTTCAACCTACGAGAAATACATCTCTTCTGATGAACATCTTGAATTAACGAAAAGAAGCAAACCAGAAAAAGGAGACCTATTAATATCAAAATGCGGCTCAATTGGGAAGACGAAATTGGTAGATGTAGATTTCGATTTTAGTATTTTTGTTGGATTAGGATTGGTAAAATTAAAAAAAGAGTACGTAAATGGAAAATATTTAGAAGTATTTTTAAATTCTGAATCCACGATAAAAATTCTTGAGAGTTTTTCCCCTGGATCAACAAGACCCACTTTACCGATTAATAAGATAGGAATGATTCCTATACCACTTCCCCCACTCGCCGAACAACACCGCATTGTCGCCAAAGTCGACCGGCTTATGGCCCTCTGCGACGAGCTCGAAGCCCGTCAGCAGCAGGAGAGGGCGGGCTGCCTCAAACTCAGCTCCGCGAGCCTTGCGGGGTTGCAGAACGCCGGGAGCCCGGAGAAGTTCGAGGCGCAGTGGGCACAGGTGTGCGATGCGTTCGAGCTGATCCTGGATTGCCCGGAGAATGTGGCGGTGCTCCGCCAGACGATTCTCCAGCTGGCGGTGCAGGGGCGGTTGGTAAGGCAGGATCCAGAGGATGAGCCGGTAGAAAAACTGGCGATGAAGATCCAAAAAGAACGTTTTGGAAATGTCACACGCCAGGAAACAATAAATCCAGTAAATAATGATGATGCGCTGTTTCCCATTCCAACAAATTGGAAATGGTACAGAATTGGTGATATTTTCAACACGTCAAGTGGTTCAACTCCCTTAAGAACAAAACTGGAATATTTTATTGATGGAACCGAAAACTGGGTAAAAACAACAGATTTGAATAACGGACTTGTCCTTTCTTGCCAAGAATTCATTACAAAAAATGCAGTTAAAGATTACAATTTAAAGTACTATCCTATTGGAACCGTTTGTATTGCGATGTATGGGGGGGCTGGAACGATTGGAAAATCTGGAATATTGGGGATGGAAACTACTATTAATCAATCTGTGTTTGGAATTTCTCCTAGCTCTTATATCCGTCCTGAATTTTTCCATCTTTACGTCAAAGCGATTAGACCGAAATGGATGAAACATGCGATGGGGTTGAGAAAAGCACCAAATATCAATGGAATAATTATTAAGAGAATGCCATTCCCCCTCCCCCCTCTTTCAGAACAGCACCGCATCATCGCGAAGGTTGATGCGTTGATGGCTTTGTGCGATGCACTGGAGGCACGGCTGAAGGAGCGGGCGCAAGTACAAACAAAATTCACGGGTGCTGTCGTAAAAAATATCGTTATGGGATGATCTGATGAAACGCGAAGTAAAAATTTTATTAGATAAATCAGTCGCTTCTTTGTTATTATCTATTGAACTTTTTAATCGTCCCCATGATTATGCAAGAACTTGTTCTGTTCTAATCCTCTTAGATCATTCATTTGAAATGCTTCTCAAGGCGTCAATCCTTCAGAAAAAAGGCAAAATCTTTGACAAAGAAACTCATCATACCATTGGATTTGAAAAATGCTTACGGATCGCTGTTGGTGATGGTAATATTCGTTTCCTGACCGATGAGCAAGTCCTAACGTTACAGATTATTAACAGTATTCGCGACGCTCAGCAACACTATATTATCGATGTTTCTGAAAACCAATTATATCTCTATGTTCAATCTGGATTTACATTATATCGAGATATTTTACGGAGTGTGTTTGATAAGGATTTGTATGAAAATTTACCTAAACGTGTTTTGCCAATATCAACAACACCGCCAATGTCTTTAGAAGTATTATATGATCAAGAAGTCGAAGAAATCAAACGATTATTGAAAGGTAAAAGCAGGAAGAAAAGTATCGCGATCTCGAAAATTAAGCCTCTTGAAATACTTGAACGATCATTACAAGGAGATGAAACGCCTGTTACAGATCATGAATTAAAAAAGAAAATTGAAAATGTGCAAAATCAGCAGGATTGGCGAACAATATTTCCAAACGTTGCTGCAATCGAAGTTATTCCAGATTCATCATCACCCTCTGTTGCATTACGTTTCACAAAAAAAGAGGGAATTCCTATACACCTAGTTCCGGAAGGAACGCCCGGTTCTTTCGTTGTTGCCCTAAAGACCGTAAATGAACTTGGTTTTTTTAACATGTCGCGCAATCAACTTTCTGAAGCAATTCATCAAACCAAATCAAAAACTGATGCGTTGATCTGGTATCTTGAATTAAAAAAAGATTTGGAATGCTCTCGGGTAATCCTGATAGGAAAATCGATATATTTTAAATATTCTTTCAAAGCGATTTCAAAGATTAAAGAATTATTAGAGAAAATTTCGATTGAAGAAATTTGGTTGAAATATCAAAAAAACCTCAAAGAGAAACGTGTACATGAATTAAAAAGGTAATAATTGATGTCGTACGTTCCTCACTCGTAGAGCAACACCCTGACTTCCGGGTGAATTAAGCACATAAGCCCAGAGCCTCAAGAATCGTTCGTTGTTTTTTGGAGACCTCCGTGGTAATAGTCTCTCCATTGGCCAGCCGGATCTTCTTGATTTTCGCCAGTCCAAAAAGAAGGCCATCGAGGATATACTCTTCAAGAAGATCGGTATCCTTCAGCTGTTTCAGCAGTTTCATCCTCAAAATCAGGCTGAGGAACGTGACAAAAATTAATCCCCTCATTGTCGACTCCTTCTTTACATTCATTGGCAACAATTGGCGGAAGCGGTAGTGCGCCGGGGGCAGGATGAAGAGGAGCAAGATCAGTAGTCAGGGACTACTTGACAAATGCCACCGATGCCAAAAACGGACAAAAAATTCAGGTTTCTTTAACCTGTGGAGCCTTGCTGCGACTTCGGGTGACAGGGGCTGCTCCCTGCTGCATCGCCAGCGGGGGCAGTGCAATTTCATACAAGCCGGCCAGCAGTTTTTCCCCAAGCGTTGTGGAAGTATAGTATGTCTTGTTGGTATCGCCAATATCCGCAAGTTGTTTTACTTTCCTGGCAACAAGACCGCCCGCTACCAGTGATTTGAGTGCTTTGTCGATCGTGTTTGGATTCGCATTGAACTGCTGCTTTAGCTGGTTGAAAAATTTGTCCCCCTCAACCGTAACTGCGATATAGATAGCCCATTTCTGCGGGGTGTCAAGTTCCATGACCGCTTCGCGGATTTCAACCGGAACCTGATCCAGGTACTGTTGTACCGCATGCTCATCCATGAGTTACTACCACGTAACTAGTTACGAATAAGTAACTCATATACATTCTTAGGGAGGAAAGGATTACACTCTTGTCCCTTTCTCAATAATCCTGATAAAATCCACGAATGCAAACATCTGGTAACGCTCTTTTCCGGTAATCTCCTGCAGGATACCCAGGACCACCATCCTGTTGACCAGTTTGTTTGCGGCAACAGGACTGATCTTCAGTGTATCTGCCACCTCTCTTATTGAAACAGTCGGATTATCAAATAAAAGATCGAGTAACTGGATTGCACGTGTGCCACCTACCTTATTTTCGATAAGTTTTTTTATCGAATTCTCCTTCAATGCGATAATCTCCCTTGCAGACTGGATAGCATTCTCGGATACTTCGATGACCCCTTTTAAGAAAAATTTCAGCCAGGATTCCCAGTCATCATGGAACCGGACCCTATTCAGGTGTTCTGCATATTCCGGTTTGTATTTTTTGAGATAGAAACTCAGGTAAAGCAGGGGTCTTGACAGCGATTTAGTCCAAAAAAGATAGTATGTGATAAGAAGCCGGCCCATCCTCCCGTTGCCATCAAGGTAGGGATGGATCGTTTCAAATTGTGCATGTATCAATGCAGTTTTTATAAGCACCGGCAGTCGGTCTTTTTCCTGAATAAACTTTTCAAGATCAATCATAAGTTGTTCGATTTTTTCCGGGGGTGGTGGGATAAACGATGCTTGGAAAATTGTCCCTCCTGCGGTTCCCAGGAAATTCTGCTTATCTTTGTACCTGCCGGGATTCTTATCCGATCCCCGTGTCCCGGTAATGAGTGTTTTATGGGACTCGTTGATCAATGCAAGATTCAGGTCACCTTTCTGAAGTTGATCAATACCAGAATTCAAGGCCCGGATATAATTGATGACTTCCCTGATGTCCCGGATATCCTCCTTCGGCTTGAGGTTTGCTTCAAATTCCAGTACGCCCTGAAGCGAGACCTGAGTTCCTTCAATCTGGGCAGAGAGTAACGCTTCTTTCTTTACATACATGGCAACAAAGATATCCGAATTCGGGAGAACTTCGGTAACCCCATCGAGGCGGGCCAGGGCTGCATCTGCTTTTGAGAGGAGGAAATGCAACTCATCATCGTACATAATCTCCGGGGGTAAAGGATACGGGATGAAGGCATCATACCCACGATCCTGTCGGACAAGTTCCCCAGCTTTCCTTCTCATAATTCACCCGGATAGTTCCCACTATACTCTTGGTTCATCTACAATAAAACCAAGGCTCTAAGTTAACCAGGGTTTATGCATTGTGCACAAAATGATCTGGGTATGCAATAAAGATACTTAGAAGCGGTCTGGTTGTGTAAGTAAACATGGAAAAATTTGGTTCGCATGGAGACTCTCCACATGCTCCATCCATACATGAGCTTCACATCATCGCGAAGGTCGATGCACTTATGACATTGTGCGATGCCCTGCATTGTGGCTGAAGGAGGAGGAGGTGTGAGGTAGGTGACCGATTATGACAAAGATTCAACATGAAGGATTTAGTAGGTTCATCACATGATGTCATATATCGGAATAATCCGGTTCTTTCCAAAACGATCAAAAAAGATACGATTTCCTCGCCCGTTTCACAAAAAATCCCTTCTTTTAGTCCGATATGTTAATGAGGATCTGCTGCAACAGTATACGTGTGGTGGATTATCCATGACAGATCGTTTTATTCCCTGAAAAACTGCGCTTTTTTGATACCACGTTACGGGACGGGGAGCAGACTCCCGGCGTCTCATTGAAACCTGTTGAGAAACTGGAGATTGCAACGCGACTCTCGGAGATCGGCGTCCACGTGATCGAAGCCGGGTCAGCGATCGCATCTGAAGGGGAACGCCAGGCCCTCCGCCTCATAGCAGATGCCGGGCTCAAATCAGAGATCTGCACCTATGTCCGGGCAGTGCAGCTCGACATCGACTATGCAGCAGAGTACGGTGCCGACTCGGTGCACCTCGTCATCCCGGTCAGCGACCTCCATATCGTGAAGAAGCTCCGGAAGACCCGCGACCAGGTCTATGCGATGGCGATGGATGCAGTTGCCTACGCAAAGGACCGCGGCCTGATCGTGGAGCTCTCCGGGGAGGATGCCTCCCGGGCAGACCCCGCGTTTCTCCGGTCGGTCTATTCGGGCGGGCTGGAATGCGGCGCCGACCGGCTCTGCTTCTGCGACACCGTCGGCCTCCTCACCCCGGACTGGACGGCGGAGATTATACCCCCCCTCTGCCTCGCGCCTCTCTCCATCCATTGCCATGACGACCTGGGGATGGGGATGGCAAACACCATTGCGGCGCTCCGTGCAGGGGCGTCCTGTGCCCATGTCACAGTCAACGGCCTCGGGGAGCGGGCAGGCAATACCCCCTTTGAGGAGCTCGTGATGGCTCTTGAGATCCTCTACAACTACCGGACGGGCATCAGGACGGAAGAGATCTACCCGCTCGCGGTACTGGTGTCGCGGCTTACCGGCGTCCCTCTTCCCACGAACAAGGCAATCGTCGGGGAGATGGCGTTCACGCACGAGAGCGGGATCCATGCCCACGGCGTGCTGAAAGAGCCGAGCACCTATGAGCCGGTCCCGCCTGAGCGGATCGGCAGGAAACGGCGGATCATGCTCGGGAAGCATTCGGGCACTGCGTCCGTGGAAGCAGCCCTCTCCGAGCTCCATTATCACCCTGATGAGAAGCAGCTCGCGGAGATCCTGTCGCGCATCAAGGACCTCGGGGACAAGGGGATGCGGGTGACGGACACGGACCTGATGGCTGTCGCTGAAGCGGTGATGGCGATCGAGTGCAAACCGGTACTGACGATGAAGCAGTTCACCGTGGTCTCGGGGAGCAACGTCATTCCGACCGCATCGGTGACCCTTCTCGTCAAGGACGAGGAGGTCACGAGCGCAGCCACGGGGACCGGCCCCGTTGATGCGGCCATGGAGGCTCTCCGGAAGTCGGTCGCTGCAGTGGCGGATATCTCCCTTGAGGAGTACCATGTCGATGCAATCCACGGCGGAACCGATGCGCTGGTGGATGTGACGGTAAGATTAAGTAAAGACGGAAAGATAATTACGTCACGCGGCGCTCGCACCGACATTATCATGGCAAGCGTGGAAGCGGTGGTCGCCGGCATGAACAGATTGTTGAGGGAAGAGCATGAAGACCGGAGCAAAAATCCTGGTTGAGGGGCTGCAGCGCGAGGGAGTCGAGACCATTTTCGGCTACCCCGGCGGTGTGGTGTTGCCGATATATGATGAACTCTACGACTCGTCATTGCGGCATATCCTTGTACGGCATGAACAGGCAGCTGCCCATGCCGCTGACGGGTTTGCCCGTGCCAGCGGCCGTGTGGGCGTATGCCTTGCCACTTCCGGGCCCGGCGCCTGCAACCTGGTCACGGGGATTGCGACGGCTTACATGGACTCGGTCCCCATGGTGGCGATCACCGGGCAGGTCCCGACCAGCCTCCTTGGCAACGATGCGTTCCAGGAATCGGATATCACCGGGATCACGCTGCCGATCACGAAGCACAACTTCCTCGTGAAACGGACCGAGGACCTCGGCAGGGTGATCAGCGAATCGTTCTATATCGCAGGTACCGGGAGGAAAGGCCCGGTCCTGGTCGATATCCCAAAAGACGTGAGCATGCGGTCGATCGAGTACGAGCACCCGGGTCCTGAACCGGTCACCCTCCGGGGTTACCAGCCGACTGTCAGGGGTCATGCGAAGCAGATCGACAAGGCCCTGGATATGATCCTTGAGGCAGAACAGCCGGTCATCTATGCGGGCGGGGGAGTCATTGCATCGGATGCTTCCGAAGAGCTGGTGTGTCTCGCCGAGACCCTGATGATCCCGGTGACCACCACCCTGATGGGGCTTGGGGCGATACCGTGCGACCATCCGCTCAACCTTGGCATGCTCGGGATGCACGGCACCCGCTCTGCCAACTATGCCATCACCGAGTCCGACCTGCTGATTGCGATCGGGGTGCGGTTCGATGACCGGGTTACCGGGAAACTGGACAGCTTTGCCTCCCACGCCCGCATCATCCACATCGATATCGACCCCGCAGAGATAGGGAAGAACAAGAAGGTCGATGTGCCGATTGTCGGCGACGTCCGGTCGGTGCTGCAGGACATGCTCGCAAAGGTCCAGAAGAAGAAAGCCTACGACCGGTGGCTCACCCGGATCAGGGGCTGGAAGGAGAAGCACCCGCTCCAGTACTGCTGTGACGGCTCGCTCCGGCCGCAATACGTGGTCGAGCAGCTCTCCGTCATGCTGAAAGGTGAGGGGATCATCGTCAGCGAGGTCGGCCAGAACCAGATGTGGACCGCCCAGTACTTCTGTTTCCGAAAGCCGCGGACCTGGATCACCTCAGGCGGACTTGGGACGATGGGGTACGGGTTCCCTGCAGCCATCGGCGCCCAGTTCGCCTGCCCCGGCCAGGTCGTCTTCGATATCGCAGGAGACGGCAGCTTCCAGATGAACATCCAGGAGCTCTCCACCGTTGCCTCGAACAACATACCGGTCAAGGTCGCGATCCTGAACAACCGCTTCCTCGGGATGGTGCGGCAGTGGCAGGAGCTCTTCCACAACCGGAGATACTCGTTCACCGAGCTTCCCCCGGTCGATTTCGTCAAAGTGGCGCAGGCCTACGGGGTTGACGGTATCCGGGTGGATTCCTGCGAGGAGGTCGTTCCAGCCTTGAAGACCGCGATCGAGACGGACGGGCCGTTTGTCCTGGACTTCAGGGTCGAGCGGGAGGAGAACGTGTTCCCCATGGTTCCTGCCGGGGCTGCGATCAACGAGATGATCGGGGGGCAGAAGGAATGAAGCCGCACACGCTCTCGATCCTTGTCGAGAACAAGGCTGGAGTCCTCTCGCGGGTCACGGGGCTCTTCTCACGGCGGGGTTTCAATATCGAGAGCCTGGCCGTCGGCACCTGCGAAGAGCCGGGGATGAGCCGCATCACCATCGTCTGCATCGGGGACGATGCAGAGATTGAGCAGGTGATGAAACAGCTCAACAAGCTGATCGACGTGATCAAGGTCTCGGACCTGACCGACAATGAGCGGGTGGAGCGGGAGCTCGCCCTGATCAAGGTGAATGCAGAACCGGGTACGAGCCGGGCAGAGATCATGCAGCTTGCCTCGATCTTCCGTGCCCAAATCATCGATGTGGCGTCAAAGACGATCATCCTCTCCATCACCGGGGATACCGAAAAGATCGATGCCCTCGAAAAACTGCTCAGGCAATACGGGGTCAAGGAGTTCGTCAGGACCGGCCGGATCGCAATGCTCCGAGGGTCTAAGGGCGTGAAGGGCGGGAAATAGGGGGAGTGTCCCCTCTTTTTTTTATCACGTAGTATGAAACATGAAGGATTCTTGAACAGTTCTTTTGGTTGTCACCCCTTATTTGTGCAGAAGCGGGATAGGATGAACGACACAAAAGGAGTCAGTACAATAGAATGCTTCAGGATGAAATGGCAGATTATATGATATTCCCAATCCTCTCCCAGATACGAGAGTTAATTAAAATAATTTACAATAATAAAGATGCGAGAACAATGCCTCTGCTGAAGAAAAGGATCCCGGTTACCGAAGATACGTGGCAGGCATTGGGTGAATTAAAAGAACCTCACCAAACGTATGATGAATTACTCCAGGACATGATAGATGCATTCCATGCCCGCCGCTTAACGCAAGATATTACAGGGGCCCGGGAACGAGCAAAGTATAAAAATCTCGAGTTCAGATGTTCGAAATTCTAAAGAACCTCCATTTGCCCCCCTCACCCCTTCGCCTTGAACAGCAGCCACTCCTTCTCTCCAGCCTTCTTAAACCGTACCAAAACGTACCGGCCTGAGAGCCGATCCCCCTTCATCACGACCTCGATCTTGTCCTCCTCCCAGATGAGCGGTACATAGATCCCAGAATCCCAGATCGTCACTTCGCCAGCGCCGTACTCTCCTTCCGGGATGGTCCCCTCAAAGCCGGCATACTCGAGTGGATGGTCCTCAGTCTCCACCGCAAGGTGCCGCTCCCCGGGTTGTTCCGGGATCCCTTTTGGGACAGCCCATGACCGGAGCACCCCATCTGATTCAAGCCTCAGATCATAATGCAGGTGGGTTGCATGATGTTCCTGGACCACAAATATCCGCGAAGGAAGGGCTGCGGCTTTCGGTTCGCCCTCAGGCACGGCCTCGTGCTCATGCTCAAATCCGCCTTCAGGTTCCGGAGTGGCTTTGAAATTCCTCTTCTTCTTATACGGTTCGAGACCCATGGAAAACCGCCTCTCACTCGGACTCTTTCACCGATGCCCGCTCTGCCTTCATCCTGGCAAGCGTCTCTTCGAGCGCAGCCATCAGGTCCCGGACCTCTGCGGCCTTCGGCTTCTCGACGTGGAAGGTCGCTCCGGACAGCTTCGAGGTGATCAGGGCTTCGATCCGTTCGCGGTACGTGTCACGGTACTCGGTGATATCGAATTCACCGGAGAGATCGGTGACAATCTTCTCTGCGAGGGCAAGCTCCTTCTTCCCGGGGACCGGGAGTGCCGAGAGCTCGGCGACACTGCCGGGATCGGTCACCTCGTCCGGATAGTGGAGCGTCGTTGCGATCAGGGCATCGTTGTATTCCCGGACAAGGACGGGAGACTCCTTTGTCCGCAGGGTGATCCTGCCGATGCCGGCCCTTCCCATCCCGCGGAAAGTATCGCGGAGCAGGGCGTACGCATCCGCAGGCCCGTCAGGAAGGAGCAGGTAGGTCTTGTCGAAATACACAGGGTCGACGGAAAGGACATGGATGAACCGGTCGATCCGGATCCTCCTGTCAGATTCCGGCCGAATCGCATCGATCTCCTCCTTTTCTATGACGATATACTCCCCTTCCCCAACCGCAAACCCCCTGGCAATCTCCGCCCACGGCACCACTTCATTGTCTTTGGTGCAGACCCGGTCGTAGCGTACCGGCTGCCCGTCTTTCTTATGCAGGAGCCGGAACGGGATGGTATGCTCCTTCACCAGGACCGCAAGCCGCACCGGGATGTTGACAAGCCCGATGCTGATTGCGCCGGTCCAGAAGGCACGGCGGGAGACCGGGACCGTAGCATCGCCGCTCATCATCCCACCCCGGGCAACCGTTCGGCAGCGTTCCACAGGTCTCTCCAGGGTTCTTCACGCCTGGCATCCACCGTCAGGAGCGTGAAATCACCGGGAACGATCCCCCCGGCAAGCTCGCTCCACGAGACAGGTGTCGACACCGTCGCAGTCATGGTCGGTCGAAGGCTGTAGGGTGCGATCATGGTCTTCCATGCAGCATTCTGGAGGTAATCGATAAAGACCTTTCCCGGGTCATTCGTCTGCGAAAGTTCCGCAACGATGAGCGGGGAGTCCCGTGCGAGCAGCCCCCCCACTGCATGGACAAAATTCCGTGTCTGGCTGAATGTGTATCCGCCCGTGAGGGGGACCACCACATGGAGCCCTTTCTTTCCCGAGGTCTTCACAAACGGCAGAAGCCCGAGCCCGGTGAGGACATCCCGCAGGGCAAGCGCAGCGGTCACCGCTTCAGAAAACCCTGCAGGGGGCTCTGGGTCGATATCAAAGAAGAGGAGGTCGGGGGCATCCGGGTCCTTCAATCGTGCGAGGGGGATGTTGAGTTCGATCGCTGCAAGGTTGGCAAGCCAGATGAGGGTATCCAGGTTGTCGCAGACGACAGATCGCAGGTCCCTGTCTGCGGATTTTGAATGATGGAGTGAGAGACGAACCCATGGAGGAGTCCCGGCCGGGGCATCTTTTTCGTAAAACCCCGGACGATCCACCCCGTCAGGGAACCGCTGCAGGACCAGCGCCCTCTCTTCGAGATACGTGAGAATACGGGGAGCGATGCGGAGGTAATATTCGATCATATCGAGTTTTGTCAGGTGAATCTCCGGATACATCTCCCGTGAGGTATTGGTGAGTACCACCTTCCCGAGCTTTATTTCATCCATGTTCGGTTCACCCAAGAAGCGTGATCGTCTCTTTTCCCCTCCCTTCTCATAAACAATCGCACCCGGGGGATGACTGCAGGAAGTCAACCATATAAATTCCGGGCAACAATGTATATGATTGTGAAGACCGCGATCCTCGGGGGTGGACTCACCGGAGTCACCCTTGCCCGGTTCCTCGCCGGGAAAGGGGATGAGATCGCTGTACTTGAGGGAGAGCCGGATATCGGCGGGCTCTGCCGGTCGCGCCAGGAGAAAGGGTTCTGTTTTGATACCGGGGGGTCCCATATCATCTTCTCGCGGGACCAGGAAGTCCTCGAATTCATGATCGCGGTCCTCCGGGAGAACCGGGCAGTAAGGAAGCGGAACACAAAGATCTTCTATAAAGGCGGCTACGTGAAGTACCCGTTCGAGAACGGGCTCTCCGGGCTCCCGGCAGAAGACCGCTTCTTCTGCCTGAATGAATACATCAAGACCCTGATCGCATCAGAGAAAGGCGAACTCCCCCCGGTGAAAAACTTCCGGGACTGGATTTATGCAACCTTTGGGAAGGGGATCGCCGAATGCTACCTTGTTCCCTACAACACGAAGATCTGGAATTATCCCCCCGAGCGGATGTCCGCCCACTGGGTCGAGGGAAGAGTGCCGCGGCCCCCGGTAGAAGACGTCATCAGGTCGGCTCTCGGGATAGAGACCGAGGGGTATACCCACCAGGCCGTCTTCTCGTACCCGCAGGAGGGCGGAATTGAGGCACTGGTCCGGGCGATTGCCGCCCCGGTCATGGACCGGGTGACCTGTGGGTTCCAGGTCTCCCGTATCCACAAATCACGTTCCGGATGGGAGATCAGCGATGGAGCCCGCACCGTTCATGCCGAGAAGCTGATCAGCACCATCCCCCTGCAGCATCTCATCCCGGCACTCGAAGGAGTCCCTGAAAAGGTGCGGCGGGCGGTCTCTTCGCTCCGGTATACCTCTGTCTGCTCGGTTTTTATCGGGAAAAGGGGAACAGTCCCGGATATTTCCTGGCTCTATGTTCCCTCGCTTGAGATCGGGCTCATGAACCGGGTATCGTTCCCATCGAATTACAGCACGGGAGTAGCCCCGGAAGGCTGCAGTTCGATCCTGGCTGAAATTACCTATAATGAGGGAGATCCGCTGACTTGGATGAGCGAGGATGAGATCATCACGCACGTGATCGATTCGCTCAGAACCATGGATCTCATCAGGAACGAGGACGTTGTCTACACGGGAATCGCAAAGCACCGGTTTGCATATGTTGTCTACGACCTGGACTACCTGGCCAATAGCAAAATTGTGCGGGAATATTGCGAAGCGATCGGCATCGACCTCGTGGGGAGGTTTGCCCGGTTCGAATACCTGAACATGGACGCCTGCATCCGGGATGTCATGGACTACACGGGACGGGCAGCATGAGTACCAGCGGCGAGGGCGGGATCAAGGTCAACTTTTACGTCGAAGACATGCTCTTTTTCAAGTATATTGGCTGTGCGACGGTCGCAAAGACGCTCTACCGCGAGCTTTCAACCATGGACAACCTCCGGCTCAGCTGGAAGGGTCTTCCGGACAACGATGATCTCGTTCACTACCATACCTTTGGCCCATTCGCACTCCTGAACAGGCGGCTTGCCGGCGGTAAAAAAGTCCTCACCGCCCATTCGACCCCCCGGATCAACCGGGGGAATATCGCGCTCGCAGAGTTTATCAACAGGCGGTACCCGAAGATTTACCGGAAATTCGACCACCTGATCACGATATCCCGGCCATGCCATGAAGAGGTGACCTCGATCCTGCCGGATATGCCGGCCACGTTTATTCCAAACGGGGTGAACCGGGAGTATTTCAGGAAGGATGCGGAAAAAGGGGCAGCATTCCGTGAGCAGTACGGGATACCGGAAGGACAGGAGATCGTGTTATCGGTAGCCCAGCTGACGCCCCGGAAAGGGCTCTACGACTTCCTCGCCCTGGCAAAGCAGCATCCCGAAAAGACGTTTCTCTGGATTGGGGGGTTTCCCTACGGCGCCCTCTCGAAAGACTGGCTGAGGATACGACGCTTGAAACGCCGTTGCGGCAACAACCTGGTCTTTCCCGGGTATGTCGATGATGTGGTCGCGTGCTACAGTGCTGCGGATATCTTCCTGATGCCCTCCTATGCGGAGACCTTCGGGCTCGTGATCCTCGAAGCCCTCTCCTGCGGCCTCCCGGTGATCGCTCGCGACATCCCCGAGTTCCGGGATATCTTCGAGACCTCCATCCTGTACTTCTCATCCCGCGAAGAGGCAGCAGCCCTTCTCGATGACCGGCCGCTCCTCTCGGCATATGGAGCGGGTGCCCGGTCCTATTCTGCGGGATACGATATCAGGGAGACAGCAAAGAAACATCTTGATCTGTACAAGGAGCTCGTGGGAACATGATATCAGTCGTTGTCCCTGCCTACAATGAAGAGCGGAATATCGGAAAATGCCTCGAATCGCTCTCCCAACAGTCAGTCCCACGCGATTCCTATGAAATTATCGTGGTGGACGGCGGATCAAAAGACCGGACACGGGAGATTGCTGCAGAGTATGCAGACATGGTCTTCATCCAGACCTCGAAGAAGGTCGGGGGTGCACGAAACGATGGTGCAGAAAAAGCACGGGGAGAGATACTCGCCACCACGGATGCCGACTGCATCATCCCCCCTGACTGGCTTTCGGTGATTGTGGCCGCATTCGATCGTGATCCGGAGATCGTCCAGCTCTTTGGTCCGGTAACCCCCATGGAAGGCGGCGTGAAGAACCACCTGTTCCTTGCCCTTGCCAACAACTTTTCGAGGATTGGGTATTATACCCGGCTTTTTTATTACACGCTTGGATGCAACACGGCGTTCCGGAGAGAAGCCTTTCTGCGGGCAGGGATGTACCGGACCATCGATGCCGGCGACGACCTGGAGATAGCAACGAGAATGAAGGACCTCGGACGGGTGACGTTTGAGAACCGGATGAGGGTTGTCTTTTCGATGCGTCGCTACGAGCAGTTCGGGACAGTGAAGTCGCTCTACGAGTGGGTGTATATCGTTGCCAAGGGAGGCGAATCCGGTAAACACTCGTACAGCAAGAGGGAATACAAGAAATGATGACAGGAGAAGAGACCGATCCCGAAGTGTCCGATGACATTGTTGCCCGCTTCAACAACTGCGAATGTGCCCGGCTCCTCGGGATGGAGGTCACCGAAACCTGGCCGGGCGGTGCCAGGGTGAGGATGGAAGCCACGGGAAAGAGAAACTCCAACGGAGTTATCCATGGCGGTGCAATATTTTCTCTTGCCGATCATGCCTTTGGTCTTGCCGCAAACAACGGAGAGACCCGCCAGGTAGCGGTTTCTGCATCAATCAGCTATCTCTCTCCTGCAAAGGGAACGCTCGAGGCAGTCGCTGAGCTGGTTGACGAGACAGCAGATCGTTCAGTTTTCGTTGTCCGTGTCTTTGATGGGAAACGATTGGTGGCGACGTTTGAGGGGGTCGGGATCAAAGAGAAGACGAAAAATAATTCAAATTATCACAGGAGCAAGAAATGAAAATCAAAAGTAGCGACAACAAAACAGGTCCGATACGCCGAGGGGGAGATTTGAACTCCCGAGGCGCAGGGCGCCAATGGTTTTCGAGACCATCGCCTTTCCGGGCTAGACTACCTCGGCACAGGATCAGATATTTTTCTTTGGAACCCGTATAATGGTATCGAATGACGATGCCGGTCAGGATGCACCTCGTTCCGGGAGACGAGGTGAAGGTATACGAGAGAGAACCCGGAGATACGTATGAAAAGGCGCTCCTCTCGTTTGGAATCAACCCGGACACGGTCCTTATTTTCTACCAGGGACAGAGCATTCCGCAGGATAGCGAAGTGAAAGAAGAGATGGTTGAAGTAGTGATCACCTGATCACGGGGCTAAAAAAAGCAGCCGGGGTTATGCACCCGGGGCTGCCCGGTCCTGGGTGACCATCATGTCGTCCACCCTGAGGAGCATGACTGCTGCTTCTGCCGAGCTCTGGATGGACTGCCGCTTGGAACGGTGGGGTTCAAGGATGCCTTCCTTCAGCATATCGATAACCTTCCCGTTGTAGACATTGAGCCCTGCGTTCTTCTTCCCCTTTGCATGGGCGTTCTTCAGGTCGACCAGCTTGTCGATCTGGTTGAACCCCGAGTTCTCTGCAAGGGTGGTCGGGATGATTTCAAAGGAAGCTGCGTACGCCTCGATGGCCATCTGTACCCTGCCGCCGATAGTTGCAGCGTATTCGTGGATCTGCATGAGGAGTTCGGTCTCGACAGCGCCCCCTCCGACAAGGAGCTTTCCGTCCTCCATTGCATCCTCGACGACCCGGGTCCCATCGACAACCGCCCGCTCGAGTTCATCCAGGAGATAGTCTGTTGAGCCCCGGAGGAGGATGGTGAGTGCCTTCGGGTTCTTGCATCCCGAGACCTTGATAAGGTCGGCATTATCGACCTGTTCGACAAGCGCAGCAGAACCGAGGCTCTTTTTGGTGAGTTCCCCCGGCTTGTTGACGATCTCTGCATTCAGGGCCAGGGCGGCAAACTTCATGTCCTTCTCGGGCACGTCCTCAACGGCAAGGACGCCGGCACGGGCGAGGTAATACCCCACCGCGTCGGCAATACCCTTCTGGCAGAAGAGCACATTTGCCCCGCTATCGACCACCATATCGGCGAATTTCTTCAATGCATCGCGTTCCTGCGCAGAGAAGGCACCGATCTGCTCGCTGCTGCTGATCTTGATCTTTGCCTTGACCTGGGTCTTGACGATCTCCATCGGGGCAGCGACAAGCGCGACCTTTGCTCCCGTCACCTTGCGGGGCATATCCTCGGAAAAACGGGTCTTGTCAAGCACAATACCCTGAACCAGTTCGGCATCATCCATGGCATGCCCGGACTGCTTCTTGATCGTGACATGGTCATCATCGACAAGGACCTTGCCGGCCTTCTTCTCGGCAACCAGCATAACCGCATCGACCACGATCCCGTCCAGCTTCCCTTTCACCGATTCGATAGACTTCCCGGTCATCGCGGTGTCCGCGATCTTGAGGAGGATATCCCGGTTGTAGGGGTCGATGGTGATGGCGAGCTCGTCGATAATTTCGAGCGCCTTCTCCATCCCCATACGGTATCCCTGCCCGATGATGGTCGGGTGGATCTTCTTTGCGATGAGGTGTTCTGCCTGCTCCATCAGTGATCCGACGAGCACGACCGCAGTGGTGGTTCCGTCACCGACTTCGTCGTCCTGCGCCTTTGCGACCTCGATCACCATCTTCGCACCGGGGTGCTGGACCGCGATGTCGGAGAGGATCGTTGCACCATCGTTGGTGATGGTGACATCCCCGGTTCCCGAGACGAGCATCTTGTCCATGCCCCGCGGGCCAAGGGTGGTGCGTACAGCACTTGCGATAGCTTTTGCAGCGGCGATGTTCGAACGCTGAGCCTCCTGCCCACGGTTACGCTCGACATTTTCCCTGAGAATTATAATGGGTTGTCCTCCAAGCATAGGTTATCCTCCAATGTTGTAAAAGATGGAATTGAACTTCTATATAAATCAATTCATTTTTCAGAAAAGAGAGGGAGGGTATGTATCAGTCGATCCGCGAGATCCTGAAGAGCGAATAGACCGGGACCCCCTCCACGTCCCTGATCCCGCGCTTGTCGAAGATCACCAGCACCGCAACCGGGTTTCCCCCGTGCTTGCGCACGTACCTGACCACTTCGTACATGGTATTTCCTGACGTGATAACATCGTCCACGATCAGGCAGCGCTCTCCGGGAATGGGGGCGAAATTGCCGCTCACCGACCCGACCGGCGGGTCATTGGCGCTCTGCTTTGCCGGGTAATAAATGGCAAGCCTGAGGTCCTCGGCAACCGCGATGAGGGTTGCAAGAGGGATACCCGAAATGGCGATCCCCACTATCGCGGTGGGGAACGAATCCGGCTGTTCTTCGCCCCGCGTCTCACCGGATATCGCAGCATAGTAGCGTTTCAGCATCAAAATGGCGAGCTCATCAAGGAGCGGGCCTTCGCTGCTCACGGCGGTCCAGTCAATCCCGACATCTTTTGGTATCGCTCCCGATTTCTGCTGGGTCAGGAGCCAGGTCACGGTCTCAATAGAGAGGGAGAGCTCGTCTGCAATCTGTCCCGGGCTATGGCCTTCGGAGAGGAGCATCCGTGCCCTCTCGATCAGCTCGTCAAGCGATGACATCAGGAAGAGAGTATGACCCCCCCTTACTTAAGTTTTCTTTGGATAAGGGCACCGCATACCAGGCATTCCCCGGGTTTTTTGTAGTATCTGCCGCATCCACTGCACCGGAACGTCCACCGGATATGGCGTGCTCCCTTCTGCTGGATGGGGATCACTTCTAACCCGAGAGCCCGGGCAACATTCTGGAGCGCATAGTCATCGCTCATGATGCGGGCATGGAGTTGCAGGGCGAGGGCAAGTACCTCGATATCGACAGGGGAGAGGACTTCGGCCTCGCCCTTCGCAACTGCTGTCTCCCGCACACGGTTGACAGATTCCCGGTCCGGGTCTGTCACTTTGAGGGCTGCTTCGCACAGGAGGTCGGCCCTGGCTTTTGAAGCGAGGTCCCGCAATTCTGAGATGACCGAAGGGGTCGTGTAGAGTTCCCCCTCAAAAGCGGTTGCCGAAAAGAATGCACTGGAATCGAGGACCGATCTCATGCGGAGAAGGCCACCTCCTTCCCCTGCCTGACCGAAATTGCAAACCCGAACAGGGAGAGGAGCCAGCACATCGTCCGGGCATGGAGCGTATATTCCGAGGCAGTGTAGGACCCCCCGTACCGGGCAAGATAGATAAGGAGCTGATCGCTCAGGTGAGAATCAACCTCGCCGGGGCCCCGGATCTCCCGGAGAAGCTCCATTGCAGCGGTCTCACCAACGCTCTCGGCCGGAAGTCCGGGCCGGCCAAGCGATGAGGCTCCTTTTGCCCCATACCAGGCGGTGCAGGAACTGCCTTTCCCGAGTCCGCCGGACCGCTGGATCTCCACCAGGATATCCTGCCCAAGCGTCCTGCCAAGCAGCTGGAGGGCATGGGATGCCTGCCGTTCGGCGACATGCGGGGGGAGACCGGACGAGCAGGAACGTATCCCGGTTGCCCCCCCCTTTTGTATGGATAACGGCGTGGGATCTGCAGGTTCCACCCTGACGCGGACAAGCCCCCCTCCTGAGGGGTAATACCCTCTCCGGATCACGGTCACCGTTATTCCTTCACCAACGGACCCGAGTGCAGGGATCAGCACCTTTTCCAGGTAATCAACGGTAGGGCTTGCCGGGACTTCTGTCCCGCCATGCACCTCGAGAACCCCGCCCTCTGCCAGTGCTACCGGGAGCCATGCCTGGACCACCAGCGGGATGCTACCGGCAGTTCCCACATCAACACTGCATTCTGCGTTCCTGATCGAATCCGGGACAAACGAGAGCCGGCTGCTCCCGGGTTCATTCCCCTCTATCCGCCCCCGGCAGGCACAGGCAGCAGCACGGACGGCTGCGCAGTGCTGGTAGCCCAGTCCGGGCTTGTTCCGGTTCTCCCTGATCCGGCTAATCTCGACCGGAATCCCGGTCATTGCAGAAAGCGCAACGGCAGACCGCACGACCTGGCCGCCGCCTTCAAGATAGGACCCGTCGATCTTCAGCATCGGGATATTCCATCTGAAATACACCCTGCAGCGGAAAATTCGCTGCAGCTCCGCTCGATGGTATCGCTGCAATAGACCTTCCTGACGCCGGATGCGATAAGGTGCGAGTAGGCACCGCCGGCAAACACCCCGTGGACGCAGGCCGCATACACGTTCCGTGCCCCCTGGTCGTACAGGAGCCGTGAAGCGGTTGCCAGGGTCCCGCCGGTAGAGATGATATCGTCGACGATGACCACATCCCGCCCTTTTACAACGAGATTCTTGGGGGACATGCTCACCGTTTCTGAGGAGATCCGGGTCTTTTCGAGGAAGTCGAACTCCCACCCGTTCACCCCGGCAACTTCTGCAGCAAAACGGGCGGCACCATCATCGGGCGCAAGGATAAGCGGATGCATACAGCCTCTCTGTTTCAGGAATGTCCCGATTTCGGGTGCAAGGGAGAGGGTATGCGCAGGGACGCTGAAAAACCGGAGGACGCCGGGATCATGGACATTGACAAGAAATGCCCTCTGGATCTCCCTGGAGAGGACCCCGGCAATAGCCCGGGCAGAGAGAGGTTCCCCGGGCGAGAACTGCTTGTCCTGGCGGGCGTATCCCATGTAGGGCACAACCAGGGTGATTTCGGACCCCTGGCATGCGTCGATAAGGAGGACGAGTTGGACGAGGGCATCGCTGCAGGTGACACTCCCAACCACCAGCACTTCATCGCCGACCTGGCCTGCCTTCAGATACAGTTCTCCATCCGGGAACCGGGAGAACCGCACATCCACCAGATCGGATTTCATCGCATTTGCAAGCCTTGCTGCCAGGATTTGTGAGTATTCTGTGCTTATTACCTTCATCCCATCCTACCTCATGCTGAAAGTACTTAAACTACCATGGATAATGGATATTGCTGTATTATTTTTTTGTGAGGTATATCTGCCCATGGAATCAACAGAACCCGGTCATGAGGCCCAGGAAGAGCTCCTTTCGTTCGAAATCGCCGAGAAGAGTTCGTCTGATATCGAGGTGCCTCCAAAACTTATCGACCAGGTCATCGGCCAGGAGAATGCCGTCGAGGTGATCAGGAAGGCTGCGACGCAGAGACGGCATGTCATGATGATCGGCAGCCCCGGTACCGGCAAATCGATGCTCGCCAAAGCGATGGCCGAACTTCTCCCAAAAGAGGAACTGCAGGATATACTCGTGTATCCGAATTCGGACGATCAGAACAACCCGATCGTCCGGACCGTCCCTGCAGGGAGAGGCAAGCAGATAGTCACCGCCCACAAGGCAGAGGCGAGGAAGAAGATCCAGTTCCGTAACACGCTCGTGATGCTCCTCGTCATCGCTATCGTGGGATATGCATTCATCACCTACCAGTGGCTGATGGGGATCATTGCTGCTGCTTTCATTTTCATGGCCCTGCGCTATGCAACCCCGAAGGAAGAGACCATGGTGCCGAAGCTCCTGGTCACCAACGATACCACGGTCGAGGCGCCCTTTATTGACGGGACAGGGTCGCATGCAGGAGCCCTGCTCGGCGATGTCCGGCACGACCCGTTCCAGAGCGGCGGCCTTGAAACCCCCAGCCATGACCGGGTCGAGGCGGGCGCTATCCACCGTGCCCATAAGGGGGTGCTGTTCATCGATGAGATCAATACCCTCACCCCCCATTCCCAGCAGAACCTGCTCACCGCTCTCCAGGAAGGGGAGTTCCCCATCACAGGCCAGAGCGAGCGTTCGAGCGGGGCCATGGTCCGGACCGAACCGGTGCCCTGCCGGTTCATCATGGTGGCAGCCGGAAACCTTGACGCGGTCCAGGGGATGCATCCGGCGCTGCGGTCCCGTATCAGGGGATACGGGTACGAGGTCTACATGAGCGAGAGCATGCCTGACAACCCGGAAAACAGGGAGAAGTTCATCAGGTTCATCGCCCAGGAGATCAAAAACGACGGGAAGATCCCCCACTTTGACAAGGGGGCGATGGAAGAGATCCTCCGTGAGGCACGGAGGCGGTCCAACCGGAAGGGGCACCTCACGCTCAAGCTGCGCGACATGGGCGGGCTTATCCGTGTTGCAGGAGACCTTGCACGCCAGGAGGGGGTCGACGTCACCACCGCTGACCATGTCATCGCCGCCAAAAAGACGGCCCGGTCAATAGAGGACCAGGTATCTGATGAATACATCGGGAGGAGCCGCGAATACGAGCTCACCGTCGTGGAAGGGACCCGTGTCGGAAGGGTGAACGGCCTTGCAGTCATGGGGAGCGACTCGGGATCGGTACTCCCCATCATGGCGGAAGTGACGATGGCACAGGGAGCAAACGGGACCGTGATTGCAACCGGGATGCTCAAGGAGATCGCACAGGAGTCCATCAAGAACGTCAGTGCGATCCTGAAGAAGTTCACCGGAAAAGACATCAAGAACATGGATATTCACATCCAGTTTATCGGGACCTATGGAGGAGTCGAGGGCGATTCGGCATCGATCAGCGTGGCAACCGCGGTCATCAGTGCCATTGAGGGGATCCCAGTCCGCCAGGACGTGGCGATGACCGGTTCGCTTTCAGTCCGGGGGGATGTGCTCCCCGTTGGCGGTGTGACCTACAAGATCGAAGCAGCCGCCAAGGCAGGGATCACCCACGTGCTAATCCCGGCGGCAAACATTGACGATGTACTCATTGAAGAGCGGTACCGCCCGCTCGTTACCGTCATCCCGGTCAGCAACATCGAGGAGGTGCTCAAAATAGCACTCGTGCCGGAGAACAAGGAAGGATTCCTGCAAAAGCTCCGGAAGATGGCGATATCGACATCGGAAAAGCTGATTGAAGGCTCCGGATTCACTCCCTCCATTGTCTGATTGGAATGGACGGCATCAGCTATTACGATATCCGGCATGTCACCGGCCAGTCGACCCATATCGATATCGACAATGGGGTGATCGAATCGGCCGGCACCTCTTTTTTCGATCATGCCGTGATACGGGCACTTTCAGGCAGAGGGTGGGGAATTTTTACTCTCGACAATTTTGCTGACACCACCGAAAAGGAAATTGAGGAGTTGATCCGAAATGCCGGCAGGACTGCGTCAATCACTGCTGAAGAGGTCTCCCTTGCGGAGAGAAGACGGGGAATTCGGGATGTCCCTGCCATGCTCGAGGATCCAAGGGATGTCGGCATCGATGAGAAGGCGGACCTGCTGCTCTCGATAGAACGTGCGGCAAAGATCGGTGGCATCGTGAACACAAGGGCCAATTATGTCGAACGGTTCGAAGAGGTGACATTCAGGGACAGCGGCGGAGCTGCCGAACACTACGGGATATGCCGGAGCGGATTTTCTATCCTGGCAGTAGCATCGCGAAACGGGTCGCTCCAGATGGGATACGAACGACGCCATTCCATCCGGGGACTCAACATCCGCCACCAGCAGGATCTCGGGCGGGCTGCAGGAGAGAGGGCAGTGGCGCTGCTCTCGGCCCAGCCTGCGAGGGGCGGAACCATGAATGCGGTGCTCGACCCGGAACTCGCCGGGGTCTTTGCCCACGAGGCGGTCGGCCATGCCAGCGAAGCGGACCTGATCCAGGAGGGAAACTCTGTGCTTGCCGGAAGGGTGGGGGAGAGGATAGGAAATCCTATTGTCACCATAGTGGATGACCCCTCCCTGCCCGAGTTCGGTTTTGAGCCCTGCGATGCCGAGGGTTCGAGGGTGGAACGGACCGAGATCATCCGAAAGGGAGTGATAGGCGGATTCCTCCATTCACGGGAGACCCTTGCAGCGGTCGGCAACGGGCACGCAGGAAACGCCCGTGCGATGCCGGGCGAACCTCCCCTGGTGAGGATGAGCAACACGTTCATCGAACCGGGTGACAGCAGCCCTGAAGAGATAATCGCCGAATGCAGAAACGGCATCCTTCTCAGGGGATCGCGGGGCGGACAGGTCGACCCGGGAAGGGGGGTCTTCCAGTTCAATGCCGAGTATGGCTACCTGATAGAGAATGGTGAGTGCACCACGATGGTGCGGGATGTCTCCCTTTCCGGAGAGATCCTCAAAACCCTCCATTCGATACAGCTCTGTGCCGGCGACAAGCGGATGCACCAGGGCTATTGCGGCAAAGGTGGGCAGAGCGTTCCGGTCAGCGATGGCGCTCCTCATGTGCTCCTGTCCGGTGCGGTGGTGGGTGGCAGTGTTCCCGATTGACGAGATCCTCAGGAAAGGGGCGGCGCTCGCGGACGAGGTCGAAGTATACATAACCGAGGGGCACTCTGTCTCGGGCGACCTGAAACGGACGAAAGTGAGCCGGGCGGTGGAGTCACGGTATTTCGGGCTTTCCATACGGACGATAAAAGACGGGAAAATTGGCAACTCCTCCTCAAGCAATCCCGGTGACTGGGAACAGTGTCTTGCTGCATCGGTCGCGAGCGGGAGGCTCGCAACGCCGCAACCCTGGAACGGTCTCCCGGACCCGGCCCCGATTGACAACCGGCCTCTCGCGTTTGATCCTTCGCTCACCCCCAATCAGGATATTCTTGTCGATCTTTTGGAGGGAATGATCGAGGGCGCATCATCACATCCGGTTGAAGTCACCTCGGGAGGGGCGGGCATTTCAGTTCAGACCCTGACGCTGGCAAACAGCCATGGGGTGTATTACTCACGACCCCATAGTAACGTCTCGGCCTCGATCGAAGCGATACGTGGCAATTCCACCGGGCATGAGTTCGGGAATTCATACACGCTCGATCTTGATTCGGTCGCTATCGGTGACCGGGCAGGATTCCTTGCCGCAGAGTCTTTTGGGGGAACTGATATCACCTCCGGTCCCTACGATGTCGTGCTCTCCCCTGTCGCCTTTGCCGAGCTCCTTGGGGCAGTCCTGATCCCGTCTCTCTCCGGCCGAAACGTGCATGCCGGCCGGTCCAAGTTTGCCCAGTCGATGGGGCAGCAGGTGATCGATCCCGCACTCTCAATTCTGGATGATCCATTCCTGGATAGGGGGCTTTCGAGCACCCGCTGGGATGCAGAGGGCGTTTCCACCAGGAAGATAACCTATATCAGAGACGGCATCCTCGAAAGCTTCTCCTACGACCTGAAAACGGCATACCGGTACGGGCAGGAGAGCACGGGAAATGCGGTCAGAGGAGGGCATGGGGGTGCACCTGCCATTGGAACCCACAACATCATGGTCGAGGGCCCAAGGATGGATGTTATGGCGGATGAGGCAATCTATGTCGAGGACGTGGTCGGTGCCCATACCGCCAATCCTCTCTCGGGAGATTTTTCCGTTGAGCTTACAAACCCGTTTCGTGTTTCAGAGGGGGCGTATGGAACGCCGGTGAGAAAAGCGATGATGTCGGGGAATGTCTTTGGGATGCTGGCAGATGTTGCGGGTCTCGGAAAAGATGACCGGGTGATTGGATCGTTCGTCCTTCCTTCTATACGATTACCGAAGCAACATATCATAGGTGTGTAAGATGTATGTTGACCTTGCCCTGATCGTGGCCGGGATACTTATCGCGATCGTCCTGATTTTTGTCCTGAAGGATATTGTCAAAATTATCATCAATTCGATACTCGGGCTGCTCATCCTCTTCTTTGTCAATTACTTTGATCTTCTCGGCTATGTCGGGAAGCCGGATATCCCCTACACCCCCGTGAATATCCTGCTCTGCGCTCTTGGGGGAGTCCCGGGAGCCCTGATAACAATCATCATCCAGTTAACCGGGACATCGATCGCATGAAAGCGGGATGACCTCATGCAGTATTCCAGAACTATGCCTTCCTGCAACTTCAATAAAACAATTCCAGGTCAGTTCACGAACTGATGCACATTGTTTTCAGTGACTGAAATGAGTGTATAAGTGAGCATATCTTCCAGATCTTTTATTTCTGGTCTGGATCAGCGCTGTCATCAGTACCGGACAAATTCCGCACGAGATCCGCGAGTACAGAACCTCCTTTCTCCAGCACCTCGTGATGTTTTGCTCCCCGGATTATCATGGTTTTTAAAGATCCACCAAGAATATCTGTCCATCGCGCTTTAAGTACCTCCCTGTCCTGTCGAATTGGTGTAGATATCTCCCACAACGACACGGAATGATCCCCTTTCGATAAGCGTACTGTAAAAGGTAGGTGATGTTTCAACACCTGCAAGATCGAGATCTTGGTAGATGCGGGTATTGCAAAACGGCAGACTGCATCGTTATACCTGAAAAAGCTGGAAGAGATAGGGATCCTTGCTTCGCATAAGG